>DAOUQF010000047.1 GCA_030625815.1 Eubacteriales bacterium
GTCGGATCTGCGAGGTGAATTGTCCGCCTAAGGTGATTACAATGGTCAATCAGCGGCCTGTTGCTGATTTGGATAAGTGCATTCGATGTTTTTGTTGTGCTGAATTGTGTCCGGAGAAGGCGATCTCGGTTTACCGTCCGCCTTTGATGAAATTAATAAGCAAGTTATAGTGGAGGAACGATGGAATTGATCAAAAAACTAGAGAAACGTGTGAGCGTGCGAAATTATACCGATGCGCCAGTGAAAAAAGCGGATATTGAGCTGATGCTGGAGGCGGTGCAATTGGCGCCTTCCGGCAAGAATCGACAAAACTGGCATTTTGTCATTGTGGAGGATCGAAGGGTCATTCAAGAGATCGAGGCAGTAATTCGAAAAAAGAATCAGACCTTGGCTGAATGCATTGAGGATCCAAACAAGAAACGAAAATTCGAAAAACTTATTGAATACGCATTGGTTTTCAAACGAGCCCCTGTCACGGTTTTGGCTTTTGCGAGCGAATATCGGCCGACGGCGATGAAAGAAATGCTGGAAGCGGGGTTAGAGGAAGAAGCCATACAATTGGAACGCACCGCACCGGGGATTCAGAACCTGGGGGCGGCAATGGAGCATTTCTGTTTGGCGGCTGCGGATCTCGGATATGGAACATGTTGGATGACATCGCCCAATTATGCAGCGAAGGAGATTCAAGAAACGCTTCCTCTCGATCTGTCGGGATTTCAATTGGTTGCCATGACGCCTCTCGGGGTGCCGGGTCAAATTGGAGAGCGACCGAAACGGAAAAACATTGAAGAAATTTCCAGTTGGATTTAGGCGTTTCTTCCTGTTGACAATTATGATATAATCAAAAGTTGTAGATTCGATTACGGATAGAACTTAAATGGAGGGACAATTTACACATGAATACAAAACTGATCAGCAAAGAAAATAATACGGTGAAATTAAGCTTTGAAATCGCGGAGAAAGAGTTCCGTGCTGGATGCAAGAAGGCCTACAGTAAAAACAAGGGACAATATCGAGTTGACGGATTCCGTCAAGGCAAAGTGCCTATGCAGTTTATTGAGAAGGTATATGGCAAAGAGGTATTCTATGAAGATGCTCTTGACTTTGTTTTCCCAGAAGCGTATACAGCAGCGGCAGCTGAATTGGAGTTAGAAACTGTTGATCGTCCAGCGTTGGATAAATTTGACGTTGACGGCAATGTGTATTTGGAAGTAACGGTAACCGTGAAACCAGAAGTGAAATTAGGTGAGTATGTTGGCGTTGAGGTTGAGAAAGTTGTCTACGAAGTGACCGATGAGTTGGTTGAAGACGATCTTAAGACCAAACAAGAGCAAAATGCACGCATGGTTACCATCGAAGACCGCGCGGTTGAAGATGGCGATATTGTTGAGATGGATTATGCGGGTTCGGTGGACGGCGTGCCCTTCGAGGGCGGAACAGCTGAAAACCAAAAATTGACAATTGGATCTGGTCAATTCATTCCAGGATTCGAGGAGCAATTGGTTGGGAAAGCCATTGGATCAGAATCGGATATCCAAGTTACCTTCCCTGAAGAGTATCAAGCGGAAGAATTGGCTGGAAAAGAAGCGACTTTTCATGTGACTATTCATGAGATTCAAGTAAAAGAATTGCCGGAATTGGATGATGAATTTGTAAAGGATGTCTCTGAATTTGATACCCTGGACGAATTGAAAGCGGATATTCGCGCGAATCTTGAGAAAAGCGCTACAGAACGAGAAGCGCGAGAAAACCAAACAAACGTAATTGAAAAAGTGATTGTTGATGCAGAAGTCAATATTCCTGAAGTAATGGTAGATGCGCAAATTGAGCAAGAGCGACAAGAGTTTGAACAACAATTGTCTTCTCAAGGCTTGAACTTGGAGCAATACTATACCTTCACTGAAACAACAGAAGAGGACTTGAGCAAGCAAATCCAGCCAAACGCGGAGAAGTCTGTAAAAGCGGATTTGGTATTAAATGCAATCAGCAAAGCGGAAGCGCTTGAAGCGTCTGAAGAAGAACTCCAAGCGAAATTGGAAGAGATCGCAGTGCGTTACAATCAAACTGCCGATCAATTCAAAAAATTATTAGGTGGAAACACGGATATGTTGCGTGTGGATGTCATCCGTGAAAAAACAATCGATTTGATTATGGAAAAAGCGGTATTGAAATAGGGAGGCGAGGATATGTCAGTAATCCCTTATGTGATTGAACAAACCACACAAGGCGAGCGATCCTATGATATCTATTCTCGGATGTTAAAAGATCGTATCATCTTTATTAATGGCGACGTAAATGATGCAATGGCATCGGTCGTGGTTGCCCAATTGTTGTTCTTGGAAATGGAAGATCCCGAGAAGGACATTATGGTCTATATCAATAGTCCAGGCGGGTCGATTACAGCTGGTTTGGCTATGTATGACACCATGCAATACATCAAACCTGATGTTGCAACAATCAGTGTTGGCATGTGTGCAAGCATGGGCGCATTTTTGCTGGCGGCCGGAACCAAAGGCAAGCGAATGGCATTGCCGCATTCTGAGGTGATGATACATCAGCCAGCAGGCGGAGTGCAGGGGAAAGCCACGGATATGCAGATCTACACAGACCGTATTCTTCGTACGAAAAAGCAATTGAATGAATTGCTGGCGGAGATGACAGGGCAACCTGTTGAGAAGGTTGCGGAAGATACGGAAAAAGATTATTTTATGTCGGCTGACGAAGCAAAAGAGTATGGATTGATTGACGAGATCATTGTCAAACGATAACAGTTGATAAAGGAAAGGGGATTTCAATGTCGGATAAAAAACATGAATTGAAATGCTCATTTTGCGGAAAAGAACGCTCACAGGTGCGGCGATTAATTGCCGGACCTGGCGTTTATATTTGCGATGAGTGTATCACACTCGGTTATGAAATTATTCAAGAAAGTACAGCAGTTCATGAAGACATCAATCTCGATGATTTGCCAAAACCGAAAGATATAAAACGAGTATTAGATGATTATGTGATCCAGCAGGATCTTGCGAAAAAAGCCTTGGCGGTAGCGGTGTACAATCACTATAAGCGATTGTACAACAACGCGACGGACAGCGATGTTGAAATCAGCAAGAGCAATATTGTGATGATTGGACCAACTGGATGCGGGAAAACTTTGTTGGCTCAAACCTTGGCGAAGATTCTCGACGTTCCCTTCGCAATTGCCGATGCGACAACATTGACACAGGCCGGATATGTAGGCGAAGATGTTGAAAATGTTGTCTTGAAATTGGTTCAAGCGGCTGACTATGACTTGGAGCGCGCGCAACGCGGGATTATTTATATCGATGAGATTGACAAGGTAGGCCGCAAGGCTGAAAATCCGTCGATCACACGGGATGTTTCCGGCGAAGGCGTACAGCAAGCATTGTTGAAGATCATTGAGGGAACCACTGCGAATGTTCCTCCTCAAGGGGGAAGAAAGCACCCGCACCAAGAATTTCTTCAGGTGGATACAACGAATATCCTCTTTATCTTAGGCGGAGCCTTTGATGGATTGGAGAAGATCGTTGCAAAACGCCATCATAAGAAAGCCTTGGGATTCGGAGCTGATATTCAGAGCCGATCGTCCATCGATTTGAGCGAATTGTTGAAAAAGGCTGAGCCGGAGGATTTGATTAAATATGGTCTGATTCCCGAGTTGGTTGGCAGGATGCCAATGATTGTTGCGTTGGAAGAGTTGGATGAAGGTGCCCTGATCTCGATTTTAACGGAACCGCGGAATGCCTTGCTGAAACAATATCAAGAGCTTTTCCGATTGGATAATGTCGAGTTGGATATCACAAAAGACGCTTTGGTGGCGATTGCCAAGAAGGCAAAGAAAAGAAAGACGGGCGCTCGCGGGCTTCGTGCTGTGATTGAAGAAGTGATGCTGAATGCGATGTTTGAGATTCCATCAACACCGGATGCGCGCAAATGCATCATTACGAGAGAGACGATTGAGGACGGGAAAGATCCTGAAATCGAGAAGAAAACCAGTAAGGACATGGAAACAAAGGATAAAGCGCAGGAATTTGCCTCTTAAACTCACGCATAGCGTGAGTTTTTTCTTCGAAATAGTGCAAATTCTTTCCGAATAAGGCTTATTCGGCAAATTCAAAAAAGAAGCACAGATATATTGACGAAGTTTCCTGTTTTAGGGTAGTATTTATAATGAACCAATTGAAAGGGGGATAAGGATGACAAAGTATACGATTGAACAAACGAAACAGATTTTACCGCTTATTCCGCTTCGAGGACTCACGGTCTTTCCGTACATGGTTATGCATTTTGACGTCGGAAGAGATAAGAGCGTTGCAGCCTTAGAAGAGGCCATGGTGAAAGATTCTCATATCTTTTTAACCGCTCAGAGGGATATAAAGATTGAAGATCCCACGCCAGACGATTATTTTAAAGTAGGCACCATCTGTAAGGTGAAACAAATGCTGAAGCTTCCAGGCGATGTGATTCGTGTCCTGGTGGAGGGAATCAATCGTGCGCAGATTCGAGAAATCACTTCGACAGATCCTTATTTTGAAGTTGAAGTAGAAGAATTTTTATACAAGTATGAAGGCCAAATTGATGAAAACAAAGAAATTGTTGCTGCCGTGCGCATGGTTCATAAGAATTTTGAGCAATATGTCAAGGTTAGCGATAGGATTTCATCGGAAGCCTTGTTGTCGGTTAGCGAAATTCTTGAACCGGGACGTTTGGCGGATACTATTGCCTCGTATATTCGATTGAGCCAGGAAAGAAAACAAGAGATTTTGGAGATTTTCCAACCGGTAGAACGATTGATTCGTTTGGATGCAATGATCAAAGAAGAGATCGAATTGCTGGAGATTGAAGAGGAACTTTCTGAAAAGGTGAAGAGCCAAATCAATCAAGTGCAAAAAGAGTACTATTTGAAAGAGCAATTGCGCGCGATTCAAGAAGAACTGGGAGAAGGCGATGAAACCTCTTCTGATTTAATGGAGTACGAAGTTCGGCTTCAAAACAAGAAATTGCCGCAAGAAGCACGCGATAAGGTAATAAAGGAAATGAAACGCTTGCGTACCTTGCATCCAGCTTCGGCAGAGACCGGGGTCATTCGAAATTATATTGAATGGATTCTTGACTTGCCTTGGTCGAAGAAGAGTCGAGACCGTAAAGACCTTTCCTATGCACGACAAGTGTTGGATGAGGATCATTATGGACTGGAAGATGTCAAGGAACGCATCATTGAATTCTTAGCCGTTCGCAAGATGGCTTCCAAGACGATGAAGGCGCCGATTATCTGTTTGGTTGGACCTCCAGGAGTCGGAAAAACGTCAATTGCCAGATCCGTTGCGCGAAGCTTGAATCGTAAGTTTGTGCGTATGAGTCTTGGCGGTGTGCGCGATGAAGCGGAAATTCGAGGCCATCGCCGCACCTATGTAGGCGCTTTGCCTGGCAATATCATCACAAATATGAAGAAAGTTGGCGTTGTCAATCCGGTATTCCTGTTCGATGAGATTGATAAATTAGCCAGTGATTTTCGTGGGGATCCTGCATCTGCCTTGTTGGAGGTATTGGATCCGGAACAAAACAATACATTTACCGATCATTTTATGGAGCTTCCCTATGATTTGTCGAATGTGATGTTTATTACCACCGCAAATACGGCGGCTACAATTCCTGGACCTCTTCGCGACCGTATGGAGATTATTGAGATTAGCAGTTATACGGAAAATGAAAAATATGAAATTGCGAAGCGTTATTTGGTGCCGAAGCAATTGGACCAGCATGGTTTGAAAGAGAGCCAGTTGAAGTTCTCACCGGCAGCATTAAAAGAAGTGATCTCAGGATATACGCGGGAAGCGGGCGTTCGAAATTTGGAACGGCAAATTGCTAATATCTGTCGGAAAGTGGTAACGATTCTTCAAGAGGATCCGAAAGCCTTTACGGACATGCATGTCAATAAGTCAAATCTGACAAGATTCTTGGGACCCGAGCGGTTTATGTATGATAAACTGGAAAAGGAAGATCAGATTGGATTGGCAACAGGCTTGGCTTGGACTTCCGTTGGCGGTGTAACGCTGTTTATCGAGGTTTCCGTTATGCCTGGGAAGGGCAAGGTTCAGTTGACCGGTAAGCTTGGCGATGTCATGAAGGAATCTGCATTAACTGGCATGAGTTATATTCGAACCATTGCAGATTCGATTAGTCTGGAGCCTGATTTCCATGAGAAATATGATGTGCATATTCATATTCCAGAGGGAGCGACGCCAAAGGATGGACCTTCTGCTGGGATTACCATGGTAACCGCAGTTACATCGGCATTGTGCAAGAGACCGGTTAGAAGCGATATCGCCATGACGGGTGAGGTTACTCTTCGGGGACGTGTCTTGCCGATTGGCGGCTTGAAAGAGAAAACATTAGCCGCGCATCGAGCAGGTATTCGTACCTTGATTATTCCATTTGACAACAAAAAAGATGTGGAAAAGATACCGGAAAAGGTTCGTGAACAAATGAAGTTTATCTTCGTGAAGTCCATGGATGAGGTATTGAAGCACGCATTGGTATAAAGACCGGCAGGCGAAGGCCTGCCGTGTTTTTTGAGAGGAGATAGCATTGATTATACGATCAGCTTACATTGAAGCATTGGCGGCTTGGGCGAATCAATATCCTGAAGAATTACTACCTGAGATTGCTTTTGCGGGCCGGTCTAACGTAGGGAAGTCTTCAACGATTAATTGTTTGACCAATCGAAAGAACTTGGCTCGGACTTCCGGACAACCAGGGAAAACCCAGACCTTGAATTTTTACAATATCAACGAAGAGTTTCGAATTGTTGACTTGCCGGGCTATGGATTTGCCCGGGTATCGAAGCAATCCCGCAAGACATGGCAGAAAATGATGGATACCTATTTTACTCAACGCGTTTGTTTGGAGGAAATCGTTGTGATTGTTGATATTCGACATAAGCCTTCACCAGAAGATCAAGCCATGTATAAGATGGTTTTAGAGATGGGTTTTCGTGGAATTGTCGTTGCGAATAAGGCGGACAAGCTGTCGAGATCTGCACAGAACAAACAATTGGCGGTCATTCGGGAAACTTTGATGATGTCGCAAGAGAAGGATTTGTTGATCCCGTTTTCGTCAGAGTCGCGACAGGGGCGGGAAGAGTTGATGCAAGTGATTCAACGAAAGATTGACGAGGTTTATGTAGAAGAAGAGGAAGAAGAAACAAAAAGCCAGGAGTAATTACTCCTGGCTTTGGCTTTACTCTTCAATTTTTTCGAAATCGTCTTTTCCTACACCACAGACTGGGCATACCCACTCATCTGGAATATCTTCAAAAGCTGTACCTGGTGCAATTCCTCCGTCTGGATCTCCCTCGGCAGGATCATAGATCCAACCGCATACCGTACATTCCCATTTCATGCAAAACTCCTCCTTTAAGATCTATATTTTCAATACAATACTACCCCTGCCATAATGCCCTTAATCATGAAAAAGTGGAAAAACCTACAAAAACAAATAATCTGAAAATTCTAAACAATGAAGGTGTAAAAAAATGGTATTTCATAGATTCCTTGATTAAAATATAAAAAATGGGTATTATATGAGTAGCGAATATACTATATGTTGGGTGGTATAGATGATGGTATATAATAATTACATTCAAAGCGACTTTAAACTAATGTTACGAACCCGTGATGAGATCCTGGATGTTCTCGCCGGGGACATTGACGACGAATCGGTTTTATTTAATACAAAGCTTGTTTTGGATGAATTGATGAGCAATGCGATCAAGCACGGAAACAAAAATGAATTGCATCGAAGAGTGCATTTGAATGTGGAAGTACACAATAAATCGCTAGTGATTCAGGTGATGGATGAAGGCGACGGTTTAGCAGATGTATCGATAGCGCATAAAACGTTTGCCAGCATGGATGAATTTGGACGAGGATTGATGATTGTCAACGCCTTGGCGGATGAACTGAGCATTCAACAAAATCGTGTACGTGCAGTCTTGCGATTCTAAAGCCCGAATGGGCTTTTTTTTGTTGACGGGAATCCATCCACCTCATACAATAGGGAAGGATAAAGGAGTGGTGATGAATATGAAAAAAGGACAAGAATTCGTCTTGACTATAGAAGATGTGGATTTTCCAAACAAGGGAATTGCCCACGCAGAGGATAGAAAGATTATTGTGAAAAACACCCTGCCGGGACAAAAGGTTCATGTGCGGATTGTAAAGAAGAAAGGCAAGAAGATCATCGGGCGCGTGCTCGAGACCTTGGAAGAGGCGCCGGATCAGATTCCATCGCAATGTGTGCACTTTCCTGATTGCGGGGGATGCGCCTATCAGCACTATCCTTATGAAAAGCAGTTGGCGTTAAAAGAAAAGCAACTTCGAAAAATTTTGAAAAACGCAGGTGTTGAGGGAGATACGTTTGAAGGGGTGCATCCGAGCCCGAAACAAACAGCCTACCGGAATAAAATGGAGTTTACCTTTGGTGATCAGGAAAAAGGCGGCCCCCTTACCATCGGGATGCATGAGCGGGGACGGTTTTATGAAATCGTGCCTGTAACGGATTGTCAGATTGTTGATGAAGATTACCGCATGATTCTTTCCGCGACCCAGGAATTTTTCAGAAACAATGGAACGCCGTATTACCATAGGCGAGGTCATAAGGGGATCCTGCGATATTTGGTGGTACGCCGTGCGGAGTTCACAAAAGAGATCCTCGTGAACCTTGTTACAAGCACACAGGGCGAGGTTGACACAGAAGGGTACCTTCGGTTATTGCAAAGCCTTCCGCTTTCTCAGACCCTCGTGGGCGTCCTTCACACGGAGAATGACACCTTGGGCGATGTGGTTATACCGGAGAAGGTGAATCTTCTTTACGGGAGAGACTATTTGGTTGAAAAGCTGCTGGGTTTGACCTTTCAGATTGGGGCGTTTTCATTCTTCCAAACGAATTCAGCCGGAGCCGAAGTCCTTTACAACACCGTTCGCGAGTATGTGGGCGATGTTGACAATCAAATCGTTTTTGATCTTTTTTCCGGAACGGGCACCATCGGCCAGTTGATGGCCAGCACGGCAAAGGAAGTGTACGGAATTGAGTTGGTGGAGGAAGCCGTAGAGGCGGCCAAGATCAATGCGGAGAAGAACAACCTGACAAATTGCCATTTTATCGCCGGCGATGTTTTCGAAAAGGTCGACGAGCTGTCGGATCAGGGCATCACACCGGATGTGATTATTCTAGATCCGCCGCGCATGGGTGTCATGGAAAAAGCCTTGGAGAAGATTATCGCCTTTAATGCGCCGAGAATCGTCTACGTATCCTGCAAGGCAAGTGCTCTAGTTGAGAACCTCAAGCAGCTGCAGGCGGCAGGTTATGTGATCGAAAAGGCAACGGCAGTTGATATGTTTGCCCATACGCCCCATGTTGAGACTATCGTTCAACTATCAAGGAATTGCAACGGTTGTAGCGATTTGAAATAGTGTTTTTTCATACTTTGGACAAGTTTTGGACAAGTCGCTTGTCCAAACTGGCTTATTAAATGGACAAGGAACGAATAT
>DAOUQF010000018.1 GCA_030625815.1 Eubacteriales bacterium
CCGCAAATGCGAAGTTTAATTGGAGCCCACGACCAGATTCGAACTGGTGACTTCTTGCTTACCATGCAAGTACTCTACCTGCTGAGTTACGAGGGCACTTCACTCACTAATACATTTTATCCCCCGTTCAAGGGGTTGTCAATAGGGAATTACAGACAATTTTCCAACTTTTTTTTAATGCGCTGCAATGCATTGTCAATAGATTTCACCGAGCGATTCATCTGAGCGGAAATCTCTTGATAACTCATTCCCTCTAAATAATGCATCAGCACCTTCCATTCCAAAAAACTCAACCGTTCTTCAATCTTGCTTTCCATTATCTGCAGGGTTTCCTCTGCGATAATCTTCGCCTCCGGCCCCTCCTCGATCCTGGCGCGCAAGGTTTCTAACAGAATCGGCTCGCCGCTGCTGTTTGTCCTGGATCCCTGCAGGGAGATATACCCGTTCAAGGGCATGTGTTTCAATCGTTGAGAGGTCTTGATCGCCGTAAGAATTTGTCTCTTTACGCAGAGGTTTGCAAAGGATCGGAAATATTGATTTCGTGATGGATCAAACTCCGTCATGGCTTTATACAAGCCAATCATCCCTTCTTGAATCAAATCCTCCCGATCCGCGCCAGGCAAATAATACAGGCTTGCCTTGTAGCGCACCATCACCTTATAGCGATCGATCAATTCCCGCTGCGCGCCATCGGAACCATCCTTCGCGTGCAAGACCAGGTTTTCATCGCTTATGGGCTCCTGAATGCCTATATCCGGAATGGTTTCTTCCCATGCCGCCATGCCCTTCGCCATCTTCTCCATTGCAATCTCCTCGGGTCGTCTCTCTCCATTATAAGGAAAAACGGTTCCATCCGTCAAGATTAAGAACCGTTCTCCGTTTCTTCCTCGTCATCGAGGAGTTTTTCCAACTTTTGCTTTGTTTCCGGATCGATTCGATCCTCCACCAAAAGAAAGCCTTCTTTTTCTCCCTGCTGCCGTTTTCGCTCCTTGGTTCGAATCTGCCGTTTCATCTCATACAGCTCCAATTCCAGTTCCCGCGCCGACACCCGAGTCGCTCCCCGGCTCAATACCAATTGCTGTTCCAAATAATCGGAAGTCGCAACCCGAATCCGTTTCACCTTCCCCAGCAAGTGCGACTGCCGTTCGATATAGTCATCCGCCGTCATATCCGCACCGGTAAACACAACCTCCAAACCAATCGCCGTCATCGTGGAATCCGTGATTCCCGTCGTGGACTGCGCATCAAAGACAACCACCACCTTCACACCCGTATAGGCTTGATACTCCGCCATAAAATCCAGGAGAGACTGTCGCGCGCCGGCGAGATTCACCCGAGCCAGTCCCTTCAATTTTCCCCAGGAATGAATCACGTTATATCCATCAACGAACAGAATCTCTTGCCCGCGAATGATCATTTTTCCTTTATTCCCCGCTGACCTCGCAGGTCCCGCTGACCTCGCAGGTCCCGCTGGCGCCTCACTTCATAGGTGACCACCGCGGTCGCAACAGAAGCGTTCAGGGATGTGATATTGCCAACCATGGGAATCGACACCAAGGCATCGCAATGATCGCGAATATTTTTTGAAATCCCCTTGCCCTCATTGCCAACGACAATGGCAATGGAACCGGAGAGCTCGGTCTCAAAGAGATTTTGATCCGAAAACGCTGTTCCGTAGATCCAGAACCCCTCTTCCTTCAGTTTTTCCATCTGCTGGGCGAGATTGCCCACCTTGACGACCGGCACATATTCCAGTGCCCCTGCGGCAGTCTTGGCCACGGTGGATGTAAGCCCCGCAGCGCGGCGCTTCGGGATCATGACTCCGTGAACCCCGGCGCATTCCGCCGTTCGGATAATCGCTCCAAGATTGTGCGGATCCTCAATCCCATCGAGAATCAATAGAAACGGCGGTTCGCCGCTTTCCTCCGCTCTCTTGTAGACGTCCTCCATGGTTCCATAGGTATGGGCGGACAAATGGGCGATCACCCCCTGATGATTGCCTTCCACCAATTGATCCAGTTTCGTTCGCGGCACGCTTTGCACCGGAATTTTCCGTTCATTGGCCGATACCAGAATCTTCCCAATACTGCCCTTGTTCATTCCATCCGCAATCAAAAGCTTTTCAATGGTTCTTCCCGACTTGATCGCCTCTAAGACCGGGTTTCTTCCTCCGATCCAGTCTGTGCTGCTTTGAATATCCATCCCATCACCTCCTCTATTCGTTCCTCTTCTCCGTTCAAATACAAAAATCCAATCAAGGCTTCAAAACCCGTCGCCTTGCGATAATCATTGATATCCGCTTTTCTTGGCACCATGGCCGATTTCGCATTGCGCCCCCGGCGCATAACCGCAGCCTCTTGCTCCGTCAATTGCGGCTCGATCAAATGATAGAAGGTCGCCTGCGCCGACGCCTTGACAAAGGTGATAGCGGCCTTGTGCAAGGCGCCCACCGGCTGCAAACTCTGTTCCATCAGCCACCTGCGAATATGGGTTTCAAATACTGCATCGCCCATATATGCCAAACGAAGGGCGGATTCTTCTCTCGGATCCCGCATTACTCTTCTCGTTTCCATTTGACCCCCTGAGGCGTATCTTCCAACACGATCCCCTGGGCTTTCAATTCGTCTCGAATCTCATCGGCCCTGGCAAAGTCACGATTCTCTCTCGCCGTTTGACGCTCGTCGATCAGGGATTGAACATCCAATTCCAGGGTTTCTTTTTCCCGGTACAAGATCCCCAAGACTCCGCCCATTTCCATCAGTGCTTCATAAAGGAAAGTCACGCCAGCTCGGCTGCTCGCCTCAGACAGGTTTGTATTGGCGTATTTCACCGTTTCAAACATCACTGCAATGGCATCCGCCGTATTTAGGTCATCATCCATGGCCTCGACAAATCGCTTCTTAAAGTTCTCCGCTTCGCCTTGGACGGCTGCGTCCCCGTCGCTTGCCGCATCCAATTCCAGCCCCAAAAGATGCTGCATTTGATATTTCCCGTTGTACAGTCGATCCATGGCCGCTTTGCTTTGCTCCACAATCTTTCGGCTGAAGTTGATGGGGCTTCGATAATGAGAAGACAACAGAAAGAATCGAATGATCTCCAGATCAAATTCTTCCGCGATGGTTCGTACCGTAAAGAAATTATCCTTCGATTTGCTCATCTTCTCGCCCTCGGTGTTGATCATGGCGTTGTGCATCCAGAAATTCGCAAAGGGTTTTCCCGTCAAGCTTTCACTCTGAGCGATTTCATTCTCGTGATGAGGGAACTCCAGATCCGATCCGCCTGCATGGATATCGATGGTTTCTCCCAGAATGCTTCGAATCATCGCCGAACACTCAATATGCCAGCCCGGTCTTCCCTCGCCCCAAGGACTCGTCCACGCCGGCTCTCCCGGCTTTTTATTTTTCCAAAGGATGAAATCCAGAGGATTCTTTTTCTCTTTGTTCACCAGAATTCTAGCTCCGCTGATCAAATCTTCAATGTTCTTTCTACTGAATTTTCCATAGTTTCGCACCTTGGAGACCTCAAAATAGACGTTTCCGTTTACGGCATAGGCAACTCCCTTTTCTTCCAGCTCAGCGATAAATGCAATGATCTCATCCATGGTTTCCGTCGCTTTCGGGTGTTCGATGGATGCCTCGTCGATATTCAAGCCTTCCGCGTCCGTCAGGTATTCTTGGATATACTTCTCCGCCAATTCCTTGACACTTACCCCTTCTTCGATGGATTGGGTAATCAGCTTGTCGTCGATATCCGTAAAGTTTTGCACATACTTCACATGGTAGCCTTGATATTGAAGATATCGCTTCAGGGTGTCAAAAACCACAAAGGGCCGCGCATTTCCTACATGGATATAATTATAAACCGTCGGACCGCAGACATAAATCTTCACGCTGCCCGGTTCGATGGGCACAAATTCTTCTTTCTTCCTTGTCAAAGTATTATAAATCTTCATCAAATTCCCCCTCATTCTCAAGCCTTTGCTGATAAAGCTCGTCTTCCAAACTTCGCACCCGCTGTTTCAGGTAGTTGATCTCTTGAAGAACCGGATCCGGCATGCCTGTCTTTCCCACACGCTCTTCATTCTGGATCACAATCTTGCCGGGAATCCCGACAACGGTACAATGCGCCGGGACAGGTTTCAATACAACCGACTGAGCGCCGACCCTCGAATAATCGCCAATGACGATATTGCCCAATATTTTCGCTCCCGCGCTGATGATCACATGATCGCCAATGGTTGGATGACGCTTCCCCGTCTCTTTGCCGGTTCCGCCCAAGGTAACGCCATGATAAATGGTGACGTCGTCTCCAACAATGGCGGTTTCGCCGATCACAATGCCCATTCCATGGTCGATAAAGAGCCTTCGTCCCAACTCCGCGCCGGGATGAATCTCAATTCCCGTTTTCGATCGGCCGCGATCCGAGAAAATTCTCGCCATCGTCGTCCAGCCTCGCTGATAGAATCGATGGGCGCGGCGATGGCGCCTGATCGCCTTGAGACCAGGATAGGTCATCCAGACTTCCAGAGCGGATTTCGCCGCCGGGTCCTTTTCCATAATGGTTTGAATATCTTCTTTCAATTGCTTGAATCCCAACATGTCTGCCTCCAATAAAAAAAATCGCGGTGATCAACGTCTCCAAAGAGACGATTTTCACCGCGGTTCCACTCTTGATTAAAGGACTTCGTCCTTTCTCTCACCGATCGATAACGAGATCATCCGAACAGCCCTACTTCATTCAGGCGTCGACTCCCAAGCGCACTTCCCTGCTCGAATCGTAAGCTTCTCACCAACCAGCTTCTCTCTTGATCCCTCTTGCAAGTACTCTTCTTGTTCCTAGTCTTTCTTCATTCATACCACAATACTCCTCAATAAATCAAGGATTATTTTGTGAAGTTTTCCTCCACGAAGTTCAAACGCATCTCAATTCCTTCTCGCCCCATGACCACAAAAACCGCAGCCATATCGGGTCCGTGCAATTGACCGGTAATCATCGCACGGCTCGGCATAAAGAGATTTTTCCCCTTTAAGCCCGTTGCCTTTTGAATCCGTTTGAAAAATCCCTTCATGAATTCATCGTCAATCGCCTCTACCTGGGCAAGCTCTGTGCGTATGGCCCCGATCAAGACGGGAACGCCCTCGGAACGAAGCATCTCTTCCACCTCGGGGGTTTCCGGAATCACCTCTTCCCGGAAATACAGGTCACTACGTTCCACCACCTCGGACAACACCTCAATGCGCTCCTGCACCGTAGAAATCAAACGCTCCAGCCATGGACGGCGTTCCGCCAAATCCGCCTCCGTAATCTTTCCGGCTCCAATGAGATATGGCGCACACAAATCCGTCAATTCAGAAACCGACATCTTTCGAATATGCTGCGCGTTCACCCAGTTCAGCTTATCGACGTCGAATACGCCGCCGGCTTTCGAAACCCGCGCAAAATCAAAGGCGGCAATCAATTCCTCCATGGAGAAGATCTCCTGATCCCCTTCCGGCGACCAGCCGACAAGGGCCAGATAATTGATGAGTCCCTCTTTGGTATATCCCTTTTTCTTAAAATCGCCCACGGCAACATCCCCATGGCGCTTCGATAATTTTTTCTTCTCTTTGTTCAATACCGTTGGAAGATGAACGTATTGCGGCGCTTCCCATCCAAAGCACTCATTCAGATAAATATGCTTCGGCGTGGAAACCAGCCATTCTTCTCCCCGTACCACATGGGTGATCTCCATCAGATGATCATCCACCACCGCTGCCAAATGATAGGTCGGGAATCCGTCGGATTTCATTAAAACCTGATCGTCCACATCGTCTGAATTGATGCTCACATGACCGCGGATCGTATCGTCAAAGGCGATATCCACATTCTCCGGCATGCGCAAGCGAACAACATACTCTTCCCCTGCGGCCATTCGCGCATCGATCTCCTCCTTGGAAAGGCTGCGGCAATGGCCGTCATATTTCATCATCTCATTGGATGCGCGCTGTTGCTCGCGAACCGTTTCCAATCGCTCCTTGGAGCAGAAACACGGATAGGCATGACCGGATTCGATCAATCGATCCAGATGTTCCTTGTAGATCTCCAAACGCTCCGACTGAATATAAGGACCGTATTCTCCCTTTTGAACGATCTCGCCCGCCTCGTTGAGAAAAACGCCTTCGTCATGGACAACCCCTGCCCAAGTCAGGCTTTCAATCAGGTTCTTCATCGCGTCATCGACAAATCGATTGCGGTCCGTATCCTCGATCCGCAAAATATAGTTGCCACCCAGTTGTTTGGCATACAAGTAATCATATAAAGCCGTTCGCAACCCGCCAATATGAAGGTATCCCGTTGGACTTGGCGCAAAACGCACTCGTACATTTGACATATTATTTCCTCCCATGTTCACATTCACAATTATTATAAGGGAATCACAAGGCTTTGGCAACGCAAAAGCCCCTAACGGGGCTTTTGTGAAACCTATGGATACTTTTCATTTCTCCCCAATTGAGGCTTTTTTATAAATTCAAACCTTGTTTGTTCAATTCTTCCTTCACTCGTGCAAGTACATCCGCTTGAGCGATCTCGTCCTTGTTCTTCACGTCTTTTCGAAGAACAAACTCAACTTTTCCCTCGGCAGCACCGCGGCCCACCGCAATTCGAATTGGGAAACCGATCAGCTCTGCATCCTTGAGCTTCACGCCAGGACGCTCTTTTCTGTCATCCAGAATCACCTCTACACCGGCTGCCTTCAGCTCCTCGTAGAGGGCCTCCGCCAATTCCCGCTGTTCGTCATTCTTGACGTTGATCGGCGTCACCACCACATGGAACGGCGCAACCACCGCTGGCCAAACAATGCCATGCTCATCATGGTTTTGCTCGATGATCGATGCGACGGATCGTGAAACGCCCACGCCGTACGAGCCCATCCAGATCAATTGTTTCTTGCCGTTTTGATCCAAATATGTCGCCGATAAAGCCGTGGAATACTTGGTTCCCAATTGGAAGATATTTCCGACTTCAATGCCTCGATCCATCACCAAGGGCTTTCCGCACTTCGGACAAACGTCCCCCACACGAACAACCAGAAGGTCATCGATCACTCGGCCTTCAAAATCACGGCCGTAATTGGCGTTGATCAAGTGACGATCCGTCTCGTTGGCGCCGATGACAAAATTTTTCATCTCCAGCACCCGACGGTCCACCAGAATTTCAACTTCTTTGTCCAGTCCCACAGGACCGGCAAATCCAACCTCAGCGTTTGTGACACGCTTAACCGTTTCTGCGTCTGCCATTTCAAATTCATGCTCCGCCACCCCAATGGCATTCATCAATTTGGTTTCATTGATCTCGCGATGTCCTGGAATGCAGGCCGCAACAACACGATCCTTGGCTTGAAAGAGGAGGGTTTTTACAAAACGATCCGCACCCATATCAAAGAATTTTTTCAGGTCTTCAATGGTGCCCACATCCGGGGTATCCACCTTTTCCAGTTCCTTCTCTTCCGCCTCTTGCGCTGCAATCGGCACAATGGTCTCGGCTTTTTCATCGGTTGCGGCAAAATCACAAGCATCGCAATAGGCGACATTGCTCTCGCCCACTTCGCACATGGCGGTGAACTCATGGGAGTCTCCGTTGCCCATGGCGCCGGCATCGCCTTCCACCACGCGGTATTTCATGCCCAATCGCGTAAAGATGCGATCATAGGCGTCCCACATCTCTTGATAGGCATTCATCATGCCCGCTTCATCCTGATCAAAAGAGTATGCGTCCTTCATAATAAATTCGCGCGAACGAATCAATCCGAATCTCGGACGTTTTTCATCCCGGTATTTCGTTTGAATCTGATAGAGGTTCATCGGCAATTGCTTGTAGGAATTCACCTCGTAGCGGATCAAATCCGTAAAGATTTCCTCATGAGTGGGTCCCAAGCAAAACTCTCGCTCGTTCCGATCATGAAGACGAAACATCTCTGGACCGAAATCATCCCATCGATTGCTCTCTTTCCACAATTCCGAAGGTTGAATCGCGCTCATCAAAACCTCTTGCGAACCCGATGCATCCATTTCTTCCCGAACAATTTGCTCCACTTTCTTCAATACGCGATGTCCCAAAGGCAGGTAGGAATAAACCCCCGAAACAAGCTTTCGAATCATTCCTGCACGCATCAGCAATTGGTGCGACGGAATCTCCGCCTCGCTAGGCACCTCGCGCAATGTTGGCATATACAATTTCGTCATTCTCATTGTCTTTACTCCTCCTCATAAAAAAAACGCCTCATCCCGATAGGGACGAAGCGTAAACTCCGCGGTACCACCCTAGTTATAGACCTGTGGTCTATCCCTCGAATTGTGTGCTTTCATCTGAGCAGGTTCAAGACATAGGGGGATGGAAAGGTCTTTCAGCCTTCGGACCATTCTCTCTTGCATCCATATTGTCTCTACTATTCTCAAGCACGATATTTGAATGCCCTCATCATACAAGAAAGGGCGGTCCTTGTCAATTAATTTCGGAAAATCACCGACTCGCGACTGAACATCCGGCGGGTGAACAAAAGGGCGATCCCCACATACACGCAAAGCCAAACTCCTACAATCATCAAGTGCCTTGGATCATAGATCCGCGCCAAAGCCTCCTTGATAATAGCGATGGTGTTGATGATCGGAATATGGAAATAGGACTCGGGAATCAATTTTCCGTCGAGATACAAGGTGAAATAAGCCGGAATCATAACAAGAATCGTAATCGGAGACAGATAGGTCTGCGCCTCCTTGAAATTTCTCGCATAAAAACTGATGGCCAACTCCACTGCGCTAAAGGTAAAGTTTAGCCCCAAACAGGCAACAGCAATCACCAAGACCGCCTTCAATGGCATAATCCCGCCCGAAGCCAGGACCGTTGGATTCAAAAGCGTCGCCAGCAAGAATCCCAAGAGGGAGGCCAGCATCCCCATAACGCTGGCAATCACTACGGCAAAATACTTGCCGAAGAGGATCTGCGAGCGGCTGGCTCTCGTTGCCAAAAGGGGTTCCAATGTCTGTCGTTCCTTCTCTCCCGCGCCCAGATCCGTCGCGGCGGGAATCCCGCCAACTGCAGACCACATGGTGAGCATCAAAGGCAAGAGCATCATATACAGCATGGCGCCGACCGGATTTCCCGATTCCCCCTCCGCCAAAGCGCGAGACTCGGTTTTCACCGCCGTCACAATCCCCGGATCCATCCCCAGATCGATCAAGCGTTGGCGAACCACCTCTTGCTGAAATTGAGTAATCAATCCCTGCACTGTGCCTAGGGCCATGGTCGATTTCTGGCTCGCTTCATCGTAGTGCAAGATCAAGTCCGCCATGTTTTTTCCTTTCAGCATCTCTGTGAATCCCGCTGGAATCTCCACCACAACAAAGACATCGAGATCTTTCAAGGCCGCCATGGGATCCGGTTCCGGCTTGATTTCCACAAGCCCCGTCTCCAGCAAAAACTCCGTTACGCCGGACTCCTCCCCGATGATCGCAATGGGCACATGGGATTCCACATCGTCAAAGAGCCCCTGCATCGCGATCCCCATCACAAAGGTGAGAATGGGAAAGATCAAGATCGGAATCAAGATGCTGGTTGCGATGGTCTTTCGATCCCGAAAGGTATCCATCAATTCTTTTTTAAAAACTATCCAGGTATATCCCCTCATCGTCGCTCCTCGCTTATCCGATGCAAAAAGAACTCTTCCAGACTCATCCCCGGTGCTCGTTTTTCCAGATCCTTCAGGCTTCCAAACTCAATGAGTTTTCCGCGGTCAATAATCCCGATCGCGTCGCAAAGGGCCATTACCTCCGTCATGGTATGACTGGAGAAGACGATGGTTTTTCCCTCCGCTTTCAATTCTCGAATAAAGGCGTGCACCAGGCGAATCGCCATCACGTCCAATCCCGCTGTCGGCTCATCGAACAGCATAATCTCGGGATCGTGCACAATGCTTCTGGCCAAGGCGACCTTCTGCTTCATCCCCTTGGAAAAATTTCCTGCTCTTCGATCCAGATATTCCGTCATCTCCAATTGGGTTGCCAGCCGCTCCACGCGGGCATTGGCCGCCTTTGACTCCATCCCGTTCAGCCGCGCAAAATAGAGGATGTTTTCTCTAGCCGTCAGCCGATCGTAAAGCCCGGTTTCTCCGCCAAAAAGAATTCCGATATGGGCGCGCGCCTGCTCCGGAAAATCAATGGCGTGAATTCCTCGAATCAGAATGGATCCCGACGACGGCTGAAGCATGGTGGCCAGCATCCGAAGGGTTGTTGTCTTCCCTGCTCCGTTCTCCCCAAGGAGGCCGAACACCTGCCCCTCAGGAATAAAAAAAGACAGCTTATCCACTGCCGTAAAGCCGCCAAATTGTTTGGACAATTCCTTCACCCTAATCATCGACAGCCTCCACCAAGGCTACCGCTTGCGCTGAGATGCCTTCCCCTCTTCCTTCGTAACCCATTTTTTCCGTCGTTGTCGCCTTAATCGAGACCCGATCCGCGTCAACCGCCATCACTCGGGCTAAAATCTCTCTCATCTTCGGCAGGTATCCCGCCAATTTAGGCGCCTGCGCCACGATCACCGCATCGATATTGCCCACTCGATATCCCCGATCCGTCAGCAACGCCATAACGCACGTTAGCAAATCGAGGCTGTTCGCATCGCGATAGGCTTCATCGCTGGGAGGGAAATGCTGTCCGATGTCCCCCAGCGCCGCTGCGCCCAACAAGGCATCCATGATCGCATGCGTCAAAACATCCGCATCGGAATGACCCAGCAGCCCCAACTCATGGGGGATGGTTACCCCTCCCAGAATCAATGGACGTTCCGGCACCAATCGATGCGCGTCGATTCCAATCCCTATTCTCATGGTTAGCCCTCCTCGTTTCATTCCCTTTATTTTACCACATTTGTGTTAAGACCATAAAAAAACTCGGATTTCTCCGAGTTTTCATTTATTTGCCCTTGGCATGAAGTTTTAAATAGCTCTCCATAAACCGATCCAAATCACCGTCCATCACAGCCTGCACATTTCCAGTCTCTGTTTGGGTGCGATGATCCTTCACCATGGAATAGGGATGGAAAACATAAGAACGAATCTGATTGCCCCAGGCGATCTCTCGATAATTGCCCTGGATATCCTCGATCTTTTCCTTTTTTTCCTGCTCTTGAATTTCAATCAGCTTGGCCATCAGCATCTTCATGGCTGTCGCTCGGTTTTTGATCTGAGACCGCTCATTCTGGCATTGTACAACAATGCCGGTGGGAACATGGGTGATGCGAATCGCAGAATCCGTTTTGTTGACGTGCTGACCGCCCGCTCCGCTGGATCGATAGGTGTCGACCCGAAGATCCTTCGGATCGATTTCCAGTTCTTCATCGTCCGCGAGTTCCGGCATCACATCCACAGACGAAAAAGAGGTATGGCGCTTTCCGGAAGAATCGAAGGGAGAGATTCGCACCAGCCGATGCACGCCCTTTTCCGTCTTCAAGTAGCCATAGGCATTCTTTCCGCCAATGCGATAGGTCGCCGATTTGACTCCAGCCTCCGTATCCCGTTGCAGGTCCAATTCCGTGATGGAATAGCCCTTCTTTTCACACCACCGCAATTCCATCCTAAGAAGCATTTGCGCCCAGTCTTGCGCGTCGGTTCCGCCGGATCCGGCATGGATAGAAATAATGGCGGAGTGATGATCGTACTCTCCATGAAGAAGGGTGTCCAAAGACAATTTCTCAAGGTCCGTCTCGACCGCCTTGGCTATCTGGATGAGTTCCTGCTGTGCATCCGTGTCGGGTTTTTCCAAGTCCGCCAGCTCCAGCATCATCTCGAATTCCTCCAGCAAATCAGCAATCGCTTCCACCCGGGTAATCTCCGCCTTGCATTGCTTCATCTCCACAATCAAAGGCTGCGCCGTTTCCTGGTCGTTCCAGAATTCCGGCTTTGCCATTTCCGCTTCCAATTCCTCCACCCGAGTCCGTATCACAGGTGTGTCAAAGAGACACCTCAAGTTCTGCAAAAATCCCTTTGGCCGATTGATATCGTTGCTTTAAACTCTCCAATTCAAACATTCTTGCCTCCTACGCATCCTTGCCGCAGCATTTTTTATATTTCTTCCCCGAACCGCAAGGGCAGGGATCATTTCGTCCAATCTTCTTATTGGCGCGCACCACGGTTTTTGGTTTTGCCGGTGCATCGCCCCCGGAAGTGCCGGTGATATGCGCCACCTGTTTTCGCTCCATCTTTCGTTGCGGACGGACGCGATACATGGTTTTCACCGTCTCTTCACGAATGGTATGTGTCATGGTGTTAAACATCTCATACCCTTCGTTTTGATAGGCGCGAACCGGATCCTCTTGCCCCATGGCTCGAAGCCCAACGCCTCGGCGCAATTGATCCATGGCGTCGATATGATCCATCCAACGCTTATCCACGGTCTGCAACAAGACGATGCGCTCGATTTCTCGAATTTGTTCGCCGAATTCCGTTTCCTGTCTCGCATATCCCGTCATTGCCTGCTCTTTCAAGGTTTGAGTCAATTCCTCTTTCGTCAAATCTTCCACCCGCTCAAATTGCAGGGCGTTTCCAAGAGGGAAGTATCGGCTAATCGATTCAGCCAATTCCCCAAGCTTCCAATCCTCTGGATATCTCGCCTGAGTGAAGTGAGCGATCTCTTCCTCAATCACGCCGTCGATCATCTCTTCGATCTGATCCTTCAGGCTCTCGCCTTCCAAGACATGACGCCGCTGTTCGTAAATCATATTCCGCTGCGTGTTCATCACATCGTCGTATTGCAAGACATTCTTTCGAATGCCGAAGTTTCTCGCCTCGATTTTTTCCTGTGCCGACTCAATACTTCTAGACAGGATCTTCGCCTCGATGGGTTCATCGTCCGGCAATCCCAATCGATCCACCATGGTTTGCACCCGCTCGCCCCCGAAGAGTCTCATCAAATCATCGTCCAAGGAAATATAGAAACGGGATGCGCCCGGGTCTCCCTGACGACCGGAGCGGCCTCGCAATTGATTGTCGATTCGCCTCGATTCATGCCGTTCCGTGCCAATAATGTGAAGACCGCCAGCGGCAAGCACACCCTCCTGCTCGTCCTTCAATTCCTGTTTTGCTGTTTCCAATACTTTCGCATAGCCCGCTCTCGCCGAAAGAATCTCTTGATCCTGTGTCTCAAAATAGGAATCCGCCAGCTCGATCATATGATCGTCGTAACGTTTCTTTAATCGTGATTTTGCCAAGAAGACCGGATTCCCACCCAAAACGATATCCGTTCCACGGCCCGCCATATTGGTTGCGATGGTTACCGCGCCCAAGCGCCCGGCTTGCGCCACAATCTCCGCCTCTTTATCATGCTGCTTCGCATTCAATACCTGATGCTTGACACCGCGGCGCTTCAGCATCTTGCTCAATCGCTCTGAAGTTTCGATGGTGATCGTACCCACCAACACCGGCTGACCCGTTTGATGCGCTTCCACGATCTCTTCAATTACGGCATCAAATTTCCCATCCGCGTTTTTATAAACAATATCCGGATAATCCATCCGCACGATCGGACGATTCGTCGGGATCTCAATCACATTCATATTGTAGATATGACGGAATTCATCTTCTTCGGTCAAAGCGGTACCCGTCATGCCGGAAAGTTTCTCATACATGCGAAAATAATTCTGGAAGGTGATGGTCGCCAGGGTCTTGGATTCCTTTTGAATCTCAACCCCTTCCTTGGCTTCGATCGCCTGATGCAAGCCCTCTGAATAGCGGCGCCCCATCATCAATCTGCCAGTGAAATCATCAACAATAATGACTTCGCCTTCCTTCACGACATAATCCTGATCTTTAAACATCAAATTATTGGCGCGAAGGGCCTGATTGATCCGATGCTGAAGCTCCATATGCTCCAGATCCGCAAGGTTTTCAACGCCAAAATACTTCTCAGCCTTGGCAACCCCTTTTTCGCCCAGGGAAACGGACTTGCCTTTTTCATCGATGACAAACTCGGCTTCCTCTTCCTCGAACTTCCGATCCAACCGCTCCTCGATCCCTCGAACCTTATTGGGATCTTCTTTTCTCCCCTTCAAGGTTTTGACAAAAAGATTGGCGGCCTGATACAAAGCGGATGTCGTATCCCCTTGACCTGAAATGATCAGGGGCGTTCTCGCCTCATCGATCAGGATACTATCCACCTCATCGACGATGGCAAAATTCAAGGGACGCTGTACGCGCCGTTCTTTGAAGACAGCCATATTGTCACGCAAATAATCAAAACCAAACTCATTGTTGGTTCCATAGGTGACATCCGCCGCATAAGCGGCTTTCCGTTCCACATCCTTCAATCCATGAACAATGCATCCCGTGGTCAAGCCCAAATATTCATAGACCTTGCCCATCCATTCCATGTCGCGCTTGGCCAAATAATCATTGACCGTAACCACGTGGACCCCTTTCCCGCTCAAGGCATTCAGATAAACCGCCAGGGTTGCGACCAGGGTCTTTCCTTCGCCGGTTTTCATCTCGGCGATATCCCCTTGATGAAGAACAACGCCTCCGATCAATTGAACGGGGTAATGGCTCATGCCCAAAACACGGCTCGCCGCTTCGCGACATACCGCAAAAACCTCCGGCAACAAGTCATCCTCAGTTTCTCCCGCCTCCAGCCTCGTGCGAAACTCATTGGTTTTTGCGCGCAATGCCGTATCATCCAAGGCTTTCATTGTTTCTTCCAAGGCGAGGACCTTCTCAGAAAACGGTGTTATTCGTTTAATTTCCCGGCTGCTCTGTGAGCCGAAAAGAGATTCCAATATCTTTTTCATCCTATTCCCTCCATTATTCTTCTGTCTGATCGTTTAAATTTGCATGGGCAATAGGACGATAAATCAATTCTCCCTTGACCCGAACACTTTCCATAATCACAATTTGCTCCACTTTGATTTCCAGATCATCCAGCCTTACCTCTCGCTGCACTTTCTCAAAACCCTCGGCCCAACGCACACGTCTCGCCAGCGTCACATGGGGCCGAAAAGGCATCTTCTCCACCGGGAATCCCTGTCGCTTAAAGGCACGGTCCAGATGTCTCACCAATCCGCCCAAGCCGCGCTCCCGCCGAAGTCCGCGAAACAAAATATCGCCTCCACGCTTGGAGAATCGGCCAAGACCGGTCAGATGGATTTGAAAGGGCGCCACTTTCGCGGCCGTCTCTTCAAGAATCTGCTGAAAGGTTCCCACCATAGCAGGCTCC
Source organism: Eubacteriales bacterium (assembly GCA_030625815.1). Lineage (GTDB taxonomy): Bacteria > Bacillota > Clostridia > Tissierellales > GPF-1 > GPF-1. The sequence continues at coordinate 15,237 of DAOUQF010000018.1, forward strand.
ACTTCCCCAATAAACCGCAGGGTCAAATGGAAATTCTCTTCCTGCATAAAGCGGCCTTTCTCGCAATACACTTCACAAGCGGCGGCTTCCTTTTTCAATTGTTCCTTGATTTCTTCGGGAAATGCAATTCCAAAAAAGATGCGCATAACGACCTCCTAAACTTCCATTATTGTATCATTCTTTTTTGCTCCACACCAAATTTCTCAAAGAGTTTAAGAATTTTTTACACAAAAAAGAGGATCGTTGCCGATCCCCGTCTCATTTATTCAATAGGTTTCATCGTTGGAAACAAGATGACGTCCCGAATGCTTGCTTGGTTGGTAAACAACATTACCAAACGATCAATTCCGATTCCCAATCCCCCGGTCGGCGGCAAGCCAACTTCCAGGGCATTGATAAAGTCCGCATCATAGGGATGCGCTTCCTCGTCGCCTGCGTCCTTCATTGCCACTTGAGCGGTGAAACGCTCCTTTTGATCGATGGGATCATTCAACTCCGAAAAGGCGTTGGCATATTCGGCTCCTGAAATAAAGAGCTCGAATCGCTGCGTGTAGCGTGGATCTTCCCGATCTTTTTTCGCCAGTGGAGAAATCTCCACGGGATGATGAGTGACAAAGGTAGGCTGAACCAAATGATCCTCGACAAAGGCGTCAAAGGCCTCTTCAATCAAAACGCCGATGGATTCATGGCCTTCCACTTCCAGGTGCAAGCCTTTCGCCAATCGAATCGCTTCTTCTCGATCCGTTACCACATCGAAATCAACGCCGGTATACTCCTTAACCAAGTCCACCATGCGCGCCCGCTTAAACGGTGCTTTCAAGGAAATTTCCTGCCCCTGATACTCAACAACCTGTTTCCCCAAAATCTTGTCGCCCAGATATCCATAAAGATCTTCAACCAATTGCATCACATCTTCATAGTCCGCATAGGCTTCGTAAGATTCCAAGAGCGTAAATTCCGGATTGTGGGTACTGTCCATTCCCTCGTTTCGGAACACGCGGCTCATCTCATACACGCGATCAAAACCACCAACGATCAAACGCTTCAACGGCAATTCCAAGGCGATTCTCAAATACATCGGAATATCCAAGGTGTTGTGATGGGTGATGAACGGCCGTGCCGACGCTCCCCCAGCCAGGGTTGACAACACTGGTGTTTCAACCTCCATATAGCCGCGATTGTCGTAAAAATCGCGAACGTATCGCTGAATCTGCGAACGGACGCGGAAAACATTCTTCACTTCTGGATTCATGATCAAATCCACATAGCGCTGTCGATAGCGCAGATCCGGATCCTTCAAGCCGTGAAATTTTTCCGGCAAAATTTGCAAGGATTTAGAAAGCAGGGTAACCTCTTTGGCTCGAATCGAAACCTCGCCCATTTTTGTCTTGAACACCTCGCCAGTGACTCCGACATGGTCGCCAATATCAAAGGTTTTGACATCCAAGTAACTCTCTTCTCCCAAAATATCTTTCTTTAAAAACAACTGCACACGAGCTGTGCTGTCTTGAAGGTCATAAAATGCGACCTTTCCCTGTCCGCGCTTCGACATGATTCGGCCCGCGACAGTTACGGTTTGATTCTCATACTTTTCAAAATCAGACTGCAGTGTTTCGGCTTTCGCCGTCACATTGAATTTCACATGATCAAATGGATTAGAACCAGTCTCCTGATACTTCTTCAGTTTCTCGTGTCTTACCCTTCTGACTTCATTCAGGTTTTCGACTTCCGACATGATTCTCCCCCTATCTAGAAATCTCTAGGATTTCATACTTTACAATTTCTCCATTGGGGACTTTAGCATTCACAAATTCTCCAGCAGAATGACCCAACAAGGCTTTTCCTACCGGCGATTCATTTGAAATTCGATTTTGAAAAGGATCTGCTTCCGTGGATCCAACAACAATATACTCTTCCACTTCGTCAAATTCCAGATCTCGAATTTTGACATGACTTCCCACACCCACAACCTGATCATTGATTTCTTCTTCCTTGATGATCTTGGCATGAGCCAACATTTCCTGCAACTTATAAATGCGTTCTTCCACCTGGGCTTGCTCCATTTTCGCAGCATCATACTCTGCGTTTTCGCTCAGATCGCCGAAGCCCTTCGCAATTCGAATCCGCTCGGATACTTCACCACGCCTAACATTCTTCAATTCCTTGTATTCTGCTTCCAGCTTGATAAATCCTTCTTGTGTTAAAATTACTTCTTTACTTGGCATAAATTTCCCTCCCTTTCGCATAAACGCGAAATGTTTACATATAATGAGATTATAGTGAAAGGGCGAATTCTTGTCAAGCAAATCATTTTATTTTTTTCACTTGACTCAAATAATTTTCAAATAATCCTTCCATTTCCGCAAGGGTTTCCGCTTCATAGGAACGGACACGATACTCCGTCGCAAAGGGACATCCCTTGAGGTACCAGCCAAAATGCTTTCGCATTTCAAGGACCGCCGTTCGTTCCCCCTTATGGGCATAAAGCCCATGCAGATGTCGGCTCGCCACTGCAATTCGCTCCTGCAAGGTTGGCGGCGTCCAGCTTTCTCCCCGTAATTCCGTCTTGATTTTTTGAAAGATCCAGGGATTTCCATGGGCGCCTCGCCCAATCATCAATCCGTCCACCCTTGATTCTTTCAAGCGTTTCATGGCAATCTCGCCGCTCGCGATATCACCATTTCCAATGACCGGAATGGAAAGGGCCGCCTTAATCTTGGCAATCTCTTCCCAATCCGCCTTTCCTTGATAAAACTCCGCTCGCGTTCGTCCATGGACGACCAGAAAATCAATGCCGGTCGCCTCCAGTCGCTTGGCGATTTCGATACCGCGTTTTTCTCCGGTCTCCCATCCGATGCGAATCTTAACGGAGACTGGGCGATTGGACGCCTTTACAATGGCTTCCACCGCGGCTTGGGCGCGATCCAGATCCTTGACCAAGGCGCTGCCCGCTCCATTCTTTACAATCTTGGGCGCGGGGCACCCCATATTAAAGTCCAACACCGCGATATCGTCTCGGGGATTGATAAACCGCTTGACAACCTCGGAAAGGATCTGAGGATCCTCTCCAAAAATCTGCAAAGAAACAGGCTGCTCTTCCGGATGAATCACCATCAATCGCTGCGATTTCTTGTCTCCATAATACAGCGCCTTCGCGCTCACCATCTCCGTGCAAACGAAATCCGCTCCATATTCGCGGCAGATCGCACGAAAGGGCATATCCGTAATCCCCGCCATGGGCGCCAAAAACAAAGGGGTTTTTAACACAAGGTTTCCTATCTTCATGTCAGCCTCCTAGGATCGATTGCGATCATAGATAATCTTCAACCCATCCAGGGTCAACCGTTTGTCAATGACCTCGATGGTCTCCGATCCGGCAGCGATCATAGATGCCAATCCGCCGGTCGCTACGATCTTCGCTACGGAACCGCCCAGTTCCGCCACCATTCGCCGTACAATATAGTCCACCAAGCCAACCTGGCCGATGGAGATTCCCGACTGAATGCTCTCCGTCGTATTGCGGCAGATCACCCGATCCGGCATGCGAATTTCAACCTTGGGCAATTTTGCCGTTCGCTCAAACAGCGCGTCGCTGGCAATCTTGATTCCCGGCGCAATGGTTCCGCCCAGATAATCGCCTTTTCCGCTCACGGCACAAAAGGTTGTCGCCGTTCCAAAATCCACAATTACCAAGGGTCCGCCGTATTTCTGAAACGCTGCAACCGCATTGACGATCCGATCCGCCCCGACTTGCTTGGGGTTGTCATAGTGGATCAGCATTCCGGTTTTGATTCCCGGTCCGACAATAAGCGGACGCATCTCAAAATACTTGACCGTCATGGCTTCCAGGGAATACATGATTGGCGGCACAACCGATGAAATAATCACCGATTCCACCGCTTCGGGCTCAAATCCGTCATACTGAAACAATTGCGTGATCAAGATCCCAAACTCATCGCTGGTCTTCTGGCGATCCGTTGCAATGCGCCATGATTTTTTCAGATACAATCCTTCTTTTTTATATAATCCGAGGGTAATATTTGTGTTTCCCACGTCAATGACTAATACCATCTCTGTCTCCTCTATTCTTCATCAATGCCAAGACCACATAGGTTGATACGATCATGGCCACAATCATCTCAGGAACCCCGTTGGCCAGGCCGATCGAAATAATCATCTTCCCCGCGGTATCCGGATCCGCCCCCAGGGTTTCTGCAAAGCGCTTCCCATACAGCAAATAGATCATGGTCAAAACACCCAGTGTATTGGTCAGAGTGCCAAAGATACCCGTCAAAGCGATTTCAGCCGCGTTCTTCGATGCAAATCGCCACACCAGCACGCCCAAGATCGCCAGCAAAGCCACCAAAAGGCTTTGGAAGGCCAAGGCTGCCGCTGTTCCATCGGCAAGCAATCCGATCCATCCTCGGATCAAATACGCCATCGCCGCCAGCCACATCAGGCCAGTTACCGCGAGAGCACCTCGCTTCCCGATCTTTGAAAATCCGCGATAGACATAATAGGATACCACCCCGATTAAAATCCTGGGCAGTACCGACACCAGGGGATTTAAAAACACAAAAGAAATCGGAGTCGGGTTCGTAACGGCTTGAAAAATGCTGAACAGGCCAAAAATAAGACCGACAATCGCGCCGACAACCGGCCCTTCCAAGATCGCGCCAATAATCACCGGGATATGCATAATGGTAGCCCGCGTCGGCCCTATGGGGATAAACCCCAACGGCGTCAGTCCCAAGACCATTGAAATCCCGCCCAGAACGCCAATAATTGCCATTCTTCGTGTAGTTAACCATTTCTTATTCATTTTTACTCCTTTCGCTTCGGTTCCGAAGATACCGTGCTACGAATTATAGGGAATCAAAAAGCGACAACCATCCAGTGCTTGCGCTCCCATTGGTTATCGCCCTTATTATATGAGGATTTTCAATTGCTTGCAACGTCAATATGTTGGATCGTCTTGATTTTTTTGCCCGAAAGACGAATCGCACGTCCCCGATTCTGCTTGACGATCAATTCCCCCCGCTCGGTAATTTCTTCCACAATCCCTTCGATCTCTCGATCGCTAAGGCTGATCCGCAGCTTTCGCTCCATCAGGTTGGTCGCTGTCCGATAGCGCTCCAGGTACTCTTTGTATTCCGAATCCCGCATCTTTTGATCTGCAAGATCCAGCGCGGAAATACTCGCCTGCAGGAAGGCTTCCTGTTCCTCCGCCGACCAGGACTCTCCAAAGTCAAACTGCGCCGCAAGGATCACATACACCCAGCGCTCCTTGATCTTTTGAACCGTGCAGTTCGCCTCTCCAAAGACAATCCCGTCTCGCATAAAGGAAGACGGCCAGCGAAAACTCGCTTGAAAGGTCTCCAATACGGACGCAAAAGCCCCCATAATCACGGGTTCCACTTCCGACTTTTCCTTGAAAGGAAGCGTCTCCGGCTTTAAAATCACACCAAAACCGCAATTGGGTTCGTTGATTTCCCCCACGCTTGTCCGAATGCGATCCGCAAAGATTACCGTTCCGTCGATTCCTTTCACCCCTTGCATCGATCTGCACTTTTCCGTCATGGAGTCCAGGGAGTCATAGTATACCACTGACTGGCCGATCCGATGGACTGGTTGTTTTAGGTCAAATTTTCTCATGTCGTGCTCCTTTCGCTCCTCATTATATCATGGGGACGATTAGGAGAAAAGATTCAAGAGAATGCCTGCCGCGACAGCCGATCCAATCACGCCGGCTACATTCGGTCCCATGGCATGCATCAATAGGAAGTTGGATGGATTCTCCTCCTGTCCCACTCTTTGCACCACCCGCGCCGCCATCGGCACAGCGGATACGCCGGCCGCGCCAATCATCGGATTCACCTTCCCTCCGGAAGTCTTGTACATAATCTTTCCAAAGAGCACGCCCGCTGCTGTGCCAACGGCAAAGGCAACGAGTCCCAACACAATAATCGCCAATGTTTTTACATCCAAGAAGACCTCTGCACTCGCCTTCGCTCCAACAGTAACTCCCAGAAGAATGGTCACAATCGGCATCAAAGCCTTATTTGCTCCCTCCACCAACAGGGGAACGCGTTTCGACTCCTTCATCAAATTGCCCAGCATCAGCATCCCAATCAAAGGAGCGGCGGAAGGCAATAGCAGCACCGTGAAAAGCGTGACGAAAATTGGAAAGATAATCTTCTCCCGCTGAGAAACCGGACGCAGTTGCTCCATCTTCACCTGACGCTCTTCCTTCGTTGTGAGCGCGCGAATAATAGGCGGCTGAATAATGGGAACCAGAGCCATATAGGAATAGGCTGCCAAGGCTATTGGACCCAAGAGATCCGGAGCCAATTTGCTTGTGAGGTAAATGGCTGTCGGTCCGTCGGCTCCGCCGATAATTCCGATTGACGCAGCGGCTTTCGCCGAAAATTCCAAGGCTTCAATGCCCAGACCTCCCAAGAGAATGGCGCCGATAAAAGCGAAAAAGATTCCGAATTGCGCCGCCGCTCCCAATAGAATGCTTTTGGGATTGGCAATCAGCGGACCAAAGTCCGTGCTGGCGCCCACGCATAAAAAGATCAATGGCGGATAAATGCCCAATTTGGTACCGTAATATAAATAATGTAAAAGATTCCCTTCCTCCATCAGGTTTGCCCCGGGGAGATTGACCAATAGCATGCCAAAGGCGATGGGAATCATCAGATAGGGTTCATACCCCTTTCGAATCCCCAAATAGAGAAACCAACACGCCAAGCCCAGCATAAAGATACTGCCGAGATCCAATTGATAGAAACCCGTGCTTTCCCAGAACGCTTCTAGAATTCCACCCATTCCAATCACCTACTCCAAATCCAACAAAGGCGCATCAAGCTGCACATTCTGTTGTTCTTTGATATAAACGCGGCTGACCACCCCGTCATTTGGCGCTACAATTTCGTTCTCCATCTTCATGGCTTCCAGGATGCATAAAACCTCCCCGCGCTTCACGGATTGATTCTCCTCCACCATTACCTTCAAGATCGTTCCCGGCATTGGCGCCTTGATTGAATTCGCTCCCCCGTGAGGCTGAGGCGCGGATGCGCGTTCAGAAACGGGCTTTGACTCTGATCTCTTCGGAGACGGCTGCGCCGCCGGTTTTCTTGCTGCCGGCTGTTCTGCGGGTCGCGAAGATTGTCCCCCGACAACCTCTTCAACCTCTACCTCGTAACTGACTCCATTGACTGTAATTCGATATTGTTTCATCGGACTCCTCCTATTCGCTCTCTTGATTTTGCCACATGGTTTGCGTCTCTCCCACACGTCGGATCTTGCGGATCCGAATTGGATAGGAGGCGGTCTGACTTGCAAGAATTGCCGCGGTGATCACAGCAATCAATGCGGGATCCTCCCCTTGCGGCTCCACCCGCTCAATAGGAGATGGTTCTTGCACCGGACCCGCCGGTTTTTCTTCCGCTTTTCGATCCGAAAAAAGCTTTTCAAAATAACCCAGTAAAATCGCGATCGTCGACAAGACCACAAAAACCGTCCCCATGCTCAAGAGGGTAACAAACAAGGCTTGGCTTATGCTGATATGTTCTCCAAACATGCTTTCCTCCTAAAGTGGGCAGTTTCCGTGTTTTTTCGCCGGAAGCTTTTCTCGTTTTGTCTCAAGCATATCCAAGGCGCTGATCAAGCGCTGCCTTGTATATTGCGGTTCTATGATATCGTCCACCATGCCGCGCTGTGCCGCCACATAGGGATTCGCTACGGTTTCCCGATACAATTCGACTTTTTCCTGTCGAACCGTTGCCGGCTGATCCGCCGCTTTAATCTCTTTTCTGAAGATAATATTCGCCGCGCCCGCCGGTCCCATCACGGCAACCTCGGCATTGGGCCATGCCAATACCAAATCAGCGCCCAAGGACTTGCTGCTCATGGCTACATAGCTCCCGCCATAGGCTTTTCTCAGGATCACCGAGATCTTTGGCACCGTCGCTTCGCTGTAGGCATACAGGAGCTTCGCGCCATGGCGAATGATGCCTCCGTACTCTTGCTGAATCCCCGGCAAGAAACCGGGCACATCGATAAAGGTCACCAAGGGAATTTGGAAGGCATCGCAAAAACGAATAAACCGCGCCGCCTTGTCCGAGGCGTCAATATCCAGAGTGCCCGCCAGATTCATCGGTTGATTGGCCACAATTCCGGCAACCATTCCGCCGATGCGAACAAAACCCGTTACAATATTCTTCGCGAAATAAGGCTGCACTTCCATAAAGCTGTCATGATCCACAATGGTTTCAATAATGGATTTCACATCATAGGGTTTATTGGGATTTTCCGGAATCCACTCATTCAATTTCGGATGAAATTGATTCAGGCTGAAGCCCTCCGTGCGAGGCGGTTTTTCCGCATGATTGGCCGGCAGATAGGACAATAGGCGCTTCACCTGATCCAGGGTTTCCTCATCGGAATTCGCGATAAAATGCGCAACCCCGCTCTTGGCGTTGTGGCTCATGGCGCCACCCAATTCCTCTGCGCTTACAGTTTCTCCCGTCACGGTTTTGATGACCTGCGGACCAGTGATAAACATCTTTGAGGATTGATCCACCATAAAGATAAAATCTGTCAGAGCCGGGGAATAAACCGCGCCACCTGCGCAAGGTCCCATAATCACCGAGATCTGCGGAATCACACCGCTCGCGATGGTATTATTGTAAAAGATCTCGCCATATCCGGAAAGGGCATCAACCCCCTCCTGAATCCGAGCGCCGCCGGAATCGTTCAATCCGATCAAGGGCGCCCCCATCTTTATGGCAAGTTCCTGGATATTCACGATCCGCTTGGCATGCATTTCCCCCAGGGAACCGCCAAATACCGTGAAGTCTTGGGCAAACACGTAAATCAAGCGACCCTCAACCGTTCCATATCCGGTGACAACCCCTTCGCCCGGCGCTTCCTTCGACTCCATTCCAAAGTTTGTGCAACGATGCTTCACAAAGGCGTTCAATTCAACAAAGCTGCCCTTATCCAACAAATAGGCAATCCGTTCCCGCGCCGTCAACTTTCCTTGGGCATGCTGCTTCTCAATCCGTTTTTCGCCGCCTCCAAGTTCTATTCGTTCTCGTTCCGCTTGATATCGTTCTAACATGGATTTTGTCATTGTCTTCCCCTATTCTCGCTCCGTCAATTCAACCAAGACACCGCCCGTGCTCTTCGGATGGCAAAAGGCAATTTTTGCGCCCCCCGCGCCATAGCGCGGCACTTCATCAATCATGCGAATGCCTTTTTCCTTCATTTCCGCAATCGCCTCTTCGATATTCTCAACGCGCACCGCCAAATGCTGAACCCCTTGGCCCCGCTTTTCAATATGACGGGCAATGGGTCCTTCTGGATCCGTCGATTCCAAAAGCTCAATTTCCGTATCTCCTATCGGCAAGAAGGCAACTCGAACCCGCTGTTCCTCAACGACTTCGATCCCCTCCAAATCCAACCCCAAGGTTTCTTGATAAAATTTCAATGATTCCTCTAAATCCTTTACTGCAATGCCGATATGATCAATCTTTCTTACCATGCCGCCCCTCCTCGATCCATGTCCGTAAGATTTCTTCGCCTCGTTCCCGCGGCGATTGATTTCGCTGATAGACTTTTTCCAGTTCCCATCGATCCAATTCTTTCTTGAGAATCGCTTCCAGCTCGCCCCGCAAAAAATATAGAATTTCATTGCGGACCTGCGCTTTTCTTCGTGCGTCCCATTGCCCGTTTTCCACACTATCCGCCCGATGCTTGATAATCCCTTCCACCACAGCTTCAATCCCTTCAGCGCGATTACTGCCAGCCATGCTGGCTGTTACAGGATACACCAAGGGAATGGCCTTTCGGCGCTGATCCGTGGCAAGCATCATTTCGATCTCTGTTTTCGCTCGAACCGCTCCGTCCAAATCAAATTTATTGATAATAAACAGATCGCCGATTTCCATGACTCCAGCCTTGATCGCCTGGATGTCGTCTCCGAGTCCCGGCACCAGCACCATTAAGACCGTATCCGCATTCTGAACGATCTCAACTTCCGATTGCCCGACCCCGACGGTCTCCACAAAGATCACGTCGCACCCATAGGCATCCAGAATCTGTACAACGCCGGCTGTCGTCTTCGACAAGCCGCCCAAGTGTCCTCGGGTCCCCATGCTGCGGATAAAGACGCCTTCGTCTTCATACAGGCTCTTCATGCGAATTCGATCCCCAAGGATCGCGCCGCCGGTGAAGGGGCTTGTAGGATCAACAGCGACGATCCCTACGCGCTTGTTCTGGGCGCGAAAGGCTTCCGCCAACCGAGTCGTCAGGGTACTCTTCCCGCCGCCTGGCGGGCCCGTAATGCCCACCACATGCGCCGTGCCCGTATGGGGATAAATCTCTCTTAAAATTTCTTTGGCCTTTGGATGCTCATTTTCCACCTGGGTGATCAGCCGCGCGCAATCGCGCCGGCTTCCGTTAAGCATCGCTTCAACCGCTTTCATTCTCTCAAATCCCGCTTCAAGTTGGATCGAATATAGGAAACTACGGTTTCCATTGTCGTCCCCGGCGTAAACACCGCTTCAATTCCCTGGGTCTTCAGATTCGGTATATCCGTATCTGGAATAACTCCGCCGCCCAAGATTAAAACATCCTTGACGCCTTCTGCTTTCAATCCCTTCGCCACCTGAGGCAAGAGATGATTGTGGGCGCCTGACAAAATGCTCATCGCCACCACATCAACATCTTCATCCACAGCTGCGCGAACAATCTGTTCCGGTGTCTGTCTCAATCCTGTATAAATCACTTCCATTCCCGCGTCGCGAAGGGCTCTGGCAATCACCTTTGCCCCCCGATCATGTCCGTCCAGTCCTGGTTTTGCCACTAATACTCGTATCGGTCTCATTCTGCTCCTCCTACAAACGAACGTGCTGTTCGTATTCCCCAAACACATCACGCATCACATCAGAAATTTCCCCAAGGGTTGCATAGGTTCGAACCGCCTTCAAAATGGCAGGCATGGTGTTTCCAGTTCCCTGGCAAACCGCCTTCAATTCCTTCAACGCTTCTTCAACACTGGTCTGATCCCGGTCCGCCTTCATGGCGTGAAGGGCTTTAACCTGTCGAATTTCAACCGCGGGATCAACACGCAATAGATCCTTTGGCGCCTCTTCCTCAATCTGATATTGATTGACGCCGACAACAATCTGCTCGCCGGATTCAATATCCTTTTGAGCCGCATAGGCAGCGTCTGAAATGGCTTGCTGAATAAAGCCAAGGTCAATGGCGCGTGGCGCTCCCCCCAACTCGTCGATCTTTTCAATCAAGGCAAATGCCTCTTCTTCAATCTGATTGGTTTTTGATTCGATATAATAAGAACCCGCCAATGGATCGACGGTTTGAGTCACACCGCTTTCATGGGCCACAATTTGCTGCGTCCTAAGCGCGATGCGAACCGAAGCCTCCGTCGGAAGCGCTAGGGCTTCATCGCGGGAATTGGTATGCAGACTCTGAGTCCCTCCAAAAATTGCCGCCAGGGTTTGAATCGTCACCCGCACGATATTATTATCCGGCTGCTGTGCCGTCAGGGTTGATCCCCCGGTTTGGGTATGGAATTTCATCATCATGGATTTTGGGTTTTCCGCCTTGAATCTTTCCTTCATGATCTTCGCCCACATTCTTCGAGCCGCACGATATTTCGAAACCTCTTCCAGCAAATCATTGTGCGCATTAAAGAAGAAAGAAAGCCTTGGACCAAATTCATCGATATCCAATCCCGCTTGAAGGGCCGCTTCCACATAGGCGATTCCGTCCGCCAAGGTGAAACCCACCTCTTGCGCCGCCGTGGCGCCGGCCTCTCGAATATGGTAACCGGAGATACTGATGGTATTCCATTTGGGCACCTCTTTCGAGCAGTATGCAAAGATATCCGTAATCAATCGCATGGAAGGCTGGGTCGGATAAATATAAGTTCCCCGGGCGATATATTCCTTTAAGATGTCGTTCTGAATGGTTCCCCGCAATTGACCAGCTGAAACGCCTTGCTTTTCGGCCACCGCGATATACATCGCAAGGAGGACCGCCGCCGGTGCATTAATGGTCATGGATGTACTGACGCGATCCAAGGGAATCCCGTCAAAAAGCCGCTCCATATCCGCAAGGGAATCAATGGCAACACCCACCTTGCCTACTTCGCCGGCAGCCAAGGCATGATCGGAATCGTATCCAATCTGCGTTGGCAAGTCAAATGCGACTGACAATCCTGACGATCCCTGAGAAACAAGATACTTATACCTTGCGTTGGACTCTTCCGCCGTGGCAAAACCCGCATACATGCGCATGGTCCACAACCGGCCACGATACATGGTTGGCTGCACCCCGCGCGTAAATGGATATTGCCCTGGAAAACCGATTTCATCCAGATATTGATCGTCTCCCTCGCCTGGGGTATAAAGCCGTTCCACCGGTTCTCTGGAGCCGGTTACAAAGGTCTCCTTTCGCTCAGGAAAACGATCCGTTACTTTCTTCACTATTGTTTCTTCCCATCGTTTTCGTTCTGTCTGCAAGTGTTTCTTCCAATTCTCCATTCTCTTCCTCCCGCCTCGATGCGATATTCATTTATAGCCTACAAGAAAACGATGTCTTATGCAAGTTTTATTGCACTTTGTAAAAGTATTTACGAAATCATCATAATTTATGAATGAATAATTGCAAGAAAACACCCCAGGCTCTCGCCTAGGGTGTCTGACTGCTCTTATATTTCCTCGGTTTCCATCGCGCTTGTGAACGCTGGGTCTCCAATTGGATCTTGAATCGATCCTTCTGATTTCGCCTCTTCCTTCTCAGGTTTCACTTCACTCGCGCTTGCTGCCGGCAGGGTTTCCCCTTCGTTGAAAATCGCACTGAATTCTTCGCCTGTAATGGTTTCCTTCTCCAAAAGCAATTCGGCAACCGCGTGAAGCTTGTCCATGTGATCCGTCAACAATTGACGGCATGTGCGATATGCTTCATCCACGATTTGACGCATTTCTTTGTCAATCTTTGATGCCGTTTCATCACTGTAATCTTGTGATCGAGCGATATCTCGTCCCAAAAAAACTTCATTTGATTCTTTTCCATAGGTCATCGGACCCATTTCATCATTCATGCCATAATGGGTTACCATGGATCTGGCGGTACTGGTTACTCGTTCGATATCGTTGGAAGCGCCTGTTGAAATATCATCCAGAACCAATTCTTCCGCGACACGTCCGCCCAACAATACCACCAATTGCTCTTCCATATCCCGTTTCGAAATAAAGCGCTTGTCTTTATCCGGCAAATGCATGGTGAATCCGCCCGCATTTCCCCGCGGCATAATCGTAACCATATGCACTCGATCCACATGATCCAGGTATTGGCTGACAACCGCGTGACCCGCTTCGTGAAAAGCAACCAAATGATTCTCTTCCTCGGATCGAACATGGCTCTTTTTCTCCGGTCCGGCGATTACCTTGGTGATGGCTTCCTCTGCGACTCGCATAGGAATCTCTTTCAGGTTTTCCCGTGCCGCAAGCAGTGCGGCCTCATTCAAAAGATTTTCCAAATCAGCTGGTGTAAAGCCAATCGTTCGTTTTGCCAGAGTTCTCAGATCGACATCCTTAGCCATCGGTTTATTATGTGAATGCACCTTCAAGATTGCCTCTCGGCCCTTGATGTCCGGAATTCCAACCCGCACCTGGCGATCAAATCGACCAGGGCGCAAGAGCGCCGGATCCAAAATATCCGGGCGATTCGTCGCTGCCATAACAATAACACCTTCGTTGTCGCCGAATCCGTCCATTTCCACCAACAATTGATTCAATGTTTGCTCTCGTTCATCATGACCGCCGCCAAGACCGGCGCCCCGGCGCCGTCCGACCGCATCAATTTCATCGATAAAGATAATACAGGGAGCGTTCTTCTTTGCCTGCTCGAAGAGATCGCGCACCCGTGAGGCGCCCACCCCGACAAACATCTCGACAAAATCAGAGCCGCTGATGCTGAAGAAGGGAACTCCCGCTTCCCCGGCTACCGCTTTTGAAAGATAGGTTTTTCCTGTTCCCGGCGGACCCACCATCAAAATCCCTTTTGGAATTCGCGCGCCCAATTGAATAAAGCGCTTCGGATGACTGAGGAAATCAACAATTTCCGCCATTTCTTCCTTCTCTTCTTCCAATCCTGCCACATCCGCAAAGGTCACATGGGTAGAACCCGATTCAACCAAGCGTGCCTTGGACTTGCCAAAGTTCATGGCGCTTCTTCCATTGCCTCCCTGCGATTGACGCATAAACAGATACCAAATCACCGCGAAAAACCCGACCATCAAGAGCGGAGACAGAATCGTCAACCACAAAGGATCGCCCTGTGGTTGTCGTACCACAAGATTGACATTGCTGCCTTCCAGATTCAATGAATCGTAATAGTCTTTATCAAAATCCGGAATACTGGCTGTGATATTGGTTCCGTCAACCAAGGTCCCATGGACCTCTTCGCCTACCGCCACCAAATCTCCATCGATATCACCTGCTGCGATTTTCTCTAGCAAGGTATTATAACTTAATTCTTCTGCTGCTTCAAACTGATTGCTGGTCGCAGAAGCGATCAAAATGATCACCAAAAAGACCAACAAATACATTCCAACTCCTCGAAAATACTTCGGCATAGTCGTCACCTCCTGAAAATTCTGTGTTTATTCATAAACCGAAGGATCTAGAATTCCAATATAAGGAAGATTTCGATACTTTTCAGCATAATCCAATCCATATCCCACTAGGAATCCATCGGGTACAACAAATCCTGTATAGTTAAATTTATGACCCGTTGTTTGTCCTTCCCGTTCCAAAAGCGCACATACCTTTAAAGAAGCCGGTTCGCGTTCCTTAAGGATGCGAAGCAGATACTTCAAAGTCAGACCGCTATCAATAATATCCTCTACAATCAATACATTTTTACCCTCAATACTGGAATTCAAATCTTTTACAATTTTCACGATTCCAGATGACTCTGTTGAGTTTCCATAACTGGAAACTGCCATAAAGTCCATTTCCAAAGGACAATCAATCGCCTTGACCAAATCACTCATAAAAAGGACAGCGCCCTTTAACACACAGATCACCATCAAATCTCCATCAGGATAATCCTTGGTGATTTCAGCGCCCAGCTCGCGAATCCTTTTTTGCAATACCTCTTCTGACAATAATACCTCTTTAATATCCCTCTTCATGATGCCCTCCTTCAAACCTCCTCCACCTGATCCGCAACAAGCGCGCTCCCTTTGCAGGATGTTCAACACATTTTCTTCGACCCACAATCCATAGGATTTGATCTTCAATTGTCAACAATGGCCAGGAAGCCCGTTGATGCTGCGGAATCTTCTCATCAATCCAAAACCGCTTCAACTTCTTTCTGCCCTGTTGCCTTGGCAAGAAAAACCAGTCCCCCGACTGCTTTGTCCGCCAAAATATACTACTCTGTATTTTATCATAATCGATTTCAATGGTAAATGAATCTGTGGATTCTTCCTCGAATTTTCCCCATTCCGCCCGAACAATACCACCGGGCACTCGCGTTTCTCCAGGAATATTCAAAGAAATCGAAAAAGATTCTTCCTTTTCTCCGACACCCATATAGATCGCCTGGCTTCCAATAAGAAAGCCTCGATTTTTCGAGAATTGAAATCGGCTTCCCGCCTGCCCCTCGGCAATCAGCTTCATCGCCTGCTGAATCTGACGGCTCGTCACATCTTTCCGGCTTCCGAACTGCTTCTCCAACGCGATAAAAATCACACGAGAGAAAATCGGCGGTTCCAAGGCTTTCAACCTCTCCAGATTCAAAGAAATTCCCTTTGTCTCATAGACTACCGCCTGGTCAAATGCCTGCTCCGCCAAGCCTTGCAGAAATTGATCGTCCTGGGCAACCAGCTCGCTGGTCTGCACAATCCGATCGACCACGCCTTCATCAAAACGATTTTCGAGAATGGGAATCAGTTCGTGGCGGATCCAATTTCGCGTATACACCCTTGATTCATTGCTCTTATCAATAAAATACGCAATCTCGTTTTCCCTGCACGTCTCGAGAATCTCCGTCCGCTTCCAATCAAACAAGGGACGCAAAACCGGTGATTCAATTGCGGGAATGCCGCGCAAACCCCGGGCGCCAGCGCCTCGGAAAAGGTGAAACAAGATCGTTTCCGCCTGATCATTGCGATGATGCCCCGTTAAAATCCAGCCGGGATGCTCGAGCAGAATCGAGGTGAGAAATCCATATCGCAGATTCCGCCCCGCTTCCTCAAGGGTCAAATGGTTTTTTGCCGCATAAGCCGCGCACTCCACCCGTTTTGAATAAAAGGGAATCCTTCGCGCTTCGCAAAAGGCACGCAAGGTCTCTTCTTCTTGATTGGCCTCATCCCGCAATCCATGATTCAGATGTGCCGCAATCACAGGAAAATCTCCCGCCATAGCCGCCAAGCAAGTCAGCTCCAGCAGCAGCGCGGAATCCGGCCCGCCGGACAGGGCGACAATGGCGCATTCGTCTCCCTTGATTTGCTTTTGAATCCATTGAACGGTCTGATTCATTTCTTTACTCATGGTTTTTCACCCCAAACGAAAATGGAAAAAACCGGAAAAATTTCCGGTTTTAATCACGAGTTTGATACCCACGCTTTGTTCGCGTGGGTTTCTTTTTAAATTCATTTCGCTCATCGCTGTCTTTAAGGTAAGCTTCCAATTTATCTTCGAAAGTCGCAGGTTTATATTCTCGATTTCGAGGGGGAAATGGCTTCTTTCCCTGTGGTTTTCGATTAAAGTTGCGTTCTCCCGACGGTTTTCCGCTCGGTCTGCCCGCAGGCCTTCCAGCCGATCTTCCTTCCATGGGTTTACGCTCTGGGCGTTTTTCAGTCTGTCGAATCGACAAGCTGATTTTCCCGTCATTACCAATGGTCAACACTTTGACCTTGATCTTATCTCCCACTTTATACAAGCCGGATAATTCCTCTATATATTGATAAGACACCTCAGAGATATGAACCAACCCTGATTTTGGTGCACCAACATCAATAAATAATCCAAATTTCGCAACCCCTGTTATTACGCCTTCAACAATCTCATTCTCTTTCAATTGCATAAAAATGCGACTCCTCCTTATTATTGTGTACCACGTATGACTATGAGTATAGGTGATGGAAGCGATTCTGTCAATTTTTGAAGAGTGCTTCCATTGGATCTTCCGTCTCCGTTCGATCCAGATCCTTATAAATCAATTCATTGTCTCGCACCATTCCATAGAACCGCGCCATCTTTTCAACAAACTCAGGATCATTTTTTGCGCCAAGTAAATCCTCTCGCACATGGATCCTTCCCTCAATTCGAAGAATTTCCTTTTCCTTGGCTTCCTGAATTTCCTCCAATTCTTCCATGCGTGTTTGATGGCGGTCCAAGGCCGTCAGTACTCCCGTTCCAAACAACATCACCAAAATGAGGAGAAGAACACTTTTTCCTATCCATCCTCGCATGAAAGCACTCCTTTCACTCACCGATTACCTCATACATGGTTTCGGCTGTCTGTTTCGTCGCGTGGTCCAAACAAACCAATACTTGTACAGACAACACCTTGGAACCCAAGCGCAACTCAATGCGGTCCCCCGGCACAACTTCTGTTCCAGGTTTTGCCTTTCTATCATTGACCAAGACGCGTCCCTGATCGCAAGCCTCTTTCGCTACGGTTCTCCGTTTAATGATTCGTGCATTCTTTAAATATTTGTCAATTCTCATTTTTGTCCCCTTTACCTACCTATTCACTTTCATTTTATGAAAAAAACAGGATAAAAGTCAAATAAAAAAACCAGGCTAGCCTGGTTTTTTTATTACATATACGAACTATTTGTTTACTTTCGCTTTCAAAGTCTTACCAACTTTAAAAACAGGTGCTTTCGATGCAGGAATTTGAATGGATTCCTCTGGATTTCTTGGGTTGCGTCCTTCACGTGCTTTTCGCTCGCGAACTTCGAATGTGCCAAATCCAACCAATTGAACTTTCTCTTCCGCAATCAATGATTCCTCTACGCTCTCAATAAATGCATTCAAAGCTGCTTCAGAATCTTTTTTGCTTAACCCACATTTGTCTGCCATTTTCGCTACGAGTTGTGCCTTATTCATCGATAAACCCCTCCTTAGCTTTATATGAATCAGTAAAACTGAATCATTACTCTTTCCGCTTGCATTCATCCCAAAGCGCATCCAAGGCTTCCAGCCCCAAGGATTCCATTTCCAATCCCCTTTTCCCCGCTTCGTTCTCCATCCAACTGAATCGACGAATAAATTTATCCGTTGCCTGTTTCAGCGCAAGCTCTGGATGGATCTTGTAAAACCGTGAGACATTGACAATCGCAAAAAGCAAATCACCAAACTCCATCTCCATTTCATCGGTTTGATTCAATTGAATCGCCTCTTGAAATTCATTAAGCTCTTCCTGCAATTTCTGCATGGGCCCTTGAGCATCCGGCCAATCAAAGCCGATCTCCGCCGCCTTTTTCTGAACCTTTCGGCTCCGAACCAGCATTGGCAGGGCTTCAGGCAATTCCTTCATCCGCTGCGATTGACCCTGTTGCGACTTTTCTTCCGCCTTAATCTCTTCCCAACGCTTGAGAACACCATCCGTGGTTTGGATCGATTCCCCCGCGAAGACATGCGGATGCCGCCGAATCATCTTTTCGCAGATCCCGGTGGTCACATCCAAAAGCGTGAAATACCCGTCTTCTTCCGCAATCAAACCGTGAAAAACAATCTGCAGCAACAGATCACCCAACTCTTCTTCCAGATTCGCATCATCTTGGCAGTTAATCGCTTCGATCACCTCATAGGTTTCTTCCAGCAAATTGGCTCGCAAGGATTCATGGGTCTGCTCCCGATCCCAGGGACATCCGCCCGGGCTCCGCAATCTCTCGATAATGGCGATTAAATCTCGATACCCGTAACGGGCTTGATCCTCAACCTTCGGCAGATACACCGATGTCAAATGCGAACACTGCGCTTGATAAAGGTTCATCAACGGAAGACGCTGAACCTTTTCCGATGGATCCATGGGATGATCAATCACCCATACCTCTTGTTCGTCGCCATAGCTTTCTGTCAAAGCAACACCGAGGTCAGACAACAATCCTTTGTCGTCAATATTGGTAATCAGGACCCCTTGTTGGAAATCAATCATTCGAGAATCAAATTGTGAAGCTTCAATAATTTGACATCCTTCTGAAAAATCTTGCGCAATAACTGTCATTGCAGCATCAATCTGGCTGATTCCACCAAGAAATTCTATTCTTATTTTATCCCTCAAACCCGATGAAGTCAACATTTTCACGACGTTTTCCCCAAAAATTGGATGTCCCAGAACGAAGTAAAAGAGATTTTCTTGTTTCTGCGCTTCTTCCAATAGGAATTGATAGATTTTTTTCTCGACTTCCTCCAAAGAATCCGACTCCTCGTAAAATTCGTCAAAACTTGTCAAAGCGATGCCCGCCGCTTCTGCCGCCTCGGCAACCGGATGCTTCATCGTGCGAAAAAACTTTTTCCCTTTTTGTTCAAACAGGGCTCGATATGCGGCAACGGTCATATCGTCAACCCGTCCAGGTCCAAGACCCACAACAGTAATCGTATTCATAACATCCCTCCTTTTCTCAGTATACTGGATTCCAGAAAAAAGAAAAACATCCTAAAGGATGTTTTTTAACTTATTGTCTATTCTTGTGTTGTTTCTTCCATTGTTTCCATTTCAAGGATGCCACCGCCCTCACCTAAAAGCTCGTCATAGATGGGGTAGGTATTGACTTCCGCCACTTCGATCACCGTCGAAATGTTCTTCGCGATCTCTTCACCGGCCAATTGCGTCTTGATCTGGTCTTGATATTCTTCAAAGCTTGGATCCAATCGATCTTCCACCTTGATCACATGCCAGCCAAATTGTGTAGAAACAGGAGTCGACATCTCACCGACAGCTAAATCAAAGGCAACCAATTCAAACTCAGGCACCATTTGTCCGCGAGAGAAATAACCCAAGTCTCCGCCGTTTTCAGCGCTTGGTCCAACTGAATTCTCTTGCGCCAAGGTTGCAAAGTCTTCCCCTGCAACGGCTCGATCATAGATTGCGGCTGCTTCTTCTTGTGTTTCAACAAGAATATGGCGTGCCCATACCTGTTCGTAGCTCGCTGCATTGGCATCATAAAAAGCCTGCACGTCCGCGTCCGCGATCTCTACTTCACTTCGCAATTGCGTATCGTATTTTTCAATCAGCAATTGTTGCTTCAGCAATTCTTGATAATAGGCTTCGTCAATCCCTGTATTGGCCAAGAATTCTTCATAATTGGTCTTCAATTCCTCATCGGCCTTGATCGTGTCAAGCTCCGCCTGCACCTCTTCGTCCGTAACGGAAAGTCCCATATCAAGGGCTGCCAATTCCAAGGTCTTTTGCTGTACATACTGTTGGATCATAGAATCCAAATATTGCCGTTCATAAGTCATGCCGTTTCCAGCATCCTCTGTCCACATCTCTGGCGTAATGTACCCAATCACTTCTACGTATTTTTTATTAAAAACAAAGAAGCTTTCAAATTCATCCAATGGCAAATCCACACCATTAATTGTTGCTACATTTGTACCTGCTGCTTCAGGTGCTTCTGGTGCCGATTTCCCTTCTTGCGCTGCGGAACATGCCGCCAACACACCAGGAACGACCATCAGAACAACCATAAAAATCGCTACTATTCTCTTTTTCATCCCGTCTCCTCCTTTACTGATTCCTTGCTATTATACCAAATCCGCATCCCTTTGCGGTCTGCTTTTTGATCAATTCTTAAAAAATTCACAGATCATCCCCACTGCTTCTTCCATCAGAAGTAACGCTTCCTGAGCTGTGCAGTCCCGCTTGTTCAGAAAAATCTTTGGAAATTCCGTCGATAAGTCAAAATCCACCATCCGCGCATAATGATCCATCAACATTCTACCCAATTCCGGTGTAAAAGACAAGGCTTTCGCAAAGCTCATCACGATCCCCTTCTTGGTATGAGAAAGGGTGGAGAATCCCGCCTGCATGGCTCCCGCGCGCACCTTGGCGATTCGCATCAGATTGATCACCGCCACAGGCGGCTCGCCGAATCGATCGATCAGTTCATCTAAAATCTCGGAATAGTCCGCCTGGGACTCGATCGTCGCAATGTGCTTGTACATCCGAATCTTCTGCTCCGCATCCTGAATATAGCTGTCTGGAATATAGGCGTCCACCTGCAATTCCAGCTTGGACTCGATCTCTTCCGTTCCCAATTCCAGGCTTCCCGTATAAAGATTCACCGCTTGCTCCAGATACTTCACATAGAGATCGTATCCAATGGATGCCATATGACCGTGCTGCTCGGCGCCCAGTAGATTTCCCGCGCCCCGGATTTCCAAATCCCGCATGGCAATCTTAAATCCGGCGCCGAATTCCGTAAATTCCCGAATCGCTTTCAATCGTTTTTCCGCCACCTCGGACAACACCTTATTCTTCTGGAAGGTGAAGTAGGCGAAAGCCAATCGATTGGAACGGCCGATTCTTCCGCGCAATTGATACAATTGAGAGAGCCCCAATCGATCCGCGTCGAAGATGATCATGGTATTGACATTGGGAATATCCAGCCCAGTTTCAATGATCGTGGTGCTGATCAAAATATCAATTTCTCCATCCAAGAAGGCGATCATCACCGCTTCCAGCTCCCGTTCCCCCATCTGTCCATGGGCGACGGCAATCCTCGCTTCCGGAATCAGCTTCTGCAATTTCGCCTGCATGGAGCGAATTCCCTTGACGCGGTTAAAGACAAAATAGACCTGGCCTTCCCGCTCCAATTCACGCCGAACCGCATCCCGCGCCAATTCCTCCTGATATTCGACAACAAAGGTCTGCACTGGCAGCCGCTCTTCCGGCGGCTCGTCAATGACAGACAGGTCCCTCACTCCGATCATGGACATATGCAGGGTTCTCGGAATTGGGGTCGCAGACAGGGTGAGCACATCCACGGAAGCCTTCATCATCTTCATCATTTCTTTGTGGCGAACCCCAAATCGCTGTTCTTCATCCACAATCAAAAGACCCAGGTCTTTAAAAAGCAACTCCTTCGACAAGAGTCGGTGGGTGCCGACAATCACATCAACATTGCCCGCCTTCACGTCGCGAAAGATCCGCTGCTGCTGCTTGGCTGTCCGAAATCGGCTCAGCATCTCCACCTTGACCGGGAATTCCTGAAACCGGGAAAGAAAGGTATTGTAATGCTGCTGCGCCAGGATCGTGGTCGGCACCAAAATCGCGACCTGCTTTCCGTCGAGGACCGCTTTGAAGGCAGCCCGCAGGGCAACCTCCGTCTTCCCGTAGCCCACATCGCCGCAAAGCAGGCGATCCATCGGACTCGGCTTTTGCATATCCTGCTTAATCTCTTCAATACATTGCAATTGATCTTGGGTTTCTTCGTAGAGAAAGAGATCCTCGAATTGACGCTGCCATTCATTGTCGCTGCCAAAAGCGTAGCCCTTGACCGCTTCCCGCTTGGCGTAGTGCTCCAGCAATTCCCTCGCCATTACCTCAATCGCTTTTTTGGCCGTCTGTTTCGTTCGCTTCCAATCATCCGAGCCCATCTTGTTAAGCCGGGGCGATCCCGCGTCTCCACCAATGAATTTTTGGAGAATCTGCATTTGATCCACGGGAACATAGAGGCGATCCGTACCTCGATACTGCACGATTAAATAATCTCTCTTGATTCCCAGAATGACCTTTTGTTCAATCCCCTGATACTGGCCGACTCCAAATTCTTCATGCACGACATAGTCGCTCACCTTCAAATCCATAAAGGTTTCGATCCGGCGGCTCTTCTCTTTTTTCCGTTTCCGCCGTTTCCGCTTGATTCCCCCGTAGACCTCCGCTTCCCCGAAGAGGAAGATCTTTTCGTCGATATACTCAAATCCCTGATTTAAGGATTCTTTGGTAATCGTAGCAAATCCCGGTTCTATCCGGTTTCCCAATAATGCGGGAATCCGCGCATCTTCCAAATACTGCTTCAATGCCTCCGCTCGCTCTGTGCTGCCCGTAAAAAACACCACCGTGCCTTCCCGCGCCAAGAGCCGCTTCGTCTCTTGCGCCAAGAGCTCAAATTTCCGATGGAAAACCGGATTGGATTTCGTCCGCACCTGAACCAGCGCCTTGGGCGCAAAGAATCGACTGTTTTTCAACAATCGAGTCGAGGTGATCAGTTGACGGTTCTCCATGGGCAATTGTTCGAAGGGCAACAGCGCCTCCCCATGACGAGACAGCGTCTCGCCGGCAAGGTGCAGTTCCTCCAAACGATGGTGAAATTGATGCTGCTGATCCCTGGCTGCATCCAAAATCCGATCCGGCTCATCCATCACAATGACCGCATCCGATTGCAGCCAGTTCAACAGGCTTTCCGATTCCTCCAAATAGGGATGGCAAAGCGCCGCGCTGGGCAGAGGCAGATTGCTTTCAATCTGATGAACCACCTTCTCGAATTTTTCCATTCGTTTGGTTCGCTCCGCCCCCGGCTTTTCTTTCTTCGTTGTAGCCGCCAGATCCTTTTCGATCCCTTCAGCAATTCGAACTCGTTGTTCTTGCGTGAGAATAAATTCAACAGCTGCCGGAATCGCCGTTTCTTGGCGATTTTCGAAAGAGCGCTGCGTCTCCAGATCAAAGCTTCGAATCGAATCGATTTCAATGTCAAAGAACTCCAAGCGCACCGGATCTTCCGCATCCGATGGAAAACAGTCGATGATCCCGCCGCGAGCGCTGAATTGCCCCGGACCTTCAATCATCGTCTCACGGCGATACCCCAGCTCCACAAGGACTTCAATTACTTGCCTCGGCTCGATTGCTTGGCCCACCGAGAGTCGCAACTCCCCGTACTGCCCCTTTGGCAGCATAGGATTCATCATCGCTTCCGTACTGGTCAGATAGATCCCCTTGCTTCCCCGCTGCAAATGATGCAGGGTTCGAAGCCGCTGATTCATATTCTCATGGCTGAACGCCTCAATGTCATAAAAGTAGGTCGGCCGCGCAGGAAAGTAATGCGCTTTTCCCGCAGCAAAACTCTGAATCATCACCCTTGCCGCCCGGGCTTGATGGTCTTGCGGGAAAACCAAGAGCACCTGATGTTCATCGCTGTATCGAGCAAAGAGCTGAAACAAGGCCTCTTCCGACAATCCATGCAAGGAAATCGGAAAACTGCCATTCTCGATGGCATGGGTGATTTCACCGTATGCTTTTGTCTTTTCTGTGATTCTTCCCCATAATCCCTGCATAACTCTCTCCTTACTGAAAATTCAAGTGATTGGTTTGATTCATGGACTGCTCCACATCCTTTTCGACAATCGTCTCAACAGCATCGCAAGCCGCCTTCAACACCTCGTCCAAGGTCTTTTCTTCCTTTGTTGTGAATCCGCTCAACACATAGTTCGCAAGATCCATATAGCTTGGCTGTTTCCCGATCCCAATGCGAACCCGAGGGAAAACATCCGTTTGCAATTGAAAGATCACGGATTTCATGCCGTTATGGCTGCCCGCGCTTCCCCGTTTTCTGACCTTGAGCACACCAACTTCAAAATCGATATCGTCATAGATCACGATCAAATTCTCCGGCGGCACTTGATAGTAGCGCTGAAGCTCAACCACCGCGCGACCACTTTCATTCATATAGGTCTGCGGTTTGATCAGGACTACCTTCTCTCCGGCGTAAAAGGTTTCCCCCACAAGGGATTGAAACTGCACCTTCTTCACAGAGACGCCCCAGTCTTTCGACAATCGATCAATCACGCGAAATCCCACATTGTGCCGCGTCTTTTCATATTTTTTTCCCGGATTTCCCAATCCTATAATGACATACATCCTACACCTCTTAAAAAACCCCCGAAATCATCGGGGGTCTTCTTTCTAGTCAAACAATACACTGATGGAACGATTGCCGTGAATTCGACGAATGGATTCCGCCAACAATTCCGCAACAGACAAGACCTTGATCTTTTCGATCTGCTTATCTGCCGGAAGAGGAATCGTATCCGTAATCAAGACCTCTAGAATCTGAGACTCCTTGATTCGCTCGATCGCCGGTCCCGATAGAATGCCATGGGTACAGCTTGCGTACACATCCAAGGAACCAAATTGCTTCGCCACTTCCGCCGCTTTCACCAAAGAACCCGCTGTATCGATCATATCGTCAATGATAATTACGTGTTTGTCTTTGATATCGCCAATGACGTTCATGACCTCTGCCACATTCGCCTTTGGACGACGCTTTTCAATGATCGCAATCGGCAGATCCAGAATAGCGCCTAAGTTTCTTGCCCGCTTCACTCCGCCGATATCAGGAGAAAGAACGATTGTATTGTCTTTGTTCAAGCCTTCTTTTGCCTTGTAATATTCACCCAATAGATTGATCGCTTTCAGATGATCCACCGGGATATCGAAGAATCCTTGCAATTGTGATGCATGCAAGTCCATCGCTACCACGCGGTCGGCCCCCGCCGCTTGAAGGAGATTCGCAACCAATTTCGCAGAGATCGGATCTCTGGCTTTTGCTTTTCGATCTTGTCTCGCATACCCGTAATATGGAATCACCGCATTGATTCGTCCCGCTGATGCTCGTTTGAAGGCATCAATCAAAATCAGCACTTCCATCAAATTTTCATTTACCGGCGGACACGTCGATTGAATCAAGTAAACGTCATTGCCGCGAACCGTCTCTGGAATGCTGACAGAGATTTCTCCGTCGCTGAATCGGTCCACACTGCAACGTCCCAATGAAATGCCCAACTCATTGCAAATTGTCTGCGCGAGTTCAGGGTTTGCATTACCTGTAAAAACCTTGATACGACTTTGCTCAGAATGCATGGTACTCCTCCTATAATTAACCTATTTATTAAAGAAACGTTCCGCCCATCCAGCCTTGTTGACCTGCTTCGCTCTCGCGATGGATAAATCGCCTTCTTCTACATCCCGCGTAATGGTTGATCCCGCTGCAACAAAACCCTTTTTCTTAATATGCACCGGCGCCACCAAATTCGCATTGGATCCAATGAAAGCATCATCCTCCACAATGGATTTCGATTTCTTTTTCCCGTCGTAGTTAACAAATACGACGCCACAACCTATATTCACCCGTTCTCCGACAATGGCATCTCCCACATAAGAAAGATGACTGGCCTTTGAGCCATTGCCGATCACGGCATTTTTCACTTCTACAAAATCCCCGATTCGGCAGCCCTCTCCAATTCGACTCTTTGGACGCAAGTACGCGTAGGGACCGATGGTCGTTTTCCGACCCACTTCACTCTCTATGATTTTGGACGAATCGATGGTCACCTCATCCCCGATTGTACTGTCGACAATCTTAGACATGGAACCAATTTCCACACGGCTGCCAATCACGGTCTTTCCTTTTAATTGCACATTGGCTTCAATCACCGTATCCTGTTCAATCGTCACATCCACATCAATATAGGTGCTTGCCGGATCAATCAGGGTCACCCCTTCTTCCATCCAATGCGTGTTGATCCATTGCTGGCGAATCCGTGTCGCTTCCGCCAATTGCACCCGAGAATTAATGCCTCGGATATGGTCTGCATCCTTCATGCAATAGGATTCAACCTGTTCGCCCAAGTTTCTGAGAATCCCCAAGCTGTCCGTCAAATAATATTCGCCTTGCGCATTCTCGGTCGTCAAGCCTGCGAGGGCAATCTTTAACGCTTTTCCTTGAAAACAGAAAATTCCCGAATTGATTTCTTGAATCAAGCATTCCTCTTCCGTCGCGTCCTCTTGCTCCACGATCCCGACAACGCCTTTTGTGTCATGCAAGATTCGACCGTATCCCGTCGGATCCGCCATCTTCGCGCTCAATACCGTCACCGCCGCTTTGCTGTCTCGATGTTTCTTCAAAAGAGAAGTCAAGTCAGCGCCCTCAATCAAGGGGGTGTCTCCCGTCAGAATAAAAACCTCATCTTCATCATTGATATACTCCATGCCCTGCATCACTGCATATCCGGTTCCATAGGGCACGCCATCTCCGATCGGCTGCTCGCAAAAATGCCATCCCTTCCGCTCATAGGCAGCACAGATCTCATCCTTTCCATGACCCACAATGACAACGGTCTCATCGGAACCGGCGTCTTTCGCCGCCCGTGCAACCCATTCCACCAGGGATTCCCCACAGATCTGATGCATCACTTTAGGAACTTGCGATTTCATTCGAGTCCCCTGCCCCGCGGCAAGAATCATAGCTTTAATCATTATCCGTCACCTCACAACCTCTACAATTATACCAGAGTTTTCAATCCTTTCAACTATTATATTCTAACACAAAAAAAGGACCGTGAACGGTCCTCTTCTGGTTTATTCCATCGATTCAACTTCTTGCATGGATCTTTCATATTCAGAAAAAACAATATCCTGGATTCGCGCACGCGTTTCTGAATTAATTGGATGCGCGATGTCACGAAATTCACCATCAGGCATTCTTCTGGACGGCATCGCAATAAAAAGTCCATTTAGCCCCTCGATGATCTTAATGTCGTGTACCACGAAGGCATCGTCAAAAGTTACCGATACTATTGCCTTCATTTTCCCATCAGTGTTGATCTTTCGTACTCTTACGTCTGTTACTTCCATTTTACAGCTCCTTCCGCCAAGATAGAATGCATATAGTAGAATATTCCATTATATATATACTCCTTTTTAGAAGAAAAACCCTTTTTTTTGAAAAAATATTCAAAATATTTTTTATTCGAGGTTTGGATGGATGATAACCTCTCCGGTTTGCTCGTCAACCGAGATTAATTTGAACATGGCATAATAATCCTGAACCAGCTTTCGATCCGGTTCTTCCGTCGCAACCAAGACGCCGATTCCTTCAACGACCGCCTCAAACTCACGCACCATTTCGATCATGCCGCGCAGGGTTCCGCCGCCGCGCATAAAATCGTCGATCAGCAGGACATGAGCGCCCGCCGGGATCGCTCGCTTCGACAAGGACATGGTCTGAATTTGACCGGTCGATCCGCTTCGATAATTGATGTTCACGGTGGTTCCTTCCGTCACCTTGATGTTTTTCCGAATGGTTACCATGGGCACGTTCAAAATGCGCGCCGTCGCCAAGGCAACGGGAATTCCCTTGGTCTCAACTGTGACCACATAATCAATCTGCTTGTCGGCATATCGATCCGCAAAAATTTTCCCAAAAGTAAACACCGTATCCGGATGATTCAACAGATCCGTCATATAGATGAACCCGCCCGCAATCAATCGTTCCTTCTCCATAATCCGCTGACCAATTCGAATCAAGAAAGCGACCGTTTCTTCCCGATTCAAATGAGGCTGAAACAACACCCCGCCCGCCGCGCCGGATTGCGTCACAATTTCCCCGGAATCCAAGCGCTTGACCAATTGACGCAAAATCGCGACATCTTCACTAATTGTCGTCTTCGAAGCAGCAAACCGTTCCTCAAATGCCTGGTATGTAAATAATTGGTTCGGATGTTCAACCAATATTGAAAAAATAGCGGCTACACGCTCGCTGCGCTTAAACTTCTCCATAAAAACCCCTTTCAAACACGAACAATTTGTTTCATTATACATCATTTTATTCGCTTATACTTATTTTTACAAGATGTTTTACCAAAAATCATTTGGATTTTTTTATGATATAATAGAACCATTCAAAAAAAGGAGGCTCCCTTTGAACATCAATTGGAAAAATCAAAATCAAACGATCCACTTTATTGGGATCGGAGGGATCAGCATGAGCGCTTTGGCCGAGATACTCCTTCGGCGCGGTTACCGCGTTACGGGATCCGACCGCAATGCCTCTCCCCTGACTCAGCATCTGGAATCTTTGGGCGCAACCATATACCGGGGCCACCAAAAAAAATGGGTTCACGGCGCGGATCAAATTATATTCACCTCCGCCATTCATCCGGACAACCCCGAGCGGCGAGAGGCTGCTCGATTGGGCATCCCCGAACATAAGCGCGCAAGCCTTTTGGGCGCATTGATGGAAAACCATGAAATATCCATCGCCATCTCCGGCACCCACGGGAAAACAACAACGACAGGCATCCTTGCCGCGATCCTTTTGGAGGCGGAAACGGAATCCACCATCCTTTTGGGTGGAAATGCCGATGTGATGGGCGGAAACCTTTCCATCAACGGCGATCGAATCTTCGTGACAGAAGCCTGCGAGTACAAAGAAAACTTCCTGGAACTCCACCCCACCCATACGGCGATTCTCAATATCGATGCCGATCATCTCGACTATTATCGAGATTTGACCCATATCCAATCCGCATTTTTGCGCTTTGCAAAAATCTTGCCGCCAACTGGCACCCTGGTTACACGTCAAGACTTGGTGGCAACCTTTGATGACTTGGAGACTGAGATTCTCAGCTTTTCGCTGGATGAATCGGGAGACTATTATCCGGCAAATTCCATCCCAACCGCAACGGGATGGACCTTCGACCTGATGAAACAGGGAAGCAAATTGGGCGTGATCGATCTGCCCCTTCCCGGAAACCACAATATTGAAAACGCCTTGGCGGCCATCGCCCTGGCGGATTCCATTGGAATTGAGTTTGTGCAGATTCAAAAGGCCTTGGCCACCTTTACCGGTGTCCATCGCCGCATGGAAAAAAAGGGGGAACAAAACGGCATCCTTGTCTACGACGACTATGCCCATCATCCCACAGCAATTCAAGCCGCCCTATCGGCCATCAAACCAAGGGTGCAGGGGCGATTGTTTTGCGTCTTCCAATCCCACACCTTTACCCGCACCCATAAATTATTTCGGGAATTCGCCGAAAGCTTTCACGCTGCGGATCTGGTCTTGATGGACGATATCTATCCAGCCCGCGAAAAAGATACGGGGCTGATCCATGCCCGCGATCTGACGCAAGCCATTGTTGAAAACGGAACTGACTGCCAATACCTCGGCAGCCGGGAAGCCATCCTCGCCTATCTTCGGGATCATCTTGAGCCGGGGGATTGGCTCGTGACCGTCGGCGCCGGCACCGTCAATGAAATTGGCGAAAGCTATCTTTCCAAGCAGACTTTCTCTTAGAGAAGCTTTTCTCTTAGAATCATAAAAAACACCATCCCGACTCGCCTTTACGGCTTGGGATGGTGTTTTTCTGATTTCTATTCTTTTTCGCTTCGAATTACTTCCAACTCCGCCGCATAAATTTCTTCCAGCAAATCTTCCGTTTTTATCTGCACCTTATAATCCTGCACCCAATAATTCAGGGTCTGCTTCCCAAAGGTCATATTCTTCGTATCCCCAGGCAATGTATTCATAAAGATTGAATCGGATGAGAATCCCGTTGCAAACCCCGTTCCGATTTTCAATGCGTTGACAACGCCCATATCCGTCTTTACATAATCAAAAGCCGTTTCAATAACACTGGCAAATCGATAGCTCAAGGCTTTGTCCGTAATCGCCTTGATCACCTTCTTTTGATTTTCGATCCGCCCGACATCACCGATAAAAACACTTCCGTCGTTGCTCTTTCTAAATCGCAGGAAATCCAACGACTGCAATCCATTCAACTCTTGCTTTCCCGCGGAGAGATTGATATGGAGTTCCGGTTCCGCCCATTCATCGTCGTATACCATGTCATAGGGCACATCGATTTCAATGCCGCCAACCAAATTCACGATCGCCGCCACTCCGTTGTAATTGACCCTGACAAAGAAATCAACAGGCGCTTTGTACAACAGGGTGCTCACCGAGGTTTTAATCCCGTCGGTTCCCTCCCGGCCATGCACCGCATTGATCTTGCGAAGGTCCGCTTCCTCATACCCTTTTTCGTAGTAATAGGTATCACGCGGAATATTGATCAAATCGATTCGCTTCAAGTCCGGATCGATGCTCGCAAAGATAATCGTATCCGTTCGCGGTCCTTCCATTCCGATAATGACCGCGTTGATGCGGTTCGAAGCTTGCATCGCAAGATAGAGATCGCTCAATTGCTCCGGTTCCGGCTCTTCAATCGGCTTCTCTTCGTTCCCTTCAGCTGGCGGGGTCAAAACCACCTCGGGATCCGTTGTCACTTCCCCAGGTTCTGGAAAATTCATTTCCGGCGAGGAGGTCATGCCATGCACCAGCATCAATCCGCCACCGATCAAAAGGGTGAAGACCAAAAGAGCTCCCCCAAAAATACGCAAAAAATGTTTCATCGTTTTCTCTCCCGTCTGTTGCCTGTTCTAATCAAACCTAATTATAATCATTATTTTGCTGATTCACAAGGTTTCCCGAGAGGATTCACATTTCGTTAACAGAAACGGGGGCCGTCGGCCCCCGTCTTCAGCAATTTTTCTATTTTCCTTTCTTGGCGCGGCCCAAACTCCAAGCCAAGCCGCCATAGAGTACCACTACACCAAAAATCAACATTGCTATTGAACCTGTTGTCATCTCTTCCCTCCTATTCGTCTGCTCTGGCTATGGTTTTTCTCATGCCAAAGATAAAACTGAAAACAACAAGCGCAGCCAGCATCAGATATCCGCCAACGCCGATTACCCATAATGGATATCCTTCATACAGGGTGCCCGCCAGCAAGGCTTTAATCTCATTATAGATATTGCCGGCCAAAATAACACTTAGGAACAATGGCGTAATCAGACCCAACAGATAGTTGAACCATTTGCCCAAATGAACCTCGGATACTTCGTTGACATATTCCCGCAGGGTGTCGACCTTGATTGCCACAACGACCATCAATGCTTCCAACAATGCTACGGAGATGATTCCGAAGGCATTCACATAATGATCCACAACGTCCAACCAATACAAGCCCGATTTTGTCGCGAAGATCAAACTGAAAACAAAGCCGACCGTCACAACGCCAATCGTGGTTTTCTTGCGATTCCAGGCAAACTTGTCCGCGAATGCCGTAGAAACCGATTCCACCAAGGAGAAAGCCGAGTCAATCCCTAGGGTCAGCAACATGATAAAGAAGATTAACGAGAAGGCGACCTGCCCAAACGGCAAGGTTGTCAACGCTTCAGGGAAGACTACAAAAGCCATGCCCAATCCGCCTGTTCCCGCAACCTCAGCAACCGTCGAGCCTTGCACCTGCGCCATGTAACCCAGGGTTCCAAAGACAGCAAAGCCGCCCAAGAAAGAGGTTCCGCAATTGGCAAGAGCTGTCATAATTGCATTGTTCGTAACATCCGAATCCTTCGGCAAAAAACTCGCGTAAGCGATCATAACCCCAAAAGCCACGGATAAACTAAAGAAGATCTGCCCGTAGGCGTCCGCCCATACCTTCCAATTCAGCAACTTGCTGAAATCAGGATCCAAATAGTAATTGATGCCGTCAATGGCGCCTGGCAGGGTCACCCCGCGGATCGCCAATACAATCAGCATAATGATTGGAAGCGTAACTGTTACCTTAACAACAACACCAACCGACTTGACGCCTTCGCGAATCGACCACCAAATAAAGAACCAGGTCAAAAGCAATCCGATCAAGATCGGAATCTTCATCCCAAAGTCCGCAGCCGGGCCGCTGGAAATCTCCAAAATTTCTCCGAAGAAAAAGCCCGCGGAATCGCCTTGCCACGCCAAGGAAAATGAATGCCATACGTAATTGAATACCCATGCCATAATGACTGGATAATAACAGACGATCATAAAACTGACGAGAACCGACAACCAACCCAATGGCTCCCATTTCTCTCCAATATTTTGCATCGCCGTCGGCGCGCCGGATTGATACCGGTGCCCCATGTAAAACTCAAAAATCAAAAGCGGAATTCCAGCAGTAAACAAAGCGATAAAGTACGGCACCAAAAAGGCGCCCCCGCCATTTTGCGCCGCCATATATGGAAATCTCCATACATTCCCAAGACCGGCAGCAGAACCAATGGCAGCCAATACAAACGCGGTACGACTCCCCCAATTTTCGCGACTCATTACATCACTCCTTTCGATTTTTGAAGAAATTGTTACAAAACAGCAAAAAAATTATTTCTCATACCCTCAATCTTATTTACAATTTCTTCATAATTTTATTTTCCCAGAGTTTGCCTCGAATGTCAAACAACTATTTGAAAACGTTTGCATTCTTTGTATAAAAAAAAGAGCCTTCCGGCTCTTTCCTTAACGATTCTTTAGTTCATTTGCCAATTCTTCATATCCCGGTTTTCCCAATAATGCGAACATGTTTCGCTTATAGGCTTCAACGCCCGGCTGATCGAAAGGATTGACCCCTAACATATATCCACTGATGCCGCAGGCTTTCTCAAAGAAATAAATCAAATACCCGAAAGTTTCCGGATCCATCTTTTCCATTTCGATCACGATATTCGGAACGCCCCCATCCACATGCGCCAAAAGGGTTCCTTCAAAAGCGCTTTGGTTCACCTCTGCAAAGGTTTTGCCTGCCAAATAGTTCAATTGATCCAGATTTTTTTCATCCTCTTCAATCGTCATATCCGCTTCAATGGCGCCTAATTGCAAGACGGTTTCAAAAAGATTGCGCGGACCATCCTGAATATATTGCCCCATGGAATGAAGGTCTGTAGAAAAATCGACAGCGGCAGGAAAAATTCCCAAACCGTCTTTGCCTTCACTTTCTCCATACAATTGCTTCCACCATTCCGCGATTGTATGAAGAGCCGGTTCATAGTTGGCCAGGATTTCAATGGTCTTTCCATCCGCCAAAAGACAATTTCGCAAGATTGCGTATTGCAATGCGGGATTTTTTTCAATTTCTTCCAATCCACATTCTTTTTGCGCTTTTCTTGCCCCTTCCATCATCTCAAAGATGGATACGCCCGTTGCGGCAATCGGCAAAAGTCCCACCGGAGTAAAGATCGAATATCGGCCGCCCACATTATCCGGTATCACAAAACTCGTATATCCTTCTTGTTCCGCCAAGGTTCTGAGGGCACCCTTCTTTTCATCCGTCGTCGCGTAAATCCGTTCACATGCGCCTTCCTTGCCATAGCGCTCTTCTAAAATCTTCTTCAATGCGCGAAACGCGATAGCCGGTTCTGTTGTGGTACCCGATTTACTGATCACGTTGACGGAAAAATCTTTCTCTCCAATCCAGTCGATCAATTGCTTGGTGTAGCGTCCCGAAATCTGATGTCCGGCAAACAATACCACGGGACCTCGTCGATCTTCATTGGACTGCAAATTATAAAAGGAATGGTTCAGGGCCTCAATGGCTGCTCGAGAACCCAAATAGGATCCCCCGATTCCAATCACAACCAACACCTCAGACTGCGCTTGGATGCGCTTGGCTGCCGCTTCGACGGCTGTTAAAATTGTTGGATCCATTGTTTCCGGCAGATTTACCCACCCCAAATATTCCGCTCCTTTTCCCGTTCCTTCGTGCAGAGCGCGATTCGCCGCAATTGCTTTTTCCTTCCATGCGTTCATCGCATCCTTCGAGACGCCTGCTCTGGTTTGATTGATTCGAATCATTTTACCCTCCATTATAAAAATCGTATTTTCATCATGGCGAAATCGTCTTTTTGCTCGTCCTGCGCAAAAAGGCGTAAAGCCAGGTCAATATTGCGAATTAAATTGGTGTCTTTTTTGGTCTCTCTAACAACATGCAGCAATCGCTCCATCCCAAACTGCTCCCCTTCATCGCCTTTGGCTTCCAACAGCCCGTCGGTGAACAAGAGCAAGCGATCATCGGCATGCACATGGGTTTCCTCTTCTTGAAAACTGACCTGTGCAAAGAGGCTGGAAATCGGATACCCGGATCCCTCTAAAATATCAATGGTGCCGTCCTGCCGGCTTAAAATCGGCATGCAGATATGTCCCCCATTGGCATAGCGCAGGGTTTTTGTCACATGATTATACACCGCGTAAACGATGGTGAAGTATTTATCCGCTTCCAGATCCAAATCAGAGAATGCCTGATGCAATCTCTTCAAAATTTCCGCCGGAGACGACGACTCGTCCTTCAACGCGCGCATGGTCTGACGAATAAACATCGTTAAAAGAGACGCCGATACGCCATGACCGACCACATCGCTGATATACATTCCCGTATACCGTTCATCCTGCAGTTCAAAGATATCAAACATATCGCCGCTAAGAATTTCAGAGGGGCGATAGATATAATCTACCAAGACATGAGCGAAGTGTTGATTGCTCGGCAGAATTTTTTCCTGCAGCAATCGAGAAAAGTCAAGATCGCGATCCAATTTGATCTTGTTGCGAACCAGTCGTTCTTCCAGTTCCTTCTTTTGCGTAATATCGACAAAGGTTTCCAAAACCCCATACAATTGTCCAGACTGATCCTTGATTGGCACATTTCGCACCTGAAAAAACCGAGAACCGATCTTCCGTTCCTTTTCAACAGACAACGCCGTGTTTTCCGCAATAACGCGGATACAATGATTGCAGCCAAAACACCCTTCCGCATCGACCTGGGTCAGCATATCCAGATTCCCTTTTTCCAAATCTTCTTTCATGCGCGCATTTAAATAAACCTTTCGCGATTGAAGTTCTATAAATCGCGCCCAATAGGGAAGCGCATCCAGAATTTCATGCATCCATCCCTCCGAAGACGAGTCCCATTCCTTCGTCGCTGCGTTTAGTATCGCATCTTGAATCATACAGGTCCTCCTTCCATTCGTCATTTCATCCCAATTATACCAGAAAAACCAGGGCAAACAAGAAAAGCCCTCTAAGATTTTCTTAGAAGGCTTTTGAAACTTATTCTGTAAAATCAACCGGCAGGCTGCAAGTCGAACAATCCTTTGAACAACCTGTACACTTCCCTGCTTTGATGTCTTTCGCCTGTCGAGAAATGATTCGCATTACCCACCAACCAATCCCCGCAGCCAAAGCAATCGTTATGATTGTTCCCATTTCAATTCTTCCTTTCTGCGTTTGTTCCGTGTGCGCAAAGCGATAAGTCCCATGGTGCCAAAAACAAGAACAGCACCCGCCACAAACACCGAGAACCTCATCGCCAATCCGTATCCGATCACCGCATAGATCCAAGCCACCGCAAAGGTATATCCTGCCGAAAAGAGCATCCACTTCCACGATTGCGTTTCCCGCTTGATCACTGCCAATGTCGCCAAACACGGCGTATACAGCAGACTAAAAATCAAAAATGCAAATGCCGCTGCCATTGGAAAGGCTTGCTGAATCCCCGCAAGCATCCCCGCAGTACTGCCACCCAGTGCCGCTTCGCCGGCGGCTTCTCCCATGCCAAAGATAATTGCCATATTGGAGACGATTGCTTCCTTCGCCATAACCCCTGTCACAAGAGAAAGGGAAGATTCCCAGTTTCCAAATCCCATAGGCGCAAAAATCGGAGCAATCCAATGACCCAGTTGCGCACCAAAGCTGTTAACCATCTCTGACATGCCCTGCATATTGAAGTTCAATAGTCCCCATAGCACCACGGAAGCAGCCAACAGCACCGTTCCCGCTCGTACAATGTAGTCCTCAACCTTTTCCCAAACACTGCGGCCAACGGTCTTCATGGTTGGAACATGATAGCTGGGCATCTCCATAATAAAGGGATCGCCCGATCCTTTAAACAAGGTATCTTTAAATATCGTTCCCATCAAAACAGCAACCAAAACCCCTAAGAAATATAAGAAAAAGGTCACCACAGCTTCCTTGCCCGGGAAAAACACCGAGGCAAACAAAAGGTAAATCGGCATCTTAGCCCCGCAAGACATAAAAGGAATCATCATCATGGCTGCTTTTCTGTCCCGATCACTCTCCAAACTCCGCGTTGCCATGACTGCTGGCACAGAACAGCCAAATCCCATCAATAGCGGAATAAACGCCTTGCCGCTCAATCCAATCTTTCGCATAAATCGATCCATTAAAAAGGCGACACGCGCCATATAGCCGCTGTCTTCCAGAATCGACAGGGCAAGGAACAAGAAAGCGATATTCGGCAGGAACACCAAGACGCCGCCAACCCCGGCAATC
Organism: Eubacteriales bacterium; assembly: GCA_030625815.1. GTDB lineage: Bacteria > Bacillota > Clostridia > Tissierellales > GPF-1 > GPF-1. Next base: position 52,232 of record DAOUQF010000018.1, read on the forward strand.
ACACCGTCCGTAATCAGAGAAACCATCCATTCCGCCACGCCCAATTGCGTCAATCCGGCACCTGTACTCACCGACAGCCATCCAAACAGCGCTTCTACCGGTCCTGCCAACCATCCCCCCAAAGTAAAGGTTAGGGTAAAGACCATATACATAAAGAAACCAAAGATCGGCAATCCAAACCACGGATGCATCAAGATCTTGTCCACCTTTTCGGTCATGGTCTCAAATCGTTCCGGACGCTTCATCACCCGATCCACCAGATCATGAATGTATCGATACCGAAGATGCGTCATCTCAGTCCGCTCATGATCGTAAAGATGCAGCTTTTCTACACCCAGGGATTCGCAGACATCCAAGTCCTCTTCGATCACTCGAATCGCTTGCCATCGAGACCGCGGCTCCGTCTCATCCAATTGATATTCCACCATTAATTTTGCAATGGTTCCTTCAATATCAGCCGAGAATGTCACTGGATTCCCCGTCCCCATCGATGGGTTCTTGGAAACCTCCGATACCGCTTGACGAAGCTCTTCCAGTCCTTCTCCCCGGCTTGCGGAAATCGGAACAATCGGAACCCCCAATTTCTTCGCTAATTTCTTGATGTCTAATTCGATTTTCCAACGATCCACAATATCCATCATATTCATGGCGATCACGGTCGGCTGCTGCAACTCCAGCAGCTGCAGGGTCAAATACAAGTTTCTCTCAAGATTTGACGCGTCGATAATATTAACCACAACCTCAGGCTTCTGATCCACGATATAGGCGCCCGCAATCTTTTCTTCCATGGAATATGGTGAAAGACTATAGGTTCCCGGCAAATCCGTAACCACCCAGTTTTCATTCTGATAAGTAAATTTTCCTTGCTTCTTTTCTACTGTAACCCCCGGCCAATTCCCCACGCTTTGCCGCGAACCAGTCAATTCATTAAATAGCGTTGTTTTCCCCGCATTGGGATTTCCCGCCAACACCAATTCCTTCATCTATATTCCGCCCTTCTAACTGAGAATGATTATCAAAAAAGCCCAAAGAAATACGGCTTAGGTTCTAAGCCGCTTGCTTCACCTTGATTTTTTGCGCCATTCCGCGCCCCAACAACAATTTGGATCCCTTGATCTCCACAACAATGGCTCCAAATCCATCGGACCGAACCACACATACCGGTGTTCCTTTAATAAATCCCATATCTTCCAATCTGCGTTTTACTCCTGGCGACCAAGTAATTTCATCGACCACCATTGGTACTCCCGGTTTGCTATATAAAAGCGTCATTCGCCTTACCTCCAATTGATAACTATTATCATTTAGTTCATTCTACGAAGATTTCGCGCGAATGTCAACTCTTTCAGATAGATTGTAACCATTTCAAACTAAAGACCTTCGCTTTCCAATTTTCCGAAAAGGTTTTCCCATTCTTCTTCTCGTTTTATCTTTTCTTCAAACAAGTGTTGCAATTCTTCCACCGAGCGATTTTCACCATTCAATTCCTGCTCCAATTCCTCGATTTCCATCTCCAATTCCTCAATGCGCGCTTCCCACTCCCTGCGCCTTTTCTCTATTTGATCCGACTTCTTTCGAATAGGCTTTCCCTTTTTCTTTCCGGATTGTTTTTCAACAATTTTTTCAGAAGGAAAGAATGCCGATTCCACTGAATCTACCGTTCGCAAACTCCCGCCTTCCAAAAAGACAAGACGATCCGCCATCTTTTCAATAAAATATCGGTCATGGGACGCAAAGAGAACAGTCCCCGTAAATTTTTGCAGTTCGGTTTCCAAAATTTCACGCGCATCCAGATCCAAATGATTCGTTGGCTCATCGAGAATCAACGTGTTCGGTGCATTCTTCATCATGGCTCCAAGGGCTAGTCTTCGCCGTTCGCCTCCCGATAATCCCATCATCGGCGCGAAAACATGATCCCCTCGGAATCCCAATTGCGCCAACTCCCGCCTTGCATCAAGGCTTGAAATTTCCCGGGACTTCTCCCAATAATCCAGGATGCTGCGTTTCGAATCCACATAAATCTCCTGAGGCAAAAAAGCAATCTTAGAAGAAAGTCCAATGCGAATCTCACCCGCGTCAGGTTCCAACTCCCCCAAAATCACTTTGAAGAGGGTCGATTTACCAGCGCCGTTTCGTCCCAAGAGAGCAATGTTTTCTTGATATCGAAGCAAAAAGTCAATATCCTTCAGCACCTGATTCTCCTCAAAGGATTTGCAAATCGCCTTCAGCTGCAGCACCTCTTTGCCGGAACGCCTCGTTTCCGAGGTGCGCAAAGCAAATCGAGTCTCCGGAATCCATGGCTTGCCCGGGGTTCGCGCCTCCAATTTCACCAATCGCTTCTCCAATTCCTTGGCGCGCTTATACATGACTTCACTGTCTCGCATCTTTCCCCAGATGCGAAACCGCTCGATCTGGGCTTCCATCCGCTGGATCTTCTTTTGATGCAATTCGAAATGCTTCAGCGATTCCAAAAACCGCCGTTCCCGCTCCGTCTGATAATAGCTGTAGTTTCCATGATATTCTTCCATATGATCCGGATGCAATTCGAAGACCTTCTCTACAATGCGATCTAAAAAATATCGATCATGCGATACGATCAAGAACGCCATATCGGTCTGCAGCAGATACTCTTCCAGCCAAACAATAGTCGGCAAGTCCAAATGGTTCGTCGGCTCATCCAAGAGCATCAAATCGGGTTCTTCCAATAATGCCCTCGCCAAGCGTACCCGAAACCGTTCGCCCCCGCTCAAACTGTCCATGGTTCGATTCAACCAGGCTGCTGGAATTTTCAAGCCCTGCTTCATGCGATTGGCTTTCTCTTCCACCTGGTATCCGCCAATCTCTTGATAGTTCTCCAGTTCCGCCAGGTATAGGGGCATAATGCGCGCCAGTTCCTCCGGTTTCTCCGCCATCTCAAGTTCATAAGCGTTCAAGCGTTCCCGCGAGGCTTCCACTTCCTCAAAAGCACCATTGAGAATGCTCCCAACCGTCTCCTTTGAGGGTGCCAAATCCTGCTCCAAAATCTTGACTCGCGTATTCCGGCGAAAGGTCAATCGCCCTTCCCCTTCCAGCTTGCCGGCTAAAATCTTCAATAATGTGGTTTTCCCACACCCGTTGACACCGACCAAACCAATTCGTTCCCTTGGCGCTATATGAAAAGAAACACCCGCAAAGACTGTCTTCGCCCCATAATGTGCGGCTCCCTCTCGATAATCAATCATATTCGACTCCTCCGATGGAGTACCTCCATCTCTCTCTTCTTCTTCTCTAGTATATCCGGAACTGACTTTCAGGTAAACGGGTATACTATAAAAAACAAAGAAAGGAGGAATCAAATGGATCCCTCAAAGCGTCTCAGCAAGCATACCCATGATTTCCTCAAGCAGGAATTGGGAAATTGGGAAAACAAGAATCTCATCACCGCAGAACAACGGAAAAAAATCCTTGAGGGCTATCGCGCCCCCAGCGCCGTTCCGCGAATTCAAGTCTTCCTGTCCTTAGGAATCCTCCTGGTCGCCATCGGCGCCGTCAGTTTTGTTGCCAGCAATTGGACCTTTCTTCCCCGGTTGCTGCAGGTTTCTCTTCTGAGCGCCAGCTTCCTCACGGCCGATTTCATGGGTCTCTTATTAAAGGAACACTATCAAAAAACCTCGCGAGCACTTTTTTATCTGGGAAGCGCCCTCTTTGGCGTTACCCTCTTTTTGGTAGCGAGAATCTATCACGTCACCCTTTCGCCGGCATGGCTGATGATCCTCTGGTCCATCGCCCTGGCACCCAAGATCTTTCTCTTTCAAGAATTAGGCGATCCTCTGATTGCGACAACCGTCGGCATCATCGGTCTCACCATGCTCTACGACGGCCGGCCTTGGCTGGGACACCACAGCCTTGACGGTCTGATCTATATTCTGGGATTTCTGCCCCTCGTCATTCGAGAAATTCAGCATCCGAATCGCTGGACCCGCGCCGGCCTGCTGGCAACCGGGTTTTTATGGATCGGATTGGAGCTTGCTGCCTTCGAGCTGCCTCGCACCACCATCCTTCTGATTCTGCTTTTCGGCGGCCTCCTTTTATTGAGTCCCTGGTGGAAAAAGAAGGATCCTGATTTTCGTTTCGGCTGGCTGGTCTTTGGATGCACCGGTTGGCTCCTCACCTTTCCCACCCATTGGGACTGGAACTGGATCCAAGCGCCAAAAATTTTTGCCGGTATTTGGGCCGGGGTCTATGTATTGCTCCTGTTGAAAAGCGCCCTGCGCTCGCAATTGATCCCTTTGGCCTTTTTGTATGCCGTGATTTTCCGATATTATGTCGATACCGCCTTCTCCTATCTGCCAAAATCCCTCTTCTTTATTGGCGCGGGGATTTTATTGATCGCCTTTGGCTTTTACTTTGAGCGGATCCGACGAAGAAAAAAGGAGGACTCTTATGAAAAATTCTAACCGCCTCCTGCTCTTTCTCGTTCCGATTCTCATCCTGCTCCTTTTCCTGATTCAGCCCCTGTTGGCACAGGTCTTTGGAACAGAAATGGATCTCTATGTCACTGTGCGCCACCAAGAATCACGTCGGTTCGGCCACCGTTATTGGCTTCAATACCCCTTTGAAGAAATTCCGAGCGAGCGCGTCCCGCAATCTTATCGCGACGATGAACTCCAGCTCTATGCTGTCTTTGATTCCGCGGATTCGGAAGGGCTTCCACAGATTACGGATCAACGTCCCGATCAGGATCCTTATCTGCTCTGCCATTTTCGCTATGAAGGGCTTCCAAAGCCCGCTGAAGAGGGCGCAGACGCCTCCCCGGTTGTCTACCTATCCTTTGATTTGGACGACTCTCTTCCCCTCTATCAAGACGAGGTCATCGATCACGGATCGGGAATCGCAACCCTAAAAGTCTTCCGAGGCTATGGACTGATCACCGACTTCAATTGGATATTCACGGAATAAAAAAGAGCCAGTGACCGACTAAATCGGTCGCTGGCTTATCGCAAGCACATTAGCAGATTTCCTTTGTGAAAAGAGAAATTACAAAATTTCCTGAACACTCTTGATCCGAATCCCTTTCCTTTCCCGCAAAATCCACTGACACCCCAAGCTTTCGGGCTGCTCAGCCCCTAGCACTGCAATCTTTCGGGAGAGTTCCGAACCCCGCCGTACCGTGTGCATCGTCCCGGAATCCCGACTTGCTTCCACCACTACAACCCATTCACTCAGAGCCGCGATCAATCGATTCCGCTGCACAAAATGATAGGGTTCCACGGCTGTCCCAGGGAAATTTTCACTCAGCAATAATCCCCCCTGCTCAACAATGTTTCGCGCGAGTCGCGCGTTGGATTTCGGGATCACCCGGGACAGCGGACCAGGCAAAACCGCAATGGTTTCACCCCCGTGATCAACCGCGCCCCAATGCGCCTGGGTGTCGCATCCCAGGGCAAGTCCGCTCACCACAACTCGTTTGTGCGCCGCACAAGCCGCGCCGGCTTGAAAGGCTCGCATCAAAGCGCCATCGCTCGGTTCCCGGGTTCCCACAAGGGCAATCCCCAGTTCCCGTTGCAACAGGCCACTCTGACCAGCAATCGCCAACAAAAGGGGCGGATTCACCAATTGGAAAAAAACCTGGGGATATTCGGGATCTTCCTGACAGATAATACGCCCCTGAATCCTTTCGATTTCATCGGTCTGCCTCTTTGCCAGCTCCCACGCGTCATCCAATTGACTGATGGAAAACCGATCAGGCCAGACCCGTATAATCTGCTTTTTCCAGCGATTGATTTGATCCGACAATTCTCCGTATTCACTTTCCAGTCTTCGAATCCTTTGATTCCCGATCCCCGGAAGATTCAGCGCGCTCATTCGCCCCGTCATCCGACTCACTTCCTTTCAAAATTTCCAACAAATCCTTTTGCACGCCATCCATCTCTGCCAGTGCAATCCCGCTATAGGGAAACAACAGCCGCTGATGGGCTGAACGAACCGATCCGATTCGCTCCAGATCAATCCCCTTCGCCCTTGCCTTTTTCATAATCTGATCCAGCGACACTTCCCGCTTGATTTCCAATACAAGATGCACCCCGGATTCAATGCCGAGAACGGAAACCAAATCACCCGCCTCCTTCGCCAAAAACTCCGTCAACAAAAGATTCTTTTTCCGGTAAATCTTTCGAATCCGACGCAAATGGCGTTCGTAATGACCCTCCTGCATAAACCTTGCCAGCGTCAATTGATCCAGTTTGGATGCACTTGGGGTTAGGCGATTTTTTTTTTCTTGAAACGCCCGAAGCAATGGGCGCGGAAGAATCATATAGCTGATCCGGAGCGCCGGCAGCAAAAGCTTAGAAAAGGAACCCAAATAAATCACGCGATCCCCTTGATCCATTCCCTGCAATGCGGGAATGGGGTTGCCGGCATATCGCAAATAGCTGTCATAGTCGTCTTCCACAATCAATCCCTGCTCTTCTTCCGCCCACCGCAACAGATCTTCCCGCTTGGCTACGGGCATTACGGTTCCCGTCGGATACTGATGGGAAGGGCTCACATAGGCCAATCGACTCTTCGTCTCTTTCAATTGCTTGACATCAATTCCACCGTCGACAAGGGGAATCTTGACGATTTCCCATCCATAATCTTCAAAGACATATTGCGCCTTCACAAATCCAGGATCCTCGACCCCAACCCGGCGCATTTCTTTGGGCAGCATCGGCAAGAGCATGCCCAAGAGCACCTGTACCCCTGCTCCTATCACAATCTGATCCGGACTGCAATTAACGCCCCGATCCCGCCTCAATTGATCGCGCAACTGCTGCTTCAAAGCCATTTCTCCCGTCACATCGCCGCTGCGATTCAATTCTTCATTTTCCTCGCGTAATACCTGTGCCAAGAGTTTTCTCCAAAGAGAAAAATCAAAACTATTCGGATCGATGCCTGCATTGCGAACCCGCTTCCCCTCCCGCCGATAGCTTTCCTGATCTTCCGAAACAAGAAAATCCGGGCTGGGCGGCTCGGCGATCTCCAAAGGCAGCACAAAATAGCCGACCTTGTGCCTGCTTTCGATATATCCTTCCATCATCAACTGCTGATAGGCATTTTCTATGGTGGTCCGGCTTAAGCCAGTAATTTCTTTCATTTCACGGATGGCCGGAATCCGTGCGCCCGCCTCCAAGCGTCCATCCCGGATACTGCCTCGCAGATTTTTATACAATTGGAGATATAAAGGCATTTTTCCATTTTTTATGATTGGAAAATCAAAAATCATCGTGTCCCCTTCCACTTTTTCATTTTTGACCCTTTTAAAGGGGTCACATCTCTATTATAGTGGAGTTGTCAGAAAAAGAAAAGGGAGGCAAACCTATGAACGGACGATCCACCAAAACCTTAGTGCTTACTGGTATGATGACTGCCTTGGTTTTCATCTCTACCGTTGCCATTCGAATTCCCGTACCCTTTACTCAGGGCTATATCCATGCGGGCGATACCATGATTTTTGTATCCGCCGCAATCTTGGGTCCCATCCCCGGCATGATCGCCGCAGGCGTCGGTTCCGCCCTAGCGGATTTGATGGGCTATCCTCAATGGGTGATTCCCACCCTTTTGATCAAAGGAATAATGGGCTATTTGATGGGGGTATTCGTAAATCTTCAGGCAAAAAAAGCAAAACAGCGAGGCACCATGATTCTTGCAATCTTCTCTGCCCTCGTCATCGGCTTTTTTGTCACCCTGTCCCGTCACGGACAATTAAATCCACAGCTCTTTATTGACGGGCTCGAGGAAGTCGCCAACGCCGATCAGGCAACCGCTATGATCGCAGGGGTTCAACGACAATTGATCGCTGTCCTTCTCGGCATACCTATCCTTACCTTCTTTGCATCATTCATTCTCAACCGCACAACCGGAATCAAGATCACCGGCTCGGTGATGATCGGCATGATGATTGCAGGCACCTGGATGGTCACCGGCTACTATATCGCGGCGGGATGGATGTACGGCAGCTTTATCCTTCCCATCTTCAGCATTCCTTGGAATGTCATCCAATTTGTCTTGGGTGCCGTGCTCGGATTGATTTTATTGGCAGCCATCGGCAAAACAAACATCAACAAATATATGCAGTAAAAAAGGCTCCCCGAAGGAAGCCTACTTGACTAGATATTTTAGAAAGGCCGGATTCGTCCGGTCTTTTTTTTCGTCTCCCCGATACGCGACTTTTCCTTCGCAAACTGTCATCTCCAGAGACAACTCGGAATCCAATACCAACAAATCCGCATCCTTCCCGATTTCAATGGTTCCTTTTCGCTCCAGCACCTCAGTGATCCGCGCCGGATTTTTGGATGCCATCATGCTGGCCTCTTCCATGGTAACGCCCAACACTTTCACCCAATTCTGAAAGCCCAACAACATATTTCCCGTACTGCCGGCAATGGTGCCGTCCGGCAAGGTACTGCCGCCGCCCTCGCCGATCAGGATCGCACGGTTTCCTAAAGCATAGCGCCCCGGAGCGACCCCGGCAGCCATAATGGCGTCGGATATCAAAGCGATCTTCCCGATGCCCTTCAACCTGCGAATCATTTCCATCATCTGAGGATGCACGTGAACAAAATCACTGATCAATTCGCAATCCACATCGGATAGCAAATACGCCCCCAAAGCGCCGGGGTCTCGATGATGAATCGATCGCTGCGCGTTGCAGGTATGGTTGGAGAGACCCACGCCCCATTCAATGCCGCGCATGGTTTCTTCGTAATTGGCGTCAGTGTGAGCGCCCGCCACCAGGATCTTTTGATCCCGCAAAAAACGAATCACCGCTTCGGCACCCTCGAGTTCCGGCGCCATGCTCACATGCTGAATCTTGCCTTGTCCCGCGTCAAGGAATGCCTGCATCCGCTCAATCGTCGGCTTCAACAACACCTCTGTCGGAAAGGCCCCCTTCTTCTTGGGGTTCAAAAAGGTCCCTTCCATATGAATTCCAATCATTCGAGCGCCTGACTTCTGTTGATCCATGGCCGTACCAATCGCTCCCAAGTAAGCCAATAGTTCCTCGAACATCGCGCCGCTTGTCGTCGGCTGAAAAGCCGTAACCCCGACACTTGGCAGGTAATCTGCCAAGCCTTGCAATTCCTGAGGGTCTGAGCTGCCAACAGACCAGCCCCCTGAGCCATGGATATGCATGTCAATCAAGCCGGGCAGGATCCATCGATCGCCAACATCAACCCTTTCCCCTCCAGAAAACGTCGCATCCATTCCCCGCCGGATTGCCTGAATCTTTCCATCATTGATTAAAATCGCCCCGGATGAAATGCCATCCGGAAAAACAATTCGTTCGCTCTTGATCCACCATGTTTCCATCAAACCCCTCCTTATTTGTATATACCAATTTTATCTCTCTTTGAATTCCAAAGCAAGAAAAAAAGAAGCGCAATCGCGCTTCCTTCTACTTTTCTGGCCGTGGACCTAAGTATTGATAATAAAAGGTCTTAATCCGTCCATTATACAATTTTCGTTTTCGGAAGGCTTGAATCCCATAAAGCCGCTCAAATCGCTCTTCCGCTGTAATAATATATTTCGACCAAGTCGTAAGTTTCTGGAAAGCCAATCCCATCTGACGATAGAGATTTTCCACCTCTTGCTTCTCACCCAATCGTGCTCCATATGGCGGATTCGTGATAATGACTCCATATGGATCTGGAATATCAACACCGTCAAAGGCGCGAACTGCAAACTGAATGCAGTCATCCACCCCGGCGTCAATCGCGTTCTCCTTGGCAATCTCCACCATGCGCGGATCCCGATCGTGCGCGTAAATCTTCAGTTCCGTGTCATAATCGATGGCAGCGTAGGCTTTTCGCTTGGCTTCCTTCCAAACAAAAGGATCCAAAATCGGCCACTCTTCCGCCGCAAAACTGCGACCCAATCCCGGCGCGATATTTCGTGCAATCATAGCCGCCTCAATGGGAATGGTGCCCGATCCGCAGAAGGGATCCAAAAGCACGCGATCCGATCGCCAAACAGACAACAAAACCAACGCCGCCGCTAGAGTTTCCTTCATAGGTGCTTCCCCCGCCGTTTGGCGATACCCCCGCTTGTGAAGTCCGACTCCCGATGTATCCATGGTCAGGGTTGCCCGATCGTTGTTGAGTGCAACCTGAATCGAAAATGGTGCTCCCGATTCTTCAAACCAGTCAATCTTATGGTGTTCCTTCATGCGATCCACAATGGCCTTTTTTACGATGGACTGGCAATCCGACACACTCATCAATTGTGATTTTTGCGCCTTGCCTTTTACATGCATCTTGCCCGTTGCCGGGATCCATTTCTCCCAAGGCAATTCACGGGTTCTGCGATATAATTCATCGAAGCTCATTGCCGTAAATTCTCCCATCAGCACATGAACCCGATCTGCCGTACGCAACCAAATATTTGAATCAGGGATGGCTGAAAGATCCCCTTCATATAAAACTCTTCCGTTTTCCACGGTTACAATCTGATAACCGCGAGCAATTATTTCCCGTTTCACAACTGCCTCTAATCCTTGAGGCGCAGTTGCAATTAATTGAATCTTCTCCATCGCCAACCCTCCTTGTCTCTTTCAGTCTCTCATTATATCCTTTCTCCCAACATTCGACAAGAAAACTATTTTTCCTGTTTATCCCAACCCTCAGCGGGTATCTTCTTTAACGGTAAATAATTTAAGGAGGAAATTATTATGTTGAAAGTACAATCAGGCGATTGGAAAGGCGAAAAACACGTTCCAATTATTCACGCCCCTAAATCAGTAAAAAAAGGCGAGGCCTTTGAATTAAAAGTAACCGTAGGAGACGAGATCGCGCATCCAAACACATTGGAACATCATATCGCGTGGTTCAAAGTGTACTTTGTTCCTACAGCCGGTCAATTCCCGGTTGAGATTGGAAACTTCGAGTTCCGCGCTCACGGCGAAGGCGGCATATTCGACGAACCTCATGCGGCAACAAAAGTAAAACTGGATCAAAGCGGTCATTTTCACGTATTATCCTACTGCAACATCCACGGATTGTGGGACGCAGAAACGGAAATTAAAGTAAACGAATAAACATACAGAAGCAGGGCGAATGCCCTGCTTTTCTTATACCGCAAAATGCTTTTTTCACTTTACAAATCACTTCAACTTTTCAAGGCAGTGCAAATCAAGCATTTGATTGCTCTCATACACCTTGTCGTCCACTGCTATTTGCTTGTCCGACAACACCAAAATTCTGATTGCTTGTTCTGATTCCGAGTAGAAATCAAGCATATACAAATATCCCGTAAATTTTTCCTGATGGACGAATCGATATTCTTGTGTTGCAAACTCAGCGGCAATTTCGCTGATGGCAGATGAGTCAGTCACCTCCATCTTTAATCCCACTTGACCATCCGAAACAACAATACGATTAAAATTGATGTTGTAAAAAACAAATTCCCGTTTTCTTTGAAAAAAAACAATCAAAGAAGCTACCAGAAGCAATACTGAGATTCCTAATACAATTCTAGAAAAAAAACTTTTCAATTCTAATTCAAACATATTTTAACCATATCCGTATCAGACAGACCAACCCCATTATGTACAAATCTATTAGCTGATCTGCTGAATCCGTCAGCGACTCTGACGTAAACAGATGAATATCCATTGCTATAGTTATAAATTTCATATCCCACTCCGACCAACGAATGATTTCCGTAATTATAATGTCCATAGACACAATAATGAAATGGCTTGGTTTGGTTTTCTATATCCGATTTAGTTACATTTGTGTCTAAAGTAAGCTCACTGTAACTAATACCTTTATCATTAAAACACCTCATATATCCAGTTGGAAGTTTATAGGTCAAAGTGCTTGATCCAGTAGTCTCCATATCGGTGTAAATATCTTGATATGCATCCACCCAGTTATTAGAATCATATAGTCCATAATATTTTGACGAGTCTTTATTATACCACCACAAGAAAATATTTGTGGCAGCTGTTGGGGCACAAGCAGAATTAGGTACTGTAAAATCTGAAGTTATGTTGTAACTTTGATTCCACAAACCAATCTGTGATTGATTTGAACTTACATAGCTAGATTCATATGCTGAAGGATCATAAATACACCCTCCAGACGTAGGAGGATTTGAGCTATTAGTTACAAGTAGCGACTCCCACACATTATACATATTCTTACTTTCCAAAGCTCTTCTGTTTTCCAACCTAAATTCATTTGTGGCATTCATTTCAATTGTCTCTCCATTATTCATGTCCATTAAAAAACTTTTTTTTCCATCTGAATACTTGCAAAAGTATGATAATCCCTTGAAATAATAGTATCGGTTCTCTTTATGTAAAGAACCATTGATCCCATTCCCACTCAATTTATCTTTCAAAAAAACTGGTTCTTCACAATATGAATACTCAATAATTGGAACGTAATCTCTATCAGCTCCAACTATAACATATCCTACTTTTTTCCCTTCCAAATTTGTTAAAGTAAAATAATAAGCTGAAGGTCTATCATCAAGATCATATAAAACATTTTCCAGACTGAATTTCACACCCTCCTTCCATATAGAATCAGTATCCATGTTGATAACACTTACTATATGATTGAATGCTACAAGTCTTGCTTCATCAATACTTACGTTATTACAGGATTCATCTTCAAGTGAAAAGCCACATACGTTCAGAAATAAAGATAACACGATCAAGAAAATTAATATTTTTTTCATTTTAACCTTGTATACTGAATTTAAGAGACTTCAGCATACTCTCCTTCTTTTAAATTTATTGTATCTCGGATATATAAAAACTATAGACGTTGTGGATTATTACATGATCAGCCTACAGCTTAGACTGTTTTTTGGAGGATATAACCACAACTGATTTCATAACTGTTAATCAGCTGGTTAACGCTTTGACGTTTGATTCACAAGGTTATATTGGAATCATGTTGTGTTCTTGACCACACGTTTAAATATGTTGCATGGAGGTTCTCTTATGCTCTTTATCGGTATCGATGTCACTTCCACCAAACATGATGTTGCGATTGTTTCATCTGAAAAAGGTCTGCTTCTAAGTCCATTTTCCATCCCCAACAATCTTGATGGATATGAAAAACTCCGCAGGGAGATTTCTTCCCATACGGAGTCTGTTTTAGACGTACGTATAGGAATTGAAGAAACCGGTATTTATTCCAAGAATATTTCCGATTATCTTGCGTTATATGGATTTACTGTCCATATGATCAATCCTGTCCT
>DAOUQF010000040.1 GCA_030625815.1 Eubacteriales bacterium
CCTGTAAACTAGTCATGAAAAGAACTCCTTTTGTGTTTAGTTTTGGTTTGGTCACTCAAACTTTACCACAAAATGGCAGTTCTTTTTTGTATTTATTTTTGCTTTCACATTTTCACCCAATGGGTGAAACGGCAAATGATAGTGTACCCCTGTAATTTCAATGGATACAGGGTTTTATAGAAGATTCTATGAATAATTCAGGTTTATTGCTTTTATGGTGATGGCATGTTCAGGAATTTTTGCCGGCACGCATATGTTTATCCATGACGGTGTTGGCAGTTTTAGTACATTGTCTGTAGCTGTAATGCTGAAGGAAGCAGTTGCTACAGGCCAATATGAAGCGGTTACGGGTTTTGCAATTGGTTTTATTTTAGCCCGCGTGTTAGAAGGACCTCTTGTTGGAATTTTAGATATTGGAGGATCTTTGATGACTGGTGTTGGCGTTGGTATTCCAGCATTGTTTTTATCATTAGGAGCAGGTTTTGTTCTTGAAAATTTCTTTGTAGCATTATTGGTTGGAGCATGTATAGGTTTTGTATTATCTATGATCATACTTTCGGTTCGACTTGCTATTTCAAAAGGCGGCGGTGGTTATGGGAGCATGGGCACGGATATTATGATGGGTGCAGGTAATATAGTTGGAAAATGGTTTGGTCCAATTCTCGTTATTACTGCAGGAAAATATAGTCCGATTACAGGTATTGGTGCATTGCTTGGTGGAGCATATTTCTATAAAGTGGATAAACCAATAATTGGCGGTGCGGTAATTGGGGCATTAGTTGCGGGTGCATTTAATATTTATGTTTTAGGAAATCCGATGAATTAGGAGAGAAGTATGAAGCATTCGATCTATGAAAAATACGGGCTTTCAAAAGTTATTAACGCATGTGGGAAAATGACTGCACTCGGTGCATCATGTGTATCACATTCAGTTGGAAATTATATTAAAGATGGTGCTCAAGAATTTGTAGTTATTGAGGAATTAATGCAAGTAATGGGCGATCGAATTGCTAAGCTGATTGGGGCAGAAGGTGTTTGTATTACATCTTCTGCTTCGGCAGGAATTGTTATTGCAATTGCTTCAATTGTTACTGATGGAAATCGTTCGATTATTTCAGATATTCCTTTTATCAAAGGGATACCAAATCAAATAATTATTCAAAAGGGACATTGTATTAATTATGGAGTTGATTTAGCACAAGTTATCGCTGTAGGGGGAGGCAATCTTGTTGAGATAGGATCGGTTAACAAAACCTTGAGCTATCAGGTACGAGATGCAATAAACGATCAAACGGCAGGTTTGTTTTTCGTTCAGTCGCATCATGCAAATCAAAAAGGATCGGTAATGTTGAAAGAATATATTGAGATTGCAAAAGAATACGATATTCCTTTGATTGTAGATGCAGCTGCTGAAGAAGATTTAATCAAATACTATAACGAAGGTGCTGACTTAACAATATACAGTGGGCATAAAGCGATAGCGGGTCCAACGTCTGGCTTGATTATTGGAAAACAAGAATTAATAACAAACTGCCTATTGCAATACAGTGGGATTGGTCGTTGCATGAAAGTTGGAAAAGAAAACGTTCTGGGATTAATGAAGGCAGTTGAGAATTATGTAAGACATGATAAGAGTAATGAAAAGCTGGAACAACTTGAAATGCTTGCGCACATGGATAATGAACTGAAATCAGTTAAAGGAGTATCAACCAAGATTGTGCAAGATGAAGCGGGAAGGGAAATTTGGCGATTGCAGATTGATGTAGATTCTGAAGAATTAGAGATGACCGCGCATGATATTGTGAAAGAACTGGAATGTGGTTCGCCACGAATATTTACAAGGAATCACTATGTAAGTATGGGTCAAATTGGAATAGATGCTCGACCTTTAAAAAGAGGAGAAGAAGTTGTGATAGTTGAAAGATTAAAGGAAATCATCTTTCGATAAGAAATGCATGTATGAAGATGTATTAGGGGACATTAAGGAGATTTACTATTGGAGAAAATAAGATTTTATAAGGATAGATTAGCAATTAATGTTTTGGCAAAGGACTGTGAAAATGCAAAGAGCGTGTATGAGGCATCACAAGGATATGCGATTATTGGATTATTATCTAAAAATTATTCTTCTGTTAATGAAGCTGTAGAAGATGCAAAAGGGTATTTGGAAGTCGTTCCGTATATTTCTGTTGGTTTAGGAGCTGGGGATCCAAAGCAATGGAAGATGGCTTTGGAAATAGCAGGGGAGCTTGATCCTGGTCATTTAAATCAGGTGTTTCCGACAGCGTTTTATAGCGAGGGATATTTAGAAAGTAAAAATTGCAACAACACACTTGTAAACGCTTTAATTTCACCAAGTGGTGAGGTTGGAAAAGTTAATATTGCAACAGGTCCGTTTAGCTCTATGCATCAGGTAGCATGTATTGATACTGAAATTGCTTTGATGTTAATGAAAGATGCGGGAGTGAAATCGATTAAATTTTTTCATATGCAGGGAATTAAGCATATTGACGAGTTAAGAGATTTAGCGGAGAAGGCTACTAGTATTGGAATCCCTGTTATTGAACCTACTGGTGGAATAACAGTAGATAATTTTAGTGAGATAGTGAAAGTATGTCTTGATGCTGGAATTGAAAAAGTGATACCGCATGTATACACTTCAATTGTTGATAAGATGAGTGGCGAAACCAATATTAAGGATATTGAAGTATTGTATGAGATGATGACGCAATTACTTTAAATAGACACAAAAAGACCCGTCCGTCGACGGGTCTTTTTGTATGGAACAGGTATACTTAAAGGAAAGGTACAAAGCGATCTACTTTGCCATTAACCATTTACCCGCGGATTTGTGTCTTTAAACAAAGTTAACACAGAAAGTTTTGGAACCAGCTCAGAAGGATTTGTCCCACGCGATCCGCTGCGTCTTGGGTGGAAAAAAGATGGTTGGCATTTCGAATCACGAGCAATTCCTTGTTCTCTTTATGATACTCGAAAAGGCGATAGGCATGGGACAGTGAAACAACTGCATCCTTCTCCGGATGGAGGATCAGGTGCGGGACATTGAGAGTGCGAAGGGAGTCATTGAGATCAAAGTGAGCAAGATCTTGATAGAAACCGCCGCAGACTGTAAAGGGGCGGCCCTGAATTTGAATTGTTTTTTCTTCATCTTCGCTGAGACCCTGCAGCTGCGTATTGACGATGGAAGAAATTCCATCGAGAGTGGAGGGGGTTGCCAGGGTGACAATTCCCTTTACTGCCGGTAAATGCTGAGCAGCCGATTGAACGATCAGTCCGCCCAAGGAATGACCCATCAAGAATATCGGGCAGGTCAGATCTTTGCACAGGGTATTGACCACGGCAAGGGTATCCGATACATTTTCTTCGAAATTGGTTTTGGAAAACGAGCCTTCGCTTTCCCCGAGCCCGGTCAGGTCGAATCGACAACCGGCAATTCCCGCATCCGTTAAGGAGTGATGCAGGCGTCGGTAAATATGATAATTTTTTTCGCAGCTAAAGCAATGGACGGTAATCACGATGGCGTGGTATTCGCCATTGTCCGGGAGATCGATAATCGCGGTTAATTTCTCTCCATTTTGCTTCTCGATGCGGATTCGTTTACTTTTCATTTACAATCACCTCGGATTCATTATAACATCGTGAATTTGGATTGCTACCCCACGCTTGCTGGGATATAATAGAGAAAGCACACTAAAGGAGCGAAAATTATGAAGAAAAAAGTAATGGCCGGTTTGATGGCCGGTTTGTTTATAGCAAGTATTTCTACAGGATTTGCGGCAACCCGGGATCCCTTTTGTGAGCCGGATTATTTGCCGGTGGATCGGAGCTGGAAAGCCTTTGAGAATCAAACGAAGGTCAAGGGGATTTATGTTACAGGCAATGTAATTGGCTACAACAAGAAGTTTGATCAATTGTTGGATTTGGCGGTGACAACAGAGGTCAATGCCATGATTATTGACGTAAATAACGACAATGGACACTTTACCTATCCGACCCGCGTGCCCATGGCGGTTGCGGAAGGCCTTGACAATGCCCCTTTGTCGCCAAAGTTTTCGGTGAATTGGGATCGATTGAAGGCGGAAAACATCTATACGGTTGCACGAGTGGTTACCTTTAAGAATTCGCGGGTGGCGGAAGCTTATCCGGAACTGGCGATCCAAGATGCGGGTGGCAATGTGTGGCGCGACAAGGACGGCAACGCCTGGCTGAACCCCTATAAGCCAGAAGCCTGGGAATATCCCTTGGCGATTGCACTGGAAGCCGTTAAGATGGGATTTGACGAGATTCAATTCGATTACGTGCGATTTCCGGATAAGGGAAAACTGAGCCTGATCGATTACAAGGAATTTGAAGGCGCTGACCGAAATCAGGCCATCGCTGATTTTCTTCAACACGCGACGGATGTTTTGTCGCCGTTCGGGGCGAGGATCTCTGCGGATATCTTCGGCCAGGTGACGATTTCGAAAACAGGAGAAGGGGTTGGCCATCAATTGGAGACCCTGGCGGATGCCTGTGATGTGCTTTCACCCATGGTCTATCCATCTCACTTCTATATGAATACCTTGGGGGTTAAATACCCCGACAGTGATCCATATGCAATTATCTACGGCACCATGGCCAGGGCTAACGATCGAATCGAAGTGGCGGAAACGACACGAAAGAAAGCCTTGATGCGTCCTTGGTTGCAGGATTTTTCTGCTCCATGGATCAAGCGTGATTATGGTGTGAATTTTGTGACCTATGGTCCGAAACAGGTACGGGCGCAGATTGAGGCGACCTATGACGCCGGTTATGAGGAATGGATTTTGTGGAGCGCGTCCAACAATTATACCCGCGAGGCATTATTGCCGGAAGGCGTAACCGATTCAACCGGATACTTCTCCTTTGATCCTCGAGCGCCGTATATCATCAAGGCACAGCCAAAACCACAGCCGCAACCGGACCCGGACCCTGAACCTGAACCTGAACCGCAACCGGAATCTGAAGTAGAAACAGTTCCTCAACCGGAACCGGAAGCGCCGACAACGGAAAATCCTTCCGCATAGAAGGCAAATTTAGGAAAAAATTGATTTATTGATCCGTGAAGATTTTCTTCACGGATTTCTTATTTTTCAGACAAAATCGGGAAATGGCATAACCATGGGATTTACTTGCATAACCTATTTTTTCCTATTGTTTCCCGGGAAATATATCTTGTGGTCAAAAACGGTTAGGTGTACAATATGAAGAGTAAAGACGAGTGGACAATACCACATTTAGTGGATAACGTATAAGGAGGCGATGGAATGAAAGTATCAAAACGCGACGGGAGACTAGTAGAATTTAATCTCGAAAAGATCGTTCGCGCCATTGAGAATGCGATGAAAGCGACAAAAGACGGTGTGGATTCCGCCCTTAGTCAGAAGATTGCAGAGCTGATCGGACAGGCAGCCAGCGATTCTCGCATTCCCATGCAAGTAGAGGAAGTCCAGGATTGGGTCGAAAACTATCTGATGGATTCACCACGCAAGGATGTTGCCAAGGCCTATATCTTGTATCGATATGAGCGAGACAAAACAAGGGACGCACGGAAGCGGACAGACGACCACATTTTAACGGATGAATTTGTCAGCCGTTACAAGCATCTTCCGTCCCCAATGAAGCAATTGGGAAATTTTGTTTATTACCGCACCTATTCTCGCTGGTTGCAAGAGCAAAACCGTCGGGAATACTGGTGGGAAACAGTGCGAAGAGCAGTGGAGTACAATGCGAGCTTGGTACCGACAACAAAAGCGGAAGCGGAACGATTGTTTGATAATATTTTTCATTTGAGACAGTTTTTATCTGGCCGTACCTTCTGGGTCGGTGGAACGCCTGTGGCAAAGAATTATCCAATCTCAAACTACAATTGTGCCTTTGAAGTGATCGATGGCTTTGATTCATTTAAGGATTTATTTTATTTGTTAATGGTCGGCTCAGGTGTTGGGGTTCGGATCCTGAAGGATGACGTCAAGCAATTGCCAAAGGTTCGAACGGACTATGAGTTGATTCATCAAGATTATAGCCCTGTTCCGAAATCGGATCGGGAGGATTCAACCAGCCTTCATTTCTCGCGCAACGCATCGGTGAAAATCACCGTTGGCGACAGCAAAGAGGGATGGACGCAGGCATTGGATTATTATATCAAGGTCTTGTATTCCAATGAATACCGCGGCATTAAAACCATTGTCATCAATTACGATCATGTTCGTCCTAAGGGTGAAAAATTGAAGACCTTTGGCGGTACGGCATCGGGCCATGAATCTTTGAAGAATATGTTCTTTAAGATCGACCGTGTCATGAAGAAACTCGGTGTGATTCATAGCTCGAAGCGCGTGAAGCTGATGCCGATTGACTGCATGGACATAGCCAATATCATTGGAGAGAATGTAGTGGTTGGCGGCGTACGCCGAACAGCGGAGATCGTCTTGGTGGATGCTGATGATACGGAATGCATTGACGCGAAAAGCAATCTATACAAGCAGATCGACGGACAATGGATTGTGGACAAGGATATCATTCACCGTCAAATGTCCAATAACTCCATTTATTACCGTGAGAAGCCGAGCCGCGAGCAATGGCATTGGCAGATTGAGAAGATGCGTTATTCGGGAGAACCGGGCTTTGTAAACGCGATTGCCGCAGAGAAGCGACGTCCGAATTTCAACGGCGTCAATCCTTGCGGAGAGATCCTCTTGGATACCCGCGGCTTATGCAATCTGACAACCATTAACACATTTGCCTATGTGCAGGCTGACGGCACGCTGGATAGAGAGGGCTTGCTGGAAGCGCAACGACTTTCCGCCAAGGCTGGATATCGAATGACCTGCGTGGAATTGGAATTGCCAATGTGGGATTCCACCCAAAATCGAGATAAATTGGTTGGCTGTTCTCTGACCGGCTGGCAAGATATGGTCAATGCGGTCGAATTATCCGTGGAAGCGCAAGCGATCCTTTTGGGCGAGCTTCGGGTTGCAGCCAATGAGGCGGCGGAACACTACGCGGAAGAGTTGGGCGAGAACGCGCCAATTCTGGTAACAACAGTCAAACCGGAAGGGACACTCTCTCAATTGCCAACAGTATCAAGCGGCGTGCATTACTCACATTCGCCATACTATATTCGCCGCGTGCGAATCAATGCGACGGATCCTTTGGCAAAGGTTGCGGAAGAATTGGACTGGCCGGTATTCCCCGAGGTGGGACAAGAGTGGAAAACTTGTTCAACCAAGGTAGTGGAATTCCCGGTAAAAGCACCGGAAGGCCGCACCAAGTACGATGTCAGTGCTTTGGAACAATTGGAAAACTACAAGCTATTTATGGATGCTTACGTAGAGCACAATTGCTCCATTACGGTTCATGTGCGAGAGCATGAGTGGGATCTTGTGGAAGAATGGGTCTATGATCATTGGGAAGAGGTTGTTGCCTTGTCCTTCTTGTCTCTTGACGACAGCTTCTATGATCTGTTACCGTATGAAGCCATCGAAAAGGAAGAGTACGAGCGTCGGGTTGAAGAGATGCGACCGTTTATTCCGAACTTGATCAGCAAATATGAGAAGCATGAGCAGCAATTGGATATCGGAACAGATGGCTGTGATACAGGCGTATGTCCGATTCGATAGGGGGAACCATGAAGATACGAGGATTTGAAGTTGTTCGCGAGGATGCGAGAAAATTCGGCACGCTTGAGATTCAATTGCCGACACGGGGATCGAAGATCGCCGCAGGCTATGATTTCTATGCGCCTGAAACCTTTACGGTCCCGGCTGGAAAAGTTTATGTGGTTTGGACCGATGTTAAATCCTATATGCAGGAGGGGGAAGTACTGAAGTTATATGTGCGTTCTTCCATCGGCATCAAACGAGGTTTGGTATTGGCCAATGGAACGGGAATCATTGATGCGGATTATTATGGCAATCCATCCAATGACGGAAATATCGGGATCGCGCTGTTCAATTGCCGCGAGAACGCGGTGACTATTGAAGCGGGAGAGCGAATCGCGCAGGGATTGTTTTTGTCCTTCCTGGTTGCGGACAATGGGAATACGGATTCTGCACGCGCAGGCGGCATGGGATCAACAGGAACCAAATAAAATTGGCGGCGCATGATAGCGCCGCTTTTTCATAAGGAGGAAGTCAATGGTACGACATTTGGTTATGTGGAAAGTTCAAGAAACTGATGAAAGAACGAAGCAAGAAAACAGGATTGAGATAAAGGCAAGATTGATGGGGCTTTCCGGACAGATTGAAGAATTGAAAGAGATTGCGGTAGGCATCAATTTTAATCCTTCCGACGCAGCCTATGATGTTGTATTGGAGACTACCTTCAATACGGCAGAAGATCTGGATGCCTATCAGATTCATCCGAAGCATCAAGTGGTTCGTGACTTTGTGAAGACCGTTGCAACGGCTCGTGTTGTCGTGGATTACGAGATTTAAAACAAGAAGTTGGAGACAGACCCGAAGAAGCAATTCTTTGGGTCTTTTTTTTGTGCGTAATTTGCGGCAGGGAACTGTTGCTCTTATTGGCTGAATGGGTAACGGTATTGTAAGAAAGTGCGAGAGGAGGATTTTATGCTGAATCAGAATCAAGATTTTTTGGTGCAGGTGGTAAAGGGTGAAGCGGTGCTGTTAAATTCAAAAACAGGAGACTATTTTGGATTGAACGAAGTGGGAAGCGATTTTTATCAATTGGTGGACGGAAAGAAAGGCCTGGAAGAAATCATTGATTTGCTGGATGAGGAATATGATGTGAAGCGAGAGGTATTAAAGGCGGACGTGGAAAAGTTGGTTGCTCGGCTTCTGGAAAAGAAGATTCTATTGGATGGTGACAGCGAGTGAAGGTGAAGGGGTTTTCCTTTCCTTATGATCTTCCCATGATGGTTTCGACAATCAAGCAAATTCATGCAATCCGTAGAAAATTACGCGATCTGACCTTGCAAGAGCTGATGGAAGAGTCCGTTCTGTCGGATCAGCCCGCCGTTACGAGCAGGCATCAAACTGAGGACTTGGTCAAGTTGTATCGGTTGATCTCCTGGTATTATCATCGCGTGTTGAAGGAAAACAATCCATGTTTTGTACGCAGCTTGATTCTTTATTACCATGCGAAAAGCTACGGATTAGAGGTTCAACTGGTTATCGGGTTTTGTAAGAAGGATAAAATTGAAGGACATGCGTGGATTATTTTGAATGGCGAGATTTTTTGTGATCAAGAATCTTTTATTCAAGAATTCACAGAAATTCTTTCCTGGTGAGGTGATCGAATGGCGATGGCGAAGGAAGAACAATTGATTTTAGAATGGGTGAAATGCCGCTACGACAATGGCGATATGTCGAGCCTTCACAGTCTGATGGCGAAGTGTGATGAACAGCGAATTCTGCAATTGATCGATTCATTGCGGTTGAGCGGTGTTCTATTTGAGGTGTTTCAGCAACCGGAAATCCGACCATTGATCCCAAAAACTTGGAGGGATCATGTGGAGGAGGATATGAAGCGCATTGCCCTGGAAAATCAAATGCTCGAGATGCAAGGCGTTTCTCTGATTCGAGAATTTGAAAAAGAGGAAATTCCAGTGATCTGGTTTAAAGGCAATCCGAACATCGATTGGATTTATCAAAACTATACGGTTAGAAGCACATCGGATTTGGATTTCTTGATTCGCCGCCAAGATCGAAAAAGGGCGGCGGAGCTGGTGAAGCGGCAAGGCTTTAAGTATCCGCAAAAAACGATGGATACTCGCGGCGTTGTGTTTTCGGAAGAGGAGCTGGCTGAATGGGCTCATGAAATGCATTATCTCAAGGAGACGCCGGTGTTGCCCTTGAATTTGGATTTGCATTTGGACTTGACGGGCTTTCCGCAAGGGTCGATTCCGAAATCGATTTATCATTTGGATGACAGGGATTGGTTCGCTGCATGCGATAAAAAAGAGCTTCGAGGAGAGAGCGTTCCTGTCTTGCGGAAAGAAGATGCATGGATTCAGATGATCGTTCATTTTTCCATTCATCATTCTTTTTGCGGGATGAAATGGTTGATTGATCTTTGCGAAGTGGCGGCTTTTCATCAGGAAAGCTTGGATTGGACATATCTGCGCAAGGAATATGATCATCCCAATGAACGCAAGCTTATGGGGATTTGTTTTCGCATGGTGGAAGAAATCACTGGAGTGGATTCTTTTGGCGGCAAGCCTTGGCAATATTATTGGGAGTCTTCGAGAGCCGAGATGGAGTATCGGATTTATCGCTCTTTTTCTTTTGAACATAACAAGGGCTGGCGTGCAAAGATTCAGGGAAGGCTCGTTAAGATTCTAATGCCGAGGATTGCACGCGATCGATGGAAGATGTTTGTGTATTATTTCGTCAGTGGGGAAGCTTTTGCGCAGCGTACGGGTCGGGAACCGGGCGGGAACTTTTTTCTCAACTTTTTTTCGTTGATGAAACTGTTTGTGAAAGATCATAAGAATCGAAGGAACTAAAAAAACAAACCCGAAGGTTTGTTTTTAGGTTGCCGATGGATCTATGCCAGCAGTATTCTTTTTTAGATTCTCGTATTCCGTCAGTTCCGGTCTTTTATAGGTTTTCATTTTTCCCCTCCTATGCATTGTTCTCTTTATGTATTGCAAAGAACAGGTGTCAATTATGGCAGCAACAGCAAACCCGAAGGTTTGTTCTGGCAGGGTTTACGGCATGCCAGATGGTGGAGCGCCCGCGGTGTTTTTTTTGAGATTTTCATATTCTGTCAAAGTGGGTTTTACATAGGCTTTCATCATATCCTCCTGATTGTTTGACATGTGAAACCTGCCCCGACATTATATTCATACCTCGCATTGATTAATATAATCAAGATTCCTGTCTAGGGACGGGTGACAGGGAAAGGAGTCTGAAGGGTGAAAAAACAATATGGTTGGCAAAATTTTACTATTCGTTTGGAAACAAATTCGGATCGGATTATCGATCTGATTCAGCAATATACTACCCTGAAGGAAGATCCATGCGTGAGAGAGCATCAGATTGAATTGATTATGCAGGATCGAAAGCAGGGGCTCGTATCTCAATCAGCACCGGAGGGAGTTGAAATTTTTGCCCAGGGGAAGATCCGGCTGGAAGAGTTGCGAGAGTATGCATATTACCGGAAGGATTCAGAGGCTTGGTATTGGTATGAAGGATACGGAAGCTGTTATCTGAATCTTGAGGAAAGGCGAATCGTTGCTGAACGGATTCTTGATTCGGTTGAATTTGAGTATTATTCGGTATTTCTTCTTATTCTAAAGCCCCTGATGGATTACTTGCGATTATTTGAATATTATCGATTTCATGCCGGTTGCGTAGAAGTCATGGGACATTCCATTTTATTGTCAGGCGAAAGCGGCGGCGGAAAGTCAACGGCAACATTTGCGCTTATGGAGAAAGGCTATCCGGTATTGTCCGATGAAATGCCCTTGCTGCGATTCGAGAGCGGCAGATATGATGCGGTTTCGATCAGCGATACCATTAAGATCTGCGAGGATTCCCGGCAACGGTTTTTCAAGAATTATTCGAGCGATTTGGCCCTTGAAGCTTGGCGGAAGGAATGGTATATGCAGTTGAGGGATCAACGGGAGCCTGTAGAGAAGCTGGATGACATTCATCATTTATTCGTATTGAAAAAGACCGGGAAAAAAGAGACGAAAATCACATCCATGCATCCTGCGGCAGCCGTATCTTCTTTGTTCCCGGTTACGATTAAGCTGGGGAGAGGGAAAGAGTCGGAAGCGGTCTTTCGGTTTGTTATGGAATTCTTGGATGCAGTTGCCTGTTATGAAGTGGCATTCGGAACGGATATGGATCAATTTGTGCAGGCCATAGAAGGAGTTCTCGATGATTAGAAGAATCAAGCGCAAGATCAAACAGACTTTTGGACCGAGTGTACTCAAAAAAATGGAGGTTTCCGGGAGGATTGTACCGCGGATTCGCCGCGGCAAGGGGATGCCATGCCGCAGGTTTGACGGACTGGACCTGGCTGAAATCGAACAGAAAATGGAACAAGGGAAAGACCAAATTTTTCGGGGATTTCATTCCCATGATCGGGTATTGATCAAGGTGAATTTAAACACAGCCAATCCGTATCCGGCTTCGACGGATCTTGTTATGATTGAGTGGGTGGTCAAGCAGTTGAAGAATCGCGGCATTCATCGCATTATCGTTGGGGATTGTTCATCCAATTCAGAATTGCCGACGCGAAAGGTGATGAAAGAAGCAGGATTCTTTTCACGTTTTGGCGAACAAGTGGAATTTGCCTGTTTCGACGAATTGGAATGGGTTCGGGTCAAGGGGGATTTCTCAGTCTTGCCGGATCTTGTGGTTCCAAGATTGGTGGATCAGGTGGATAAAATCATTTATTTGGCAAATGTAAAAACCCATCGCCATGCGGATTTTTCTCTGGGCATGAAATTGGCTGTTGGATTTATGCATCCTTTGCAGCGGATTGATTTGCATCGGGACCATTTGCATGAAAAAGTTGTTGAGATCGCCGCGGCGGTTCAACCGGATTTGATATTCTTGGATGGGCGAAAAGCCTTTGTCGATGGCGGACCGAATACGGGTCGGGTTGAACGCGGCGATTGTGTGATTGTCGGGACCGATATTTTGCAAACAGAGTTGCTGGGATATCAACTGTTATGGGAATTGAAAAAGAAATTTCAGTGCTTGGGGAATTTCTCGGAGGATCCCTTTGAAATGAAACAATTGCGATATGCGAAAGATGTTTTTCTGCAACGAGAAGGCAGTTCGCTAGGAGAAAAACGATGAAAGTATTGTTGCTTACGCAGAAATTCAGTAAAGTGGATATGCGCTGGATGCCCTTGGGGATCTGTTATTTGGCTGGATATCTACGCGAACATGGCCATTCTGTAGTGATTTTCGATCGTTTTGCCGGCGATCGACAATTTGGAACGGAATGGATGGAAAAGGAAATGCAAAGGGTGATTGCGGAGTTTCAGCCGGATTACATCGGCATGAACGCGGTTTCTCCCTATATCTTTGATGTGGTGGAAACGGTCAAATCCATACGAAGAAAATATTCTGGAAAAATTGTGTTGGGGGGGCATCACCCGACAGCGATGCCGAGACTGACTTTGGAACGAATTCCCGAAGTCGATGCCGTGTTTTGTGGCGAAGGGGAAAGAGGCCTTTGCATGTTTGTAGAAGGGCGGGACTATCAAGAAATTCCGGGATTGGCATGGATGGAGGACGGAATCTTTTATCAGAATCCGACGGACCAGATTGTAAATTTGGATGAATTGCCAATGCCTGCAACCGATTTGCTGGATCTTGATTTCTACACCTTCAGAAATGCATGGGTGATCCGCGAATTTTATTTATCGGTCGGAACCATGATGATTTCAAGAGGGTGCAAGAATCGATGCAGTTTTTGTACGGAAACTTTAACTTACTCAAAAGGGGTTCGGTATCACAGCCCCGAATATGCATTGAATTGGATGGGAACCTTGCTGGATCAGGCTCATATCGACGGCATTACTTTTTTGGACAGCGATTTTTTAGCGGATCGAGGAATTATTGAGTCGATCTGCAAAGGAATCATAGCACGCGGATATCATAAACGAATGGTATTTTGCATTCAAACGCGGGCCAATCATTTGGATCGAGAGATTGTTGATTTGTTGTACGCCGCGGGGTGCAGAAAGATGGAACTTGGGGTTGAAACCATCAAGCAAGGGTCATTGAAAAGCATTGCAAAAAATATTTCCATTGAGACGATGGAGGAAGCGATTCGGATTTGCCACGAGAAGGGCATCCGAATTCAGGCGAATCTGATCCGGGGAATGGAGGACGAGACCCTCGATGATTTGATGGCTACGATTCAGTGGATGAAAAGCATGCCCCTCGACAATTTCTCTTGGGGGCTCTTGATGTTGCTGCCGGGCTCACGATTATATAGGGAGAAAGGGAAACGCTTCTTTGAAGAAAGTGCGTGGTCCGAGGAAAATGTGAGGGCGTACTATCGGATGGATCATTTGTCCAAAACGGAGCAAAGAGAGATCGATTCCATTTTTATGCCAGCCTTGCATCGATATCGGAAGCTGTCGCATCATCGGAATTTCTTGCGAAACAATGCTTTGCCGCGAGCGGCGCAATACTATTGGGAGCGTGTTCGTCAACGCTTGTCTGCACAATAAAAGCCATAAATCCTGCAAAATAGACACAAAAGAGGAGATCCTGTTAATCGGGATCTCCTTTTCTGATAGACTTATCGTATAAAATTGCACGATTAAAACGGAAAGACTTTATTATTTTGCATGATTAACAAAGAGGATAGAATGCAGTTAGGAGGAAACAATGGATTTGAAGGAAAGGCAAGTTGGAATTTTAAAGATCTTATTGAGAGAGGATGCCCCCATGGTGGTGCACGACTTGGCGGAGCAATTGCAGGTCTCCATCCGCACAATCCGGTATGACATCAAGGAGATGAATTATTGGCTGAATCGAGTCGGGGCGGAGATCCATTCCAAGCCCAAGGTCGGTATCTGGATCGAGAAGAAGGAAGCGGCTAGACGGCTGCTGTCCGAAAGTCCGGATCAAGACTATCGAAACTTTTCCTTGAAAGCGCGTCGTTTGTTGGTGGTGATTCAGTTGTTTATGGCACGGGAATTTATCACGACGGAGTATTTGGCTGAAGCGGTGGGGGTTAGCAGATCTACCATTGTTTCCACCCTGAAGGAATTGAAAGACGAGGCAAAGGCTGGAGGCTTGCAATTGATCAGTCGCGCGCGATATGGATATCGATTGGAAGGAAAAGAAACCGACAAGCGGATCTTTGCAGCGATGTATTTGGCGGAGAGTCTGAAAGATCAGACCTATGGCGAAGTGCGGGAGAGCCTGCCCTTTGATGAGGTCGAGCCCTTGTTTCGAGAGATTCGAAAGCGAATCTCCATGGCAAAGAAGGAATACGCCATCTGGATTCCGCAGGAGCAATTCCAATTGATTGCATCCTTTATTTTTCTTTCCATTCAAAGCATGAAACTTTCCCGGTATGTCGTCGAGGCAAGCCTGGAAGAAAGCGGGCAGAATCAGCAATTGCAGCTGATGGCCAAGGACATTCTAACGGGATTGTCCGCATGGCTTGATCTGGAGGTTCCGATTCAAGAGATCCAGAGACTCGAGCGGGTGCTTTTGAAAAACCATTGCACGGTATTTGAGATCAAAGGCAGACGCGTCTTCGATCCCAAGCTGATCGACACAGTATACGAGATGCTGAGAACCGCTTCCTTCGAATTGACGCTGGAAGATGAGGCATTGCTCCATTTGAAAGAAGAACTTTTGCTTCATTTGGAATTGACATTAGAGAAATCTCAATTGCAGATCGAAAGCAAGAACTACTTGCTGGAAGAAATCAGAAACCAATACGAAACGCTTTATGTCATTGCTGGAAAGATGGCAAAGGTGTTTGAGGATTATTTCCAGATTCCGCTCAATGAAGATGAGATCGGGTTTCTCACCATGTATCTCTGTGAGAATACGGAAAAAAGAAAAGAAGGTGAAACGCGCAAAATCTTGATTGTGTGCAGCAGCGGCAAGGGCGCGGCCAAGCTTTTGGAGAAGCGCATCCGCAACAACCTGCCTCACGTCGAGATTGTGGGTCCAACCTCAGCATTTGAGGCGGAGGAAAACCTCTCGCAGTTTGGGGTTTTGGATTTTGTTGTTTCCACGGTGCATCTCGAAATTGCCATTCCTTATCTGGTGGTAAGCCCGGTGATCTCCAATGAGGAATTGGGGATGATTCATAGTCACTTGTATGGATTTCAATCCCTGAAAGAAACCAAAAGAAGCGTGGCGGGCGATCGTGTCCGAAGACAGCTTGCTGACCAGCAAGACCAAAAGGAAATTTCGGGCATCCAGCGAGATGGATTGGAAGACTTTGCTCATTTGACGGGAATGACCGTTGTTGAGTTTGGAGAAATGATACTAAAACTTGCTGATGAAGAGGGGATCACCCTGGAGAGGCAAAATCTATGGGGACTCATTCTGCATATCATTCTATCGATTCCGAGATGGATCTATGGGGACTATGTGTCGGAAGGCGATTTGGAACGCTATCAGTCCCAACACCCTTCTCTGTACAATCAGGTTGAAAAGACCCTGTTTCGAATTGGGCAGACCTATGATTTGGTGATTCCAAGCGATGAAGTGGTGGCGGTAATGCGCTATATTGTGTGAGGTGAAAAGAATGAAGAGCGTGCGATTATGTCCGGAGCGAATTTATCATCCGGGCAGACAAGAATATGAACGTGCGGAGATTCGTGTCCGGAATGGACGAATTGAAGCAATTGGAGAGAATTTACCGCCAATAGAGGGCGAAGAGATGATTCTATTGCCGGGCATGGTTCTGACACCGGGCTGGATTGACATCCATGTCCATGCCAATCCCATGGATACGGTGATTGGACTGCACCCGGATCAGGTAGGAATCTTGCGGGGAAGCGCCATCGTTTTTGATGCGGGCACCGTAGGAACCGATCAATTGGACGCTTACGTGGAAGAGATGCTTCAGACGGCGAAAACCGAGGTGAAGATCCTCTTGAATATTTCGCGGATTGGCTTGCAGCGATTGGACGAGGGATCGAATCCGGATTGGATTGATGAAGATGCGATTCGTGCAGCTGTTGCGAAATATCCCGAATTAATTGTAGGGATCAAGGCAAGAGCGAGCGGAAGCGTCGTGGGGGATCAAGGTATTTTGCCCATTCAACGGGCAAAGGCGATTGCAAAGGAATTGCAGCTGCCCCTGGTGGTGCATATCGGCAATCTTCCGCCGAAGGTGGAAGAGGTATTGGACCTATTGGACGCGGGGGATGTGATTACTCATTGTTTTCACAATAAACCCAACGGCTTGTTTGATCAGGATGGAAATCTGATTTCATCGGCTCTAGAAGCCAAGCGCCGCGGCGTCTTGTTTGATGTCGGCCATGGATCGGCGAGTTTTAGTTTTGAGATTGCCGAACGAGCCTTGGCGAATGGGTTTGCCGCTGATTTGATTAGCACGGATCTCTATGAGAAGAACATGGACGGTCCCGTCGTTTCTCTGTCCCATGTGATGGATAAGATGATTCAAATGGGCATGTCGGTTGAGGATGTGATCGATCGAGTGACCGAGGTGCCTGTGAAGGTATTTGCGCTCTCCGGCCTTGGAGCCATTGAGATCGGCGGAAAAGCCAGGTTGACGGCCTATCAGAGAGAGCAAGAACCGACTATTTGGATGGACAGTGTTGGTGTTCAACGAGAAGGAAGAGAACGATTTGCAAAAGTTTTAACCATCGTCGATGGAGAGGTAACAGAGTGGGAGGGATATCGGTGCCAGAAATTATCAGAGAAGTAGAAGAGCGCTTACAGCTGACACCAGAAGAACAGGAAATTGTGCGCAAGGTACTGAGCTTTACAAAAGAGCAGGGAATTGCATGGGAGGATAATTTCCGATTGGGATTTCTGTCCCATATGATTTCTCTGATCCGCCGAGCGCGGGACGGAGAATGGGTAGCGGAAATGGATGAAAGCTTGTTTGAAGAGGTTACTCCAGCCGCCATTCAGTTGGCGCAAGAGATTGTTGAAGCGTTTTCGAAGGAGGGAGCGGAACACCGCTCAGAAGTTTTATTGGTTTCAACCCATTATGAAATGGCGTTGAGAAAGGAGTAATCATGGAAAAGCAAATTACGATTGTCATTGGACATCGATTGGGCAAGGGGCAGAAAGTGGCCACTGGCATTGAAAAGGCCGGCGGCAAAGCGATCGTTATAGAAGGCATGGCAGCCGACATGAAATTGGGCGATGTGATGCAAGAGCATCAAGCGGATCTGGGGATTTCCTTTTGCGGATCCGGCGGCGCCGGCGCATTGATGGCAGCCAATAAGTATGGATATAAAGTGAAACACCATCTACGTAGTGTGGAAGCGGGCGTAACGGCCGTGAAGGAAGGCTACGAAGTTGTCGGGTTTGGCTTTATGGATATAGAGGAATTGGGCGAGGCCTTGGTGAAAGCCTACCTGGCTCGATAACCATAGAAGGAGGAGAGAGAATGAATTGTTTGCAAGAAAAGACTGCGGAGATCTTACTTGCTGCCAGTGGCGAATCTAGAAAAGAAGCGCTCGGCAACGCCTTTGCGAAATTTAAAAAGGAAGCGTACAAACAACTCGACGAAGCGTTAATCCTTCAAATGGAACCCATGGAAGTGGAAATCCTGGAAGAAAAGGTTGTGGAGACAACCGAACGATTCTTATTTATTTTTACGCCGAAGGTGAAAACCCAGGTCCAACTGAAGGTAAGAATTCTTACCCGGTTGAAATTTATTAATCCATAGAGGAGGAAGTATTGTGACTGGACTTATTATCAAATCGATCATCATTGGTCTGCTTGGCGGTGGCGCCATCGCGGCAGGCGCGGCGAGAATGTTTCATTCGCCGGAATCTCAAGCCATGGGGGCGTTTCGTACCCTTGGTGAATTGAATGCCTGCAAGGGCGATCCTATTGCGCATTTCTCATTTGGTATGGGCTTTTTCTTCAACGCAGCAGCAGCTGCCGTTGCAACGGGAGCCTTGACACAGGACGTATTCCATCGAATTGTACCGAACTTTGCGGCAGGAGCCCTTTTGCTCAAAAATAAATCGGTCGAGGAAACCCTGTACGATCCATCGAAGATGATTGTGACTGGCGCGATTTCCGGCGCGGTTGTGGTAACCTTCTTGAACACCTTGGCATCTGTGATTCCAGAGCAGTTGTCGATTATCGCGAAAGAGATCTTGTCGCCTGCGGCAAGCCTGATGATCAACCCTGTTATGCCGATTATCTTCTGGTTGGCAGCTTTGGATGCCGGCAAGAAAACCGGTGTGTGGGCGACCATTCTAGGCGGTACTGGACAAATGATTATGGGCAACGCGGTTCCTGGATTGGTTCTTGGGATCTTGATCGGTCAATCGATTGAAGAAAAAGGATTCAACAAGGCAGTGAAAGTGATGTTGGGAATTATCATTGCATTGTTCGTGATCATCGCGTACTTCCGTGGTTTCTTCGCGAAACTGGGCCTATAGAAGAAGGAGGAAAATCAAATGGAAACAACAAACAAGAATTTAAAAGCATTTTTGCTCGCAAACAAGACCTTCCCTCTTTTGATGGCCTTGGCCTGCGCAGCGATCTTTGCGGGAACACATTTGTATATTGTTTATGGAACCGGCGCATTCAACGAAATCTTTGTTGTTCAAATGCTGGATGAAGGCTTGGCGACTGGGGATTATGCGGCGGCAGCTGGATTTGCAACAGGATTCCTATTGGCACGAATTTTGGAAGGACCTTTGGTCGGGATCCTGGATATCGGCGGATCTTTGATGACGGGTGTTGGAATCGGCATCCCGGCGATGTTGTTGGCAGCTGGAATCACGGCGCCATTGGATAACTTTGCCTTGTCTTTGGTCACTGGCGCTGGAATCGGGATTGCCTTGGGTCTTTTGATTATCGCCGTTCGAAAAGCAATGCCGGAGGGATTATCGGCAAGCGGTACCGATGTCATGATGGGCGCTGGAAACAAGACCGGCCGGTTCTTGGGACCATTGATTATCATCTCAGCGATTCAGTACAGCATTCCAGCGGGTATTGGCGCCTTTATCGGGGCTGCGATTGCCTTTAGAAAGGATCGACCGGTTACAGGTGGAGCGATCTTGGGTGCGATGTTGGTAGCGGGTATATTCGCTTTTATGTAAAGTGAGATCAAGACGAAAGAGGGATGCATGTGAATCTTTACAAGAGCAAGGGATTAAAAGAGATTATTAATGCAAGTGGCAGAATGACAGCGCTAGGGGTTTCAACCCCTCGCGCTGCAACCCTCGAAGCCATGGCTTCGGCGGGACAGAATTTTGTTGTGCTGCATGAATTGATGGAATACGCAGATCGAGAGATCAGCAAGTTTACTGGAGCGGAAGCAAGCTGTCCGACAGCCTGCGCGTCTGCTGGGATTGCGATCTCGGTGGCGGCAGCGATCGCGAAGGAAAATCTTCTGCAGATTGAAACTCTGCCGCAGGTATTGGATGGATTTAAAAACGAGATTGTTTTACAAAAGGGCCATGCCGTTAATTTTGGCGCGCCAATTGAAACCATGATTCGTGTCGGCGGCGGAAATCCTGTTTTGGCTGGACAAGCCAACAAGGTGCGGAAAGAGCATATCATCGCATCGATCAACGAGCGAACGGCGGCATTGTTCTATGTAAAGTCTCACCATTGCGTGCAAAAGGGCATGCTGTCGGTGGAAGAAATGGCGGAGATTGCCCATGCGCATCAACTGCCGTTGATCGTGGATGCGGCGGCGGAAGAGGAACTGTCTCGTTAT
>DAOUQF010000013.1 GCA_030625815.1 Eubacteriales bacterium
TTGTTTTTTCTGTTTATATCGATTTTGTCCGATAATAACCCTTCCCACAACTTCTCTTCTTGAAGAATCATTCGTTTTTAAATAGAATGGTAAAAACCACATCATTGAATTACACCCCCCTGGAGGAAACTATGGACGAAAGACAAACCCTGCAAGAACTTAAAGACACCATTCAATCCTTTTGCGCAGACCGGGACTGGGATCAATTCCATTCTCCCAAGGAATTGGCAATCGGCATTTCCACGGAAGCCGGAGAGCTTTTGGATCACTTTCGGTTCAAGACCTTGGAACAAATGGACGCCATGATGGAAGATCCTGAACGCAAGGAGGAAATCAGCGACGAGCTGGCAGATGTGTTTTTCTTCGTGCTTCGTTTTGCACAGAAAAATGAAATTGATCTAACCCAAGCCTTCTTCAATAAAATGGAGAAAAACGCAGAAAAATACTCCGTTGAGGAGTATAAAGGATCAAATAAAAAATATACAGAAACATAAAAAAACCGGAAGGCTTTCGCCTTCCGATTCGCAGTTTCCCGTTACTTTATTAATAGAACTTCACCTCGTCAACTTCGTCGTGTCCAACTTTTTTACGGTCCGTACGGATAAAGTCTTCCTCTCCAATATGAATCGCATTGACACGATGGCCAAGATGATCGTCCTTTAAAACCGTGTAAACATCATCTCTCACTTGAATTTCTTCCAAAATCTCTTCTCGCGTATACTCTCGCAAATTATCGGTTGGCTTACAATTTCGGACACCTCTAAAATGCATTGCCTTTACGCGTTCAATGTAGTCTCGAGTATTCGGGTCATGATAGTGAACTTCCTTGATCCCTAAACCTTTCATCGACTCAACCCCTTCTTCTATCGAGAAACTGCATGCATTAATTCCCCTCTGCGTTCCACCTATACCCGGGGAATTCACCGTTCAATCCCGAGCCTAAAACTCGGGAAGCCCAGCTATAAAATCATGGGGATACATTCTGCGATCCGTTCGCAAATATCGCCTGCCCTGCACCTCCACCATTTCCAAATGCGGTCCCAGATCATCCAAATCGAAGAGAACAAAAACGTCGTGATTAAACTTGACCTCGTTGAGCAATGCATCGCGACTCCATTCCCACTCTTTTTTCAAATCCAAGCGACCGTTTCGCTCTTCAAATTCAATGATTTTTACCGCCTCGATAAAGTCCCGTTGTTGTGGATCATGGTAATGAACACGAGTTACGCCATATCCATTCATCTTTTTCTCCCTTCCATCATAAATTAGTCTCTCATTAAATATATCCCTCATTCAAGACAATTTATGCATGGAAATTCATGACAATTGTTCTGGTTCATGGGTGAAATAGATCTGCGTTTCTTTTACACCATATCCCGTAATCTCTTCGAATACATCACGATAGGCTTGAATTTGCGACTGGTAGTACGCCTCCAATTGAAGGCGATCCTTTTCCGCCTTGTAGTGATCCGTCTTATAATCGATAATCACCCAACCGTCACCCTCTTCAAAAACCAGGTCAATGACACCTTGGAACAGGGAACCATCCGCCAAGCTGGTAGTAATCCGCATCTCCGGCATAATCGACTTCGCCGCTTCAATTCGAGCATACAGCTTCGACTCCATAAATTTCTTCAAGATCCGTTTGCCGCGTCTTGTCATCATTGGATCTATCGCGTCCCGATCAATCACCTGGTTTGCCGCCAATTCTCCATAGCGGATCAAGCGCTCAAACGCCAAGTGAATCAAGGAACCAAAGACCGCCGATCCACCAAATTCCCGTTCAACCCCTTCCAAGATCGAACGATCGCTATGCAGACTTGGAGTTACCACTTTATAGGTCTCTCCCTTGGCGGTTTCCTTCCAGTCCACCCATGGTGCCATCCCAGTTCTACTTTCATCCCACTCTGCCTTGATGGCAGTTTCCGGTACCTTCAGCTCGCTTTCAACAGATGGCAACAATGCTTTCCACGGATTGTACTTGTTGTCCCCCATGCTGATCAGTACCAAAGCGTGCTTGGCTCGGGTTGCCGCCACATACAAGAGCCTCAATTCCTCTGCCTGCAAAAATCGCTGCTCCACGTCTTGCATCTCCGAAAAATGCGCCGGTACCGCAACCGTTTTGGATGAATATCCGATGCGCTCTTCCAGAGACAAGAATCCCTGCGCACCCCCACTCTCGCGACGAACCACCCAGGATGGTTTCCGTTCGCGTTTCCCTTTGTTGTTCATGGCTCCCACCAAAAATACAATGGGCGCTTCAAGTCCCTTTGACTTGTGCACATTCATAATCCGAGTCTGATTCAAACTCCCGTCCGGATCCAACTCCTCCTCCAATTCATGGGAGAGATAAGTCGCGATGCGCTGATGAACCTCTTTCAATTGATAGATTCCCTGAGACTGAAGACCGGCAACAATCTCCATCAAATGACATAGAAGTCCATAGACCGGTTTGCGGTCCATGGCGCTGGCCATAAGCCCCGACTCAAAAAGCAGGTGCCGAAAGAAGGCCGCCGGAGACAGTTTTACGCTTTCCTCCTGCCGCGTCTTCAGCCATTGTGCGGCAAAAAGAAATCGCTCGCGCAACTCAGTGTCCGGGATCTTTCCAATCCCCTCTCCTTCCAAGGAAACCGTCCCCGCCGCTTGTTTCAAACGGAGAATTTCATCCTCGGAAAATCCAAAGAAAAGCCCCCGCAAAACAATATAGCAATGGATCGAACTGGGTTCCACCAGATACTGCAGCAGATAATCCAACTCCTGAATTTCCGGTTCCTCAAGGGCTTTATTTTCCCCCGTCACCTGCACCGGTATTCCCCATTCTGTCAGGATTTTGGCATAGGTGCCGAGTCCCTTTTTCTGTCGAGACAACAAGAGAAAGTCTTTATATTTGGCATTCCCAAAATCTACAGCATGGCGAATTACCTTTGCAATGGCTTCCGCCTCTGCAACAAGAGCCTCCTCTTTCTTTTTCTCTGCCGACAATTCAATGGCTAACACGCCCGCTTTGATGCTCAATTCCCGATCCATCACTCGATCATTCACCGTATCCATGGGGGCATATTCCGCTTGATAGGCGTCTTCCTCCGCTGGGAACCATCCCGAGAAGATCGGCGTCAAGGCGCGAGACAAGGCATTCGTCGATCGAAAGTTCGAGGTTAAATGCAAAACCTGACCCTCATGATCCATCTCGCGCTTTACGCGATTGTAAATCTCGATATCCGCGCGGCGGAATCGATAGATCGATTGCTTGGGATCCCCCACGACAAAGAGACTTCCTTGCCGCAATTCTCCATCCCTTCTGGTAATCGCATCCATAATCTCCGTCTGGATTGGATCCGTATCTTGAAACTCATCAATAAACAAACAATGAATCTCTTCCTGATAATGCCGTGCAATTTCCGGCTTCTTCAAGACTTCCGCCGTCAAAAACAGCAAATCGTTGAAGCTCACCAGATTCTGTTCTTTCTTATATCGGTGGTAGTAGGTTGCGAATTCACGCAAAAGCAGAATGGATTCCGGGTATTGCGCCTGCATCCACTGCCTTTGCGCCGCTTCCATCTCTCCCTTAAAATCAATCAGTGTCGTCCCTTGAAATTCTTTGGCCCATTTCTTGTCCATCCATTTGTTTTGAGTGACCTTATTCTTCACTGAGGCCGCTTTTTTCAAAATCCACCACTGGTTTTCCTTCTTTTCCAGATTCAAATGCGCCAGGGAAAACTCCAGTTCAAAGAGGGTTTCCTGCACCGCATCATAAACTACACCCGATTCCGCAAACGGGATCATCGGTTTCGCTTCACCGATCCACTCTCGAATCGCTTCTTCAATTCGTTTCCAGCCTGGATAAGGCACTGGCTCTGCCGGCAACTCCAGATCGGCATTGTTGATGACAATCTGCGTATTCTGACGAAAGAGCTCCAAGGACAACCCCAGTTCTCTCCATCGATCCGGTGCCGTTTCCGCAGGATCTTCCAGATAGACGCGCCACGCGCGATCCAGCTCCACCTGCTCATCCAAATCCGTCATCTCGGTAAATCCCGGCAAGAGTCCGCTTTCCACGGGATACTCCTTCAGCACGCGTCCGCAAAAGCTGTGGATCGTGCCAATAAAAAGCTCGTCAAAGGTCTCTACGGCTCGACTGAAGCGTTCCTTCTCTTCCCCCGTCTGCGCGTCCACGGACGCCTTCAAAAGTCCCTCATACACCCGTTCCTTGATCTCGCCTGCCGCCTTGTTGGTAAAGGTGATGGCAACAATCTGAGAGGGCTTCACCGTATCGGTTCGGATCAGCGAAAGGATTCTCCCCTTCAAGGAGGTCGTCTTTCCAGAGCCCGCTCCCGCTTCTACCAGAAAGTTTTCCGACAGGTTGTTCAGGATCTCCTTGCGCTGCGCTTCATCTTTGATTGGCATGGTTTGCTTACTCATATGCACTCACCTCCGCCATGGGTATGATCGCTTCCACGATCTCCTTCAGCTCATTCTTTTTAGGATTCTGCTCTGCCAGCTCCGGATATACTCTTTCCTGATTGGCGTAAGGCATCACTCCCGGCACAAAGAATCCCTGACAATAGATCTCTTGCAGAAGAGACAGGATCTGTACAACGTCCTTGCGATTCTCAACACCCTGTTCCGGATAAGCAATTCGCTTTCCGTTTCCCTTTCGCGTTGGGAACAAGTACCCGGCGCTATCCACTCTCGCACCTTGATTCTCCTGTTCGTAGAGCAGAGCGTAAACCGCGTGCTGCAGCCGTGTTCCCCCAACAAAGTACTGATTCAAATCGTATTGCTTGCTCTTTCCCGTTTTATAGTCATAGATCCGATATTGCCCCTCCGGGGTCTGATCAATCCGATCCACCTTGCCATGTAAAGACACCCTATTCCCATTAGGCAATTCAAATTCCCCTTTGATTTCCGCTTCCTGGTCAATAGGCGTATCCCCGCCCAAAGACAACTCCTCCATGGACAAGAAGATGCCACAGGTTTGCTCCACTTCCTCCTGGAAAACTTCCCGCGCCACCGCCAAGTGCGGCGGATTCCCCTTGGCCAAACGCTCGATCAATCCATCCGCATAGGCGATCAAGGCTTTTTCGTCCCGGCTTCGATTCGGTCTTTCTCCTTTCGGCAGAATCTTTTCATAATAGGCTTGGAAGATCTCATGCAAAAGGGTTCCCTTCTCCAAGGCGTTGAGCCAAACTGTTGGTTCATCCGGCTCCGGTTCACGCCCGATTTCCAAGACATTTTCAATAAAATACAGATACGGCGATCGAGCCAATTTCTCGAACTTCGTTACGGAACTTGGCGAATGATCGAGATCCGGTTCGCTCCCCCATTCAATCTTTCCATTGTATGCATTCAAGTCCGCGGATTTTCTCAATTCCCTCGCGGTTCTCCCCATTGCCAAAGCAGGATAGCGTTCCTGCAAATCCAAAGGAAAAGAAAAACTGGCCAACTCCCATTCCCAAAAATTGATTGCCTTGGATAAAGGAATTCGGTATTTCGCCATAGGCGCGGCTTCGCACTCTTCTGTTGTATAGTGATTTAAAATAGTCGGCGAAGGAAACTTCTCGGTAAAATTCACGGCATCATAGCAGGAATAGGAGTAATACACGATCCCCGACAATCGCGCCAGGTCTTGCTTGCGCTTCTCCGCGATCTCTCGCTTTCGCTGCTTGATCGTAATCGAAGAAACCGCCATGCGCTCCCGTTCCCGGTCATAAAGAATCGGGCCGTCCGTCATGCCGTCCTGTCCTTCCAAATGATCCAACCCCAAAACAAAGGTTGCTTTTCGCTGCAAGGTGTCCGCCCCGGCCAAGTCTGTCACATAGATCGCCCCCGGCGTTCTGGTTCCCCCTCGAAGGCGAATTCGAATCAAGGATTGATGAAAGATCTCCCGTAAAAAACGGGAGTCCCCATATTGAGACGCATATCCTTGATATCGATGCAAAAGGGCATCGATCCCTTCTCGCACCTCATCCTCCAACTCAGTGGTTTTCGGCATAGACTGCCAAAAATCGGTCTCCTCAATTTCATCCAAGGTGGAGAATATCCATTTTCTCGCTTCCGGCAAGGTGAAGATCGCCTCTCCCAGCGTGGCGGAATAGGGAATCCCCTCCGTTTTCGCAATCATGCCGATTCTCGTTAATTGTTCGGGTTTCGTGGCAATGACTTGCACCTCATCGAAGGCAAAGCCCTTCTCTTTAATCTCCTCGAAGATCTGATGAATCTCGGTACTGTCTCCGTAGGCCTTCAACAATTGTGGTTTCCGATCTACCGGGATAGCTTTTTCAATCTTTACTATCTTTGCTTCCCCATGGGTCACCCAAAAGTCTTGAAAGGCCTGCACCATCGGCATCAATTGAAACCCGTCGTCAATGATAACAATTTGAGCTCCCGTTGTCCCCTGTTGCTCTTTCGCGTCCAATGCAAGCTGATACGTCCGAGCGGCATCCCATCGCTTCCCTTTGTCCAGCCATGCTTCATAAACGGCAAGCATTTGCCGCAAGTCTGATGCCTTTTTAACATTCTCAAAAGCATCTATCGGAAAGTTCTCTGCGGTAATCCCCAGAAGCCGAAGCTCATCAAAAGAAGCCATCAGGGCTTCAATCCAATAAATATCCGTTCGCACCTCTCCATAGTACTGAAGCGTGGGCTTCAATCGATCAAAGATGGCGGCAATCGCCAACAATCGTTCATCCTTTTGGGCATACTGCCCCTGCTGACTTTGTCTTTGATTCCATTCTTCCGCCAACATATTGTAACTGAAAACGCGATAATTCATTGCCGGCACGCCCTGAAGCGCCAATTCTCGAATCCATTGATAGATCTGCCTGACATTTTGACCAACAATCCATTTTTCTTTTAAAGGCATCGACTTAAAAACGCTCTGCAATTGATTCATCCGACTACCCCCTTTCTTCACTTCTTATATTTTACCATATCCAGGAATTCAAATTTTCACAAAAAAAAGGAAGCTTTCGCTCCCTAAATCGACATGGAATAGATCTTCAATTTTCTGCTTTCGAATTGGGCCACCTCATAATAAAAGGCGTCTTCCGCATACATGGTAAGCGGCTCCATTTCAAGACTGACCACCTCTTGACCCAATTGATTCAATTGCAGATACAGTTCCGCTTTCTCAACGGGCATAAAAAATTGCGGCTCGAAAGTCACCCGAGCGCTCTGGTCATTGACAACCAGTTCCCCGCCAGTCATCTTCCGCAGTTCTTCAAGCTCTTGAATCACATGCTCTTGCAGCTTGTCTCCGTTAATCCCCTCAATGCGCAAACTATGCTTGGTCAACTGAACCGGCATCTCCTGATCATAGGTTTCGCTGAGCTTGTCGTGAATCGTTGCATCATAAACTGTCAAATGCCCCTGCTCAAAATAGATCAATTTCACTTCCTCATCGTCCCGATTCAAACTGGCTCTAAAGGAAAGTAATTTTTCCATCATTCGCGTTGGATCCTCAATGTAGGCCCAAATTTTCTCAGTGGCTTCCGAGGTTACCCCTTCAGCAATAAATTCCAGCTCATCGGAGTTCCAAATCATCTTTAAAAACCCATCTGGATCACCCTTCATCTCTTGAATGGTTTCCGATCGAAATACCCGCAAACTCTCTAGATTCGAATCCTCAATCCAATCTAAAAACATGGTTTCCAGCGCTGCACGCGCCGCCAGATCTACCCGTTCCGGCTCCTTCTCTTCCGTCCTCATCTTTGCCATTAACACATACTTCATGATATGCCCTCCTCGTATACAACTCCTCCATCCTAGTATACAATATCCTGTAATCGTTTTCATCATATTGTTGTTTTTTTATCATTTTGATCATTTCTGATAGTTGCTCATTTTTTTTAAACACATTTCAAGGTTGGCAGGCCATTTTCATTGTCCAAAATCACTTTTCGATAGAAAATCACTAATTCTTCAACAATGACTTCCAGTTTGTGTAAATGTTTAGCAAAATAGTCTCATAAGCAAATGAAAAAGTCCAAGTTGGTACCGACCCCTAAAAGTTAGAATGAAATCTAATCTTTGGGGGTAAACACCGTTCTGGACTTTTTGTTCATTCTTATTTCAATATTTATGTAGCTCATTACTTACCAGTGTATTCAATGAACCTCAAAATTCTCTATCTTCTTTGTTTCTGGAATAACGAAATCACTTTCCCGTCAATCGAAAAATATCTTTTTCAGGAACTCTCGATCCGGCACTTCTCGCGCCTCCATCTCTTGCATCACAAGGGCCAAATCGTAGGATACCGATTCCCAATGAACTGCAAATCCCGCCTCTGAAAACTGCAGGATTAAAAAACGGGCAATGCCCTGTCCGCTGGTTCCGAGTGCGCCGGGGTTTAAATATCGCGTCGCACTGTGTGTGCTGTAAACATCACTTCTGCAATGAGAATGTCCATATAATACCAGATCCGCGTGGGAGACAGAAAACAGGGTGTCCAATGCTTCCGCCGTTGGCTCTTTCAACGCTGCAAAGAATTTTCCCTGCGCCATATATGCATAATGCTGCATCCGTACCGTTGTCTCTCCAAAACACTGAGTTGTCTGCATCTTTACGTTTTTCAATTTTGCCAGGTATTCAGGTTTGATCACCTGCTTCACCCAGCGGTGATGCTGCAGTTCTCCACGGGACATGGACACTAGCTCAGACTGGATCCCATGAATCAATTGCTGTTCATGGTTTCCCAGAAGCATCACAACATCCTTCCGGCTCAAAAGCCGATCCAGGGTTTCATTGACATAAGGACCGATTCCAATACTATCCCCCAGAACATAAATCTCCTGGCACCGCTCCCGCTCAATCTGTTTTAAACATGCCTCCAGGGCAGGAAAATTTCCGTGAATATCACTGAGAATGGCTATTTTCCGCGTTGTTTCCATTCATAACCTCCTGTGCTTCTCCCAGCTTGATCAGTAAGGAAAAAGCAACCAAAGCAAGTCCCAATGCAAATTGCAAAGGAAAATCGAATTCAAAAAAGGCATCTTGTCGAATCAAAGCAATTCCATTGATTCCCAAAATAGACAAGACCGCTAAGCTCCCCCCATAAAGCGGACGGTACAATGCTCCAAGAAATCCTAGTGCCATAACGCCTCCAAGAATCAGCAACAGCAAATCCATTCCGCCAAGCGTAGAAAGAGAACCGGGGAACTCCCCTAAGATAAACGTCAACATAAGCGCACCAAAAATCGCTCCCAGTATTTTGGAAACGAATAAACCGACATGGACGATAGACTGTAACATGAAACCCCTCCTTTTGTTTTATTATATCATAAGCAGTTCTTGATTTTCCTTTCAATTTTTACAGTTATTCCCTCGATTTTCCTCACTTTTTGCGGGTAAAGTATTAATGACCGATAGTTATGAAAGGAGGATAATTATGCATCGTATTTCAATGATTGAAGGAATCGGCCCCACTTATCAAAGAAGATTAGACGCCGTTGGGATTCATACAACTGAAGAATTATTAACTATGTGCAAAAAAAGAAGTTCACGCCACCATTTGGCAGACGATACCGGAATTTCAGAAAAAATGATTCTCCGTTGGACCAACCACGCTGACTTGTTCCGAATCAAAGGAATTGGAGAAGAGTATGCGGAGCTGTTAGAGGCAACAGGTGTTGACACCGTGCCTGAATTGGGACGCCGCAATCAAGAACACCTTTACGAAGCCTTGCGACTCGTCAATGAAGAAAAACGATTGGTGAAGAAAATTCCAAGCGAAAACCAGATTCATCATTGGATCCAAGAAGCCAAAACCCTGCCAAGAATGATCACCTACTAATAAGAAAACCTCCCATTATGGGAGGTTTCTCTTAGTTTTCCTTGTATTCTTTTGCCTCTTCACTGCCTTCCAATACCCGCAAAGTACCGAAAGCCAGGCTTTCCAACTCATGCTCGCCAGGTTGCAAATACACCGGCGCCAGGAATGAAACCCGTTCTCGAATCCAATCCGTGATCATCTTCGAGTAGGCAATCCCTCCAGTAATGACGATTCCATCCAATTCTCCCTTAAAGACAACAGAAAGCTCCGCAATCCCTTTGGCTATTTGGTACGCCATCGCTTCATAGATCAATTTAGCTTTTTCGTCTCCGCGCAAAATCATCTTTTCCACTTCCCGCGCATCCAGCGTACCCAAATAGGCGCTAAATCCGCCTTTCCCCTGCAATTTTTTCTTCATTGTCTGCTGATCGTATTTCCCAGAATAACATAATTTCATTAAGGATCGGCTAGGCAAGCAGCCTACTCGCTCTGGTGAAAACGAACCCTCGTCGTCAGAGACCAGATCCACCATCCGCCCCTGCTGATGTGCAGTAACTGAAATGCCGCCTCCCAAATGCGCGACAATCAAATTCAATTCCTGATAGGGTCGTCCAAGTTCCTTCGCTGTTTTCATCGCCATGGCTCGCGCGTTTAATGCGTGGGCAAAGGACTGCCGTCTAATTTCCGGCATCCCTGAGATCTTTGCAATCTCCATCATCTCATCGACCGCCACGGAGTCATAAATATAAGCGGGAATTTTCAATTCTTCCGCAAAGGCAAATGCAATCAAGGCGCCTAAATTGGACGCGTGTTCCACCAACGGTCTGTTCTTGAGGCGATCCACCATCTGTTCATTCACTCGATACGCGCCGGAAGAAACGGGCGGCAACAATCCACCACGCCCGACAACCGCATCCAAGGCATGATAGTCCAAGCCTTGACCTTCCAAAAGCACTTCAATAGCGCTTTTTCTCATGGCAAACTGATCCTGTACATGAGAAAACTTTTCCAGTTCCTCAACGGGGTGATCGATCCCCTGAGAAAAAATCTTTTCTTGATCTTCGTACCAAGCGACTTTTGTTGATGTAGAACCGGGGTTTATCGCTAATATTCGCTTCATTTTTCCTCCCTATTTCCGTTTTGCAATCGCCAGCAACACTCCCAGCGCCATCGATAGGCCCGCCGCCATCAGCAGCCGCCATACCGGAGGCAAAAGAAAAGTAATTGTATGCATTGGGATCCAAAAGAATAAATTGGTTTTTACGAGTACAAACCAGAAAAACGACGGCCAATCATTGGCCGCGAATATTTCTTGGCTCGTTGCCGCCTGCCCCTTCGCTCGCAACTCAATCCAGGTGTCCGTGATGCGATGGGTTGTCATCATTGCCGGACCGAAGCTTAGATTCATTGTCACCGAAGTAAGAAACGCCGTTAGGATTCGAGAGGATAACCCAATCTGAGCAACGCCAACGGCGTAGATCGGAAACATCCATGCAATCCACATGCCCAAAAAGCCCCAAACAACGGCTTTTTTCGGCCA
Organism: Eubacteriales bacterium; assembly: GCA_030625815.1. Taxonomy (GTDB): domain Bacteria; phylum Bacillota; class Clostridia; order Tissierellales; family GPF-1; genus GPF-1. The sequence continues at coordinate 11,310 of DAOUQF010000013.1, forward strand.
TCCCAAAACCCGTTGCCACTCACCAGTCCGCATTCGCAAAGCCAAGGCTTCTCCCAGACTGGCAAGCACGCCAAATTTTACAAAGGCCATCCCAAAGGGACTCACTTCGTTCCATTTGAGATAAATTTCTTGGGTTGCCGGATACAGAAAAAATCCTGCAATCCCCACAAGAATCAGAACAAAGAATCCGTCTTTTTTCATGCAGTCTCCACTTGTTCCGTTTCGGAAGATTTCACCTGCTCCATCCCGACGCGAATCGCTTGATGATTCAATTCGACGAATTTTGGCTTAACCTGCTCAGCAATCAACTGATCCCAATCGATGTCCTCCAATCCCACGGAACGAACCAATGCGCCCAATAGGATCACATTCATCACCCGCTCATTGCCCAATTCCTTGGCCAACTCTACGGCTGGAATCACTATCGTTTCAATCCGAGATTCCAGTTCCTGAATGATCTCCTTGGAATAGACTGCTTTTCCCACTTTCATCGGCATGGATTCAATGGCCGTATCGCAAACCACGACCTTTCCTTCCGGTTTTACATGATCCAGCCAGCGCAAAGCTTCCATTTTTTCAAAGGCAACCAAGATATCCGCGCCGCCTTTTTCGATAACAGGCGATTGCACATCGGAACCATAACGCACCTGCGACGAAACAGAACCGCCGCGTTGGCTCATCCCGTGAATCTCGCTCATCTTCACATCATATCCAGCTTCCAGCAATCCCAGTGTCAGTAATTTGCTTGCCAAAATTGTTCCCTGGCCGCCAACCCCTACCAACAAAATGCTTTTCGTTTCACTCATGATCGTACCTCCTTTACCTTGATCGCTTGTACCGGACATACCTGCATGCAGACCTCGCAACCCACGCATTGCATCGGATCGATGCTGGCTTTCTTCAATTCGCGATCAAAGGAAATCGCCGGGCAGCCCGTCTTTGTACACTTTTTACAGCCGATGCAGGTTTCCGTATCCACCTCGCAAAGGTGTTTGTAGTTTCCAAATTCTTCAACATCCTGCTCGGACAGTTTCTTTAATACACAAGGCCAACGGGTAATAATCACCGAAGGTTCATCCAATTCCAAGGCCCAATCCAAGGCTTCCTTCACCTCGTCGAGGCGATTCGGATCAATGGTTCGGACATGGTCGATCCCGCAAGCGCGAACCAGCGGCTCGATTTCCACAATCTTTGTCGGCATGCCCTGCAGCGTAAAGCCAGTGCCCGGATTTTGTTGGTGCCCCGTCATTCCCGTAATTCGGTTGTCAAGAATCACCGTTACGGTATTGCTTCGATTATAAGATACGGTCAACAGGGAATTGATTCCCGTATGGAAGAAAGTTGAGTCTCCCAAAACGGATACCACACGTTTTTTCGTATCGGTATAGCGGTTGAACACCTGTTGCGCCCCATGACCCATGGATACGGAAGCGCCCATGCAAATAGTCGTTTCCATCGCATTGTACGGCTCCGCGAATCCCAAGGTATAACACCCGATATCCCCTGTAATCATCACATTCTTTTTCTTGCCCAACTCATAGAAGAATCCACGATGCGGACAGCCTGCACACAGCGTCGGCGGTCGAGGAACAACCTTCTCTCGATCGTATTCAATAATTGCATTTGTCTTTCCGAAGGCAGCTTCCCGCAATCGATCAGAAGTCATTTCTCCATATACCGGGAACAGCTCTTTCCCGATGCAAGGGATTCCTTCCGCCTTGATCGCTCTCTCCATCAACGGATCATTTTCTTCGATGACGTAAAGGGTACCCACCTCTTCAGCAAAGGCACGAATCTTTCCCATCGGTATTGGGTGTGTAAACCCAAGTTTTAAGTAAGACGCCGTTTCGCCGTAAACCTCTTTGGCGTAGTGATAGCTCATCCCTGAAACAACAATGCCGATCTTCTTGTCATGCCATTCCACTTGATTCAATGTCGTGGTTTCCGCATACTTTGCCAATTCTGCAAGGCGTTCTTCCAACTCCACGCGCAAGATCTTACTATGGGCGGGAACCGTTACAAATTTCTTTGGATTTCGCTCATAGGCTTTAACCCCAACCTCCTCGCGTTCCGCCAATTCCACCACGCTCTTGGAATGGCAAATCCGCGTTGTCATCCGAAATAGAACTGGTGTGTTGAAGGTTTCGCTAATCACAAAGGCTTCCTTAAAGAAATCCTTCGATTCCTGGCTATTGGATGGTTCCACCAAAGGAATCTTCGCAAACCAGGCATAGTTCCGATTGTCTTGTTCGTTTTGAGAAGAGTGCTGTCCCGGTTCGTCCGCCGTGATCAGCACCATGCCCCCGTGAACCCCCGTATAGGCAAAGGAGAACAAAGGATCCGCCGCGACATTGAGCCCGACATGTTTCATGGCGGCAAAGGTTCGCGCCCCTGCAATCGAAGCTCCGATTACCGCTTCCAAAGCCACCTTTTCGTTGGGTGCCCACTCCGCCAATAAATCTTCCTTGTAGGTCGCGGTATTTTCAAGAATTTCGGTGCTTGGCGTTCCCGGATAGGCACACGCGTAGGTTACGCCTGCTTCATAGGCACCCCTTGCAACCGCTTCATTTCCCGTTAATAGTTTTTTCATTTCCTGCCTCCTTCTTTGATCCATCCAGCGATTACACTCCCCAGCGCAATCGAATGCAGTTTATCCTCATGTGAATCCGCGCGAGATGTCAATACCACGGGTACGGTTGCACCCATCACAATCCCTGCCGATTGACCCTTCGCAAAATACGTAATGGCCTTTCCAATTCCATTTCCCATCTCAATGTTCGGAACCAAAAGAATGTCTGCCTCGCCGGCAACGGAGCTCTCATACCCCTTCACTTCCGCGGCCCGCTTCGAGATAGCCAGATCCAAGGCCATGGGCCCTTCCACCAACACATCGTCGCCGAATAGTCCTGCCAGACCCTGTTGCTTCAAGGCATCTGCATCCACCGTTGCCGGCATCTTTGGATTGACCTTTTCCTTTGCCGCCAAACATGCAACCTTGATCTCTCGATTTCCCAATGCGCGAGATACATCTGCGCTGTTTCTTAAGATCTGTCCCTTTTTCTCAAGATCGGGATAAAGATTCATTCCGCCATCGGTCAAGAGCAATAATTTGTGGTAGGTTTCCACCTCATATACCATGACATGGCTTAATAATTGATCCGTACGCAATCCATTTTCCTTGTTCAAGACCGCCTTCAGGAAGATGGAGGTATCCACCAATCCCTTCATCAAGAAATCGGCTTTTCCTTCCCGGACATACTGAACCGCAAGCCGTGCCGCTTCCTGCATGGAATCCGCCTTAACAAGCTTAAAAGAGGAAAGATTAATCCCCTGCGCTTCAGCGATTCGCTTCATCGCGCCGATCTCACCAAAAAGAATTGCATCGATCAAGCCCTTTTCTACGGCTTCATGAACTGCTTTGAGCACCGCTTCCTCTTCCGCGGCAACCACTGCCAATCGCATGGAATTTTGCGTCTGCGCTTGTGTAATGAGTTCCTTAACATGTCGAATCATTTCATCACCTCATCCTTCTGCCCCTTACTCTTGCAACTTTCATGCCAAAGAAAAAACGGGGATTTCTCCCCGTTTCAGCTTTTCTCCATATAATTTATGTTAACTTACGTTAACATCGGTTAACACTTATTCTTTCATCTTCTTCCACAGCGCGGTTCGACTAATCCCCAAGAGCTTCGCAATCTCCGTTTTATTATGCCCGGCTTGCACCAGCATATCGATCACTTCCGTTTCCACCCGCTGCTGAATCTCTCGAATTGAAATGACGCCCTCCTCCACAACTTTCGCCCGAGGTCTTGTCTGATCGAGATTCAATTCGCCCAACAGGGCATACCGCTGCGCCGCGTTGCGCAACTCCCGCACATTCCCCGGCCAATCATATGCCATCAATTGAGTTTGCACATCCTCAGCCCTGCGATCCGTTTTTGTTTCTTTCAAAAATCGTTTAAACAGCGGGGAAATATCCGCCTTCCGCTCCCGCAGCGGTGCAATCATCAACTCCAACACATCGAGGCGATAAAACAAATCGGCGCGAAACGCCCCTTCCGAAACGCTTCGCTTCAAAGAAACATCGGAAGCGGCAATAATCCGCACATCCAAAGGAATCACGTAGTCCGATCCAATCCGCATCACCTCTCGCTCTTCCAGCACGCGCAAAAGCTTCACCTGCAACGAGGGCGTAATGCTATTGATTTCATCCAAAAAAATAGTTCCCCCGTGGGCCAGTTCAAAGAGCCCGGGCTTTCCGCCCTTTCTCGCCCCCGTAAAGGCACCTTCCTCATATCCGAACAACTCGCTTTCCAAGAGAGTCTCCGTCAATGCCGCGCAATTGACCGCAACAAAGGGTGCGTGATCACGCGTGCTATCATTGTGAATGCTTTGGGCATAGACCTCTTTCCCTACTCCGCTTTCGCCGTAGATCAGGATTGTGCCCTCGGTTTTCGCCATAACACGAGCAGCCTCGCGGCAGGACACGCTAAGGGGATCCTCCGCAATCATATCCTGAAACCGAAGCTTGGCGACCAAGCCTCGCTTATTCAGCTGATATCGAATTTTCTTTTCCAGCATTTGCAAGTGCGTAATGTCCTGAAAGGTGCACAGCACGCCTTTGATCCGATCATCCACAAAAATCAAGGTGGCGTTCACGCTCACTATCAGATCGGGGTGCAGCACGCGGATCGATTCCGTAATGGGCTGCCCCATTGTCAGAGCATCGTGCAAAAAGGAAAGCTCCGGCAGAACCTCCAAAAGCGGCCGCTTAACCACATCCACCATTTCTTTTTTTAACAATTGCCGGGCTCGTTCATTAAAAATGGATACCACGCCCGACTCATCCACAGCGACCACTGCGTCGTGAATCTTTTCCAACATGTTCTCCACCAATTCGGACCTCACCATTTCCCGCTCCAATTTTTCGATCAATTGCTCCGCCGAGCTGACCGTCTCCCGAATCGACTCCTCAGAGGCATTCAAGAACACCGAATCGAATCCGAAAGCGGGAGCCAAAGCATGACACAATCCGCCGCCGAGAAAGGTCACAGACTCTTCCCGATCGGCATAACTTTGAATAATCGGTTCCACCTCTTCCGGATTATGATAATACTCCACCTGAACCGGCACGGACAATCCCAACACCGATTTCCATTCCTCATAGGAAAACGCGATATGGTCGCGTTGGATAAATACAATCTTTCGGCCAAAGCGTTCCGCTTCCTTTAGAGAAAAGATGATGTCCGTCGCTGTGATTTTCAAACGGATCACAGGTACCGATACGCTTTTGCACACCCATTCATAAGCGCCAGACCGCGCGATCAATACTCGCGCACCCTGCCTGACAAGTTCCTTGGACTGCCATTCCAGTTGACCCTCTTCATAGACCTCGATTTTCATCTCGCCCCGCGCAATCTTCCCCGGATAGCATTGCGTCATTCTCTGCTTCAAGGCTTCACTATTGGCGATAACGCCCAGCCGTCCCTTCATCATATCCTCCTCGCTAGCCAAACACCCGGTCAAGCGCGTCCTTCACGCCATCGGAGTCATGATCAACAGTCATCCAGTCCGCCGCTTCCTTTGCCGCCTCGGTCGCATTGCCCATGGCAATGCCAAGCCCGGCTTCTCTCAACGCTTCAACATCGTTATTGTGATCCCCCATAAAGACGATCTCCTCCATGGTAATTCCGTAGTAATCCGCAATGGCCTTCAAGCCGACCGCCTTGCTTACCCCTCGACGCATCACATCGATAGCGTCCGGCATGGAATCAATGACCTCCAGCCCGGTCAATTTGCGAAGTTTTTCAACCCGCCTTTTTTTCTCCCCCTCATCCGCGCAGAAAACCAATAATTTATAGATGGTTTCTTGGTCAAACAGCTTTTCAAAATCCGGTTGAATCCGAATATCCATCCGGTCCTCCGGCGCCAACTTCCGATTCCATTCAATCCATTTGCCCATGGTGAATTTCACAGAAGGCAACCACAAGGTTGAATCCGTATAAGCCAAGTAATACGCCTTTTCTTCTTTCAAAACCTCCGCAGCCAAATCCAAGTCCACCTTCTCGATTGCATTGGATACAATCACCCGCTCCGTTTTGGGTTCCATCACCAATCCGCCGTTGCAACAAACAATCGGTTCGTCCAAACCCAATTGATTATAGTACGGACGCATCGTCGATGCCGCCCGCCCCGACGCCAAAACAACCTTTACTCCCTGCTCGCGCAATTCCTGCAGCCGTTTCTGATTTCCGGCTGAAATTCGCTTCTTTTTATCCAATAAAGTTCCGTCTAAATCCAATGCGATTACTTTCATCTGCCCATTTCCCCTCTCTCTTTGTACCCAGTGTACCATAGAAATTTCCGAATCGTAACTTTTCATTGACAAGCAACTCGATTATAATTATGATAGTATGGATGAAAATTTGAAGGAGGCTGAATCATGAAAAATGTCAAATTATTGGATCACCCGCTTCTGCAACATAAATTAACACACCTGCGAATGAAGGAAACAGGCTCGAAAGAGTTCCGCGAACTTGTGCGCGAGGTGGCTATGCTGATGGCATATGAAGTAACACGTGATCTTCCATTGGAAGACATTGAAATCGAAACACCTGTTTCAAAAACGACTTCCAAAGTTGTGAGTGGTAAAAAAGTAGCGATCGTTCCCATCCTGCGTGCAGGACTAGGAATGGTTGACGGGGTATTGGAATTAATCCCGGTTGCAAAGGTCGGACATATCGGCCTATACCGAGATGAAGAGACTTTGCAACCCGTAGAATACTACTGCAAATTACCACAAGATATCACCAAGCGTACGGTGATCATTACCGAACCAATGCTTGCGACTGGCGGCTCGGTTGTAGCAGCTGTCGATCTATTGAAAAAACGCGGCATCACCGATATCAAGATTATGTGCTTGGTTTGTTCGCGACAGGGTCTTGAAGTCGTTGTCAAACATCATCCAGACATTGAGATCTACACGACTGCTATCGATGAGCACTTGAATGAAGTTGGATATATCACGCCGGGTCTTGGCGATGCAGGAGACCGAATTTTCGGCACAAAATAAACAGAAATGCCACCATTAAAAACAATGGTGGCATTTTTTTATCGTTTTCCAGGGAAATATTGATTGAGGGCTTGTAAAATCCCAGGACCATCCCCTCCTTTCTTTATCATAACGATGCGGCGATTTACATGCAAATCAAAGAAAAAAACAATTGGAAATTCTAACAGAATTTTCACAATGATCAAACATCTGGGTGTAAAAAGCCTTTTCCTGTAACACTACTGTCATATAAGCCTTTTTTTCATCAGCTTGTAATATTCTCTTTCTTGACTTTTGGGTAGGAGTTTCGTAGTATATGCGAGTACTAAAATTTGAGAGGGGGAACAAGAGATGAGAAAAAGATTACTCTCCATCTTCATTGTTACCATCTTGATCACTGCTATCTTCTCCCCGGGATTTGCTGCAACCTATACGAACCCGGATCGAGAAACCATTGAACAAAAAATTGAAGAAGTCGCACTGCGCCGAGGAATTCCAAGCATCATTATGAAATCCATCGCCCGTGTCGAATCCAGCTTTACACAATTCACATCAAAAGGAACACCCTTTATATCATCAACCAATGATATCGGGGTTATGCAGATCAATGATCGATCCAATTTCGATCGTGATATGTTGAAATATGACATCGATTATAATATCGAAGTTGGAGCCAATATCCTGCTTTACAAATGGGATTATGTGAAAAACACACTTCCATCGATTGGCGACATGGATCCAAATGTATTAGAGAATTGGTATTTTGTCCTTTGGGCTTATAATGGTTGGTCAAAGGTCAACAACCCCAACGCGGGGTACAAAAATTTAGCATATCAAGAACAGGTATTTTTAATGGCGGACCGCGAGTACAATCAACCCGTAACCGTCATCGATCGAGGAGAACTGCCATCCTCTGGACTTCCGTCCAAAAACGGTCAGTACGAAACACCTTCGCCCAGTCATACCGGTGATATTCTATTGTATGAATATGGCGATCGTTTGGCATCCTATTCATGGACCAAGATTGATTTATACGATGACCCAAACGGCAAAAAAATCGCAAAACTTTCACCCAGCACAGAAATGGTCGTCATCGGCGCTCCGGTTCTGATGAACGGATACTATTGGGAACCCGTCCGCGGCCTCAACGACCCCTTCGAGGGGTGGGTGCTCCGCAACTGGGTTGAAAAAGTTGGGGATTACCAAATGGGCGTCTATTCCGATGTGAATGATCCCGTTTTGCAAAACCAATTGCGTGTCTTGGGAACTGAGGGAATTATGCAAGGTTATGCGGACCTCTTTGAGCCCCTTGAATTCTTGCACCAAGAAGAACTCGCTGTGATCCTGACTCGCGCCTTTGCCATCGAGACTAAAGAGTCACAAGAATTCACCATGGTCGATGTATCCGACTGGGCGGAAGATTCTGTAACCCTTGTTGTCAACGCCGGTCTTATGTCGCTGGATGAAGGCACTTTCAATGGCGAAAAACTGGTTACCCAAGAAGACTTTTTGGGGACGATTATCAAATTGACAGAGAGCGGTGCCGTATTCCGTGGCCTTGACGAAACGCGCGTTGATCCATCAACTCTGCCAGTCAATCTTCCCGTCGATCTCTTTTCCTATATAACAAGAGAAGACACGGCACGACTGATTTACAACTTGTTTACAGAAAATCAGAATCTTTATTCATAAGTCTTGACAGCGGTTTATCATCATGTTACTATCTGAACAATGACAGCAATGGGAGATGAAGCTCTCCTGAGTTTACTCGAACTGCTACAATGCTAATGGCTTCTGCAGAAATTCTGCAGAAGTCTTTTTTATTTGAAGGAGAACAACATATGGCGATATCTTTAGCACTTATTCTTACACTTGGTATGATTGCAAATTACCTATTCGAGAAAATCAAGCTTCCTGGGCTTTTAGGCATGCTGCTCTTAGGAATCGCCATTGGACCCTATGGCTTCGATTTGATGCAATCTGAGATTATGGCGGTTTCAGCCGATTTGCGAAAGATCGCTTTAATCGTGATCCTGCTTCGGGCAGGACTTGGACTAAAAAAAGAAACCCTGCAAAAGGTTGGAAAGAATGCCATCCGCATGAGCTTTATCCCTTGTTTGCTGGAAGGCTTTACGGTCATGTATTTTACCCATCTTCTACTCGGCATCTCCTTTGCCGAAGCGGGAATTTTAGGATTTATGCTGGCAGCCGTTTCTCCAGCCGTTATCGTTCCCTCTATGCTGACACTGATCGAAAGCGGAAAGGGTTCCGAGAAAGGCATTCCTACCATGATTTTGGCCGGTGCGTCTGTCGATGACGTCTTTGCCATCACCTTGTTTTCATCCATGATCTCCATGTATTTCAGCCAAACCGTCTCCATCGGAAACCAGCTGCTTCAGATCCCCATATCCATCGCGCTGGGAGTTCTCTTGGGGATCGCGGTCGGCTTATTCTTTGTTCAACTTTTTAAGCGCATGCGGATCCGCGACACCAAGAAAGCATTATTGCTTTTGGGGGCTGCCATCTTTATGACCGCTTTGGAAGACGGACTTTCCAATACCGTTGAAATCGCCAGCCTCTTGGGCGTCATGACCCTCGGGTTTATCCTCTTAGAAAAGTATCCAAAGGTTTCAAAACGGCTCTCAGTGAAATTAAATAAGATCTGGGTCTTCGCTGAAATCATCCTTTTTGTTCTTGTCGGCGCTCAAGTCAATATCGCCGTTGCCAGCCAATCCTTTGGCATTGGGATCCTCTTGATCTTCTTCGGCCTGATTGCAAGAAGCATTGGCGTTTTGATTTCGATCTCCGGTTCCGGTTACAGCTTTGGCGAGAAACTCTTTTCCGTTGTGGCCTATTGGCCAAAGGCAACGGTACAGGCCGCCATCGGTTCTGTCCCCTTGGCCATGGGCGTCGCCCACGGCGAGGTATTCTTAGCCATCGCCGTATTGTCCATTCTAATTACCGCACCCCTCGGCGCCATTGGCATTCGCGTAATCGGCGATAAAGTATTACAATAAAAAAGAATCCAATAATTGGATTCCCTCTTATTAAGCCTGGATGGTGGTTGGATTGCCCTCCGACCGCCTTTCCATATTATTCCCACACAGTGCTTGCCCGCACTGTGCAGCTCCCTTCTACCCGAAGGGAGCTTTTCCTTTTTTTACTCTCGTACTTTCACCATTTGGCTCGCCGCCTCAACGGTTTCCAATACCTTTTCAAAATTACCGCCAATTTCCGCCTCCACACCACCTACAACAGCTCCCTCTACCAAGGGACCATTGGCAATCGCAACAGGTTGAATGTCAGGAAGCATTTCCATGGCCAATTGCGCGCTCATTACTGCGCTTCCAAGGTCGACCAGCAGAATAACACCGTCTCCTTGGTTCGCTTGTTCCATGGCTCCCATAATCAAATCCATTTCCGTTCCAATTCGATCATCAGAGGTACCGCCCGCCGGAAAAATCGGGATGTTCGGTGCCATTTGCTTCACCAAATCAATGACCCCAGAAGCAATTTTCGCACTATGGGAAATTACGACCATTCCTACCATATCTTCTCCTTTATGCGAGGAAATCACGAACAACAGTCAAGATCACCAAACTGGAAGTAGCGCCCGGGTCTTGATGCCCGATGCTTCGCTCGCCCAAATAACTGGCTCGGCCTTTGGTTGCGATGATGGTTTTGGTGTACTCCACCCCGGCTTCCGCCGCTTCAACCGCTTCCACGAAACAAACTTTGGCTTCCTTTCCCGCCTCCAAGCATTCTTTCAATGCTTCATAGGCTGGAACCAAAGAATCCAACATGGTCTTTTCTCCCGTTGTGGACTTCCCCAACTTCATAACGCCTTTGATCGCAGCATCCATCATAAGAATCGCTTCTTCAACGCCAACCTCTTCTTTGCCTTTGATGGCATCGCCCGCCTTCATAAAGGCTGTGCCGTACAAAGGTCCTGCAGCGCCCCCCACGGTCGATACCAAGGTCATGCCAGTCTGCTTCATGCACATCGACACATCATCCGGCATGGACGGTATCTTCTCCAATACTTTTGAGAATCCACGATCCATGTTGATCCCATGATCGCCGTCACCGATGACTCGATCCAGATCTGTCAGGTATTGACGATTCTCTTTGATCTTCTCTGCAATTTCCTCTAATAGTTTTTTGAATACTTGACCGTCCATAACGCCCTCCGTTCTTATGTCTAGAGTTTCAAACCAACCGTATCCGCCGGCTCATTCAATAATCCTTCCAATTCGTCATCGAGTTTCAAGACACTGATCGCACCGCCTTGCATTTCAATAGAGGTCATATAGTTGCCAACCAAGGTCTTCTTCACTTCAATGCCTTTTTCCTTCATGACTCCCGCCACACGACGATTCAAGATATATAATTCGCTGACAGGGGTTCCCCCGCAACCATTGACCATAACTGCAACCTTGTCGCCTTTGCCCATTGGCATATCCTCAAAAATTTTGCCCAACAGCAGATCAACGATTTCATCCGCCGGCAACATTTTCGATTTATGTGTTCCTGGCTCGCCATGGATCCCAAGTCCAACTTCCATTTCATCTTCCGCCAAATCAAATCCTGGTTTTCCAGCTGCAGGCACCGTACATGGAGTCAATGCTACACCCATGGTACGCACATTGGCGATCGCCTTCTCAGCAACCCGCTTAACCTCATCCAATTCAGCGCCGCGCTCTGCCATGGCACCAGCAATCTTATGAACAAATACCGTTCCCGCAACACCGCGGCGGCCTGTGGTATACAGGCTATTCATTACGGCAACATCATCATTCACGACAACCTTGTCAACCTTGATGCCTTCCATTTCTGCCATATCCGCTGCCATTTCGAAGTTCAATACGTCGCCCGTGTAATTTTTGATAACCAATAGAACACCTTTGCCAGCATCCACCGCCTTCACCGCTTCAAAAACTTGATCCGGTGTAGGTGATGTAAACATTGCACCTGCTACTGCACCGTCTAACATGCCCGTGCCGACATATCCACCATGAGCAGGCTCATGGCCGCTACCGCCACCAGAAACCAAAGCCACTTTGCCTTGCTTCTTGTTCGCTCGAACCAAAACATTGAAGCCTTCCAGTTTTCGCAGAAGATCGCCATGGGCAAATTCCATGCCCTCCAGCATTTCCACTTCGACATTTTCCGGTTTGTTAATTAACTTTTTCACGTATTTCCCTCCTTTTATTTATATATCCCTTTACAAAAAAGGACATAATTCGAACCTATACTCGCGTTCTCCTCATCCCCTTCGCTATTACTAATTTATCAAATATTCAGTAAACTTTCAACTTTTTTTGAAAACGTTTCCATTCGTTGAGGTGGAGAACCCTTTGTGATACAATATACCCATTCATTATGAGAACTTGGAGGTTACTATGGATAATTCTGAAAAAAAATCTACCAATTTTATCCACGAGGTCATTGAAAAAGATCTCGAGGCTGGAAAATATCAAAACCGCGTGCATACCCGCTTCCCGCCGGAACCAAACGGATACCTGCATATCGGACATGCAAAGGCGATCACCATCGATTTTGCAACGGCTGAAAAATATCAGGGACTCTATAATTTACGCTTTGACGATACAAACCCCGTCAAAGAAGACACTGAATATGTTGAGTCTATTATGGAAGATATCAAATGGCTCGGATTCGACTGGAAAGATCGATTGTTTTACGCATCGGACTACTTTGAAAAGATGTACAACTACGCCGTCGAATTGATTGAAAAAGGCTTGGCTTACGTCGATGACCTAACGGCTGAAGAAATGCGGGAATACCGAGGAACCTTAACGGAACCTGGAAAAAACTCCCCATACCGCAATCGCAACATAGAAGAAAACAAGCAACTCTTCCAAGAGATGCGAGAAGGAAAATACGAAGACGGTTCCAAGATCGTACGCGCCAAGATCGATATGGCTTCGCCAAACCTGACTATGCGGGATCCCGCGCTTTATCGCATCGCGCACTTTAACCATCACCGAACCGGCGATGCATGGTGCATCTACCCGATGTACGACTTCGCTCACCCATTGGAAGACGCCATTGAAGGGATCACGCATTCCCTATGCACCCTGGAATTCGAATCCCATCGCCCCCTTTACAACTGGGTATTAGCGCATCTTGACGATTTCCAAGTGGACGCGCCGAAACAAATCGAATTTGCCCGTTTGGAGATCACGCGAACCGTAATGAGCAAGCGAAAATTGAAGCTATTGGTTGACGCTGGCATCGTTTCCGGATGGGATGATCCGCGCATGCCGACTTTATCCGGCATGCGACGAAGAGGATTCACACCGGAATCCATCAAAAACTTCTGTGAAATGGTAGGAGTTTCCAAATCCAACAGCGTGGTTGATTCCGCGATGCTGGAGCACGCGATCCGCGATGATTTGAAATTGAAGGCGCCTCGATTGATGGCGGTATTGAATCCATTAAAAATCGTCATCACCAATTGGCCAAAAGGCGAAGTGGAGATGCTGGATGTGCCATTGAATCAAGAGGTTCCGGAAATGGGAACGCGCCAAATCCCATTCAGCGGTGAAGTCCTTGTCGATCGGGATGACTTTATGGAAGAACCTGTGAAAAAATTCTATCGTCTCTTCCCCGGCAACGAAGTTCGCCTGCGTGGCGCATACTTTGTCAAATGCAACGAAGTCATTAAAAATGAAGCCGGCGAAGTAATCGAACTGCGTTGCACCTATGATCCAGAAACCAAATCAGGAAGCGGATTTACCGGTCGAAAAGTACGCGGCACCCTGCATTGGGTTCCCGCCAATGAATCCGTCAAAACCCAGGTTCGCCTTTATGATTATTTGTTGCTGGATGAAGAAGAGCAAACCAGTAAAGACTTCCTGGACAATATCAATCCAAACTCCTTGGAAACCATGGATGTATGGATTGAACCGGAATTGGCGAAAGCAAAAGCTCACGATAAATTCCAATTTATCCGTCACGGATACTTCTCCGTGGATCCCAAAGATTCAACCGATGAAATCCCGGTATTCAACCGCGTGGTGTCCTTGAAGAGTTCTTGGAAAAAGAAAAAGTGATTTTCGGACTGCAGACTAGGACTGCAGTCCTTTTTTTGTCCGCCTCATTTTTTCTATAATAAAGGAAAAAGAAGAAAGTGATGAGAAGTAAAAGCCATTACTACCGTTGCTGGCAATTGCCATCTTCATTATGCCACCGCCAACGCCCTGGCAAGCATCGAGGTTGCCAACACCTATCGTCCCAAGGTCTACGAGGGCATGGATCGCCCGCTGTTTAGAGAAGCAACCCGCGCCGAGCTCGTCCATGGCGTTAACGGCATGAGCGACATAAAGCTTCCTTACATCACTCAAACCAAAGAGGAGATGCATGCAATCGACGCCCTCATCGAACACGCAAAGGCCTCAGACGGCGAATTGGAGCTGATCAGCTTGGGGTCCTGCCACCAACTTGGCCATGGCTATTCGAAAGGACCCTGTAGCCATGGGCCGCTATAAGCACCTTTATATGATGATGGGCACCGGCAATGGACCTGGAAATGTCACACCTACTGCCGAATTCAACGCCTTCGCCGACCCAGAAGCCCTAAAGATTGTGTTGGAGTTTTCCATTCCCGTCACCCTGATCGGCTGGGACGCGTCAATAAATGGCTGCTTCCTTGATCAAGACTATCTGACCGAGATGAAAAAACTCAATAATCCCATCAGTCAATTCGCATTGGATTGCAATGCCGTCTTGATTCAATTCAATCGAGATCGCTTTAATCTAGAAGGATTGGACTTGCCGGATCCCGTTGCCATGGCTGCGGTTCTATATCCAGAAATAATCACCGAATCCGATCATTTCTATGCGGAAGTCGAAGTGCATTCACCCCTGACCTACGGCACCATCGCCACCGATTTTATGAATACCCTGGAAAAAGAAGCCAATGTCGAAATCATCTTCCGCATAGACGGCGATGCATTTCGAAACAAACTAAAAGCATGCCTCACAATCTAAAAACACTCGAAAAATCGCCGAGAGCCTAATTTGCTCCCGGCGATTTTTTTCTTGCCTCAAATTTGTTAAAATAAAGAAAAGAGAGGAGGCCGTCCGATGAATTTTCTTGATTATTGTCCCGAGTCGATTCAAAGTTTTATTCAAGTTCTTAAATATGAACCAGATGAACATCTGATGCGCCAGGGAGACCCGGCAGACTATATTTATCATCTGATTGATGGCGAACTCCAATGCTTCGCCATTACAGAAAAAGGGTTGCGCCATATCGTCTATATCTACCAGCCCGGTGAAATTGTAGGTGAGATCGAAGCCTTTACGAACAGTCCCATTTTGACTGGTGTTGTTGCCACACAACTGGGCTATAAATTATCGAACACATTCGCCCTGTCTTCCATGAATTTACAATACTCCATCAAAAAGCAATTTATGCAGCACCTTTATCACGCCCAACGAAAAAATTCCGGTGCCTTCTATGTCGATAAAAAGGAAATTGCCGCCATTTTGGGCTGCCATTATCGAAGCATCAATCGAATCGTACAGGATTTGACAGAAGAGGGCTTCATCCAATATCATAAAGGCACATTTAAAATCACGAACCTAGCTGCTTTTCACGAAGCATTGCGCAAACAAGACTGAAAGGAGTCTTTTATCGATATGAAGCGAAAGGGCAAAAAACTATTAAGCTATAAAGAACTCCTTGCCATTTGCCCACCGGATTTGCAGGATGAGCTTGAGATCATCTCCTTTTCACCCGATGACTTTTTTATGAGACAAAACGATCAAGAGCATTGGGTGTACATTCTTCTCAGCGGAGAAGCGCAAGCCTTTTCCACGACCCCCTCAGGAATCCGCCATGTGCGATATATCCATCATGCCGGCGAGGTGATCGGCGAGATCGAAGCGATTACCAATGGACCCATTATCTGCTCAGTCGTGGCAACCTCCGCCGGAGAAGCGATCAAACTCAATCAAAAAACCTATCTGGAATTAATTCGAACCTCGCCCGATTTCGCCATGTTCGTCGTTGGTCAATTGGCAGAAAGCCTGGGTATTATGTCAACCTATACATCCATGAACATTCAATACTCCCTGAAACAGCGGCTGATGAAATTCTTTATGCAAAAGCATCAACAATTCGGCAATCCCTTCTATGTGGACAAAAAACTGGCAGCCGACCTTTTCGGCTGTCATCTGCGCAGTGTCAATCGCGTTGTCAAAGACCTGGAAGAAAAGAACTTGTTGGAATATGAAAAAGGGAAATTTCAAATTCTCGATTTAGACAAATTTAAAGACGCCTTGGATCACCAGGAATAATGGTGAATCAGGCGTCTTTTCTTATCAACCTATTGCTCTTCTGAAACTGCTACTCTTCCGCCAATTCTTGCAACGTCAGCTTTGCCGCAGAAAATGCAACTCCATTGCTGTTGCAAACATCCCGCACCACTTCTCCCTTGGATCCATACTCGCCAATCACCGAAATAATCTCCTCTTCCGATAAACCGAGGGCAAAGAGATCAGCCACGGTTGTGTTTCCTTTCACCAATGGCTCCACATGCTCCTCTTCAATGACCGTTTCTTCCTCCTGTTTCAGCACTGCCTTTGGCTCCATGGTCGGAATCAGCACCGCCTCTTCCCCGGAAAGTTTTCCTTCCTGTACCAGAAACTCAACCGCATGGGAAAAGAGCGCTTCTTCCCCAGTCCGCTCATAGGGCAGCCCCGTATATCGTGCCACAAAAAGCCGAACCGATGACGTTCCCATTTCAACTTCACCCTCAGAAGGATAATTTGCTTCCAATACTTTCAATTGGAAATCAGCGGGATTTTCCTCAACGGAAAACGCTTCTGCCAAAACCTCAACTGAAATCGGAAAGGCATTTGCAATATCCGAAAAGGTATAGGAACCGCGAATATCAACAGGATCCCCCTCACCCGCAAAGGCTCCCGTTTCAATTTTTTGCGGTGTCTTGCTCGATTCTGTCTGCCAAAGCCCCATCGCGGAGCTGATCAGCACCCCGCCAAAAATTATGCCCACAATCAACACCGCAAGGGTCGCATGCTTAATTCTCATTGGGCTTTCCTCCTAACAATTCAACCGTTTCCGGAATCGGACAGGCCGCGTCCGAGGTGCATTCCATACAAGTTATGCAACGAAGATCTCGCACCTTAGTGGTTGTTGACACCTCAATCCCCATGGGACAGACCGCATTGCACTTCTTGCAACCGATGCAAGTCGCCGGCTTTCTTCGAATCGCAAAGATTCGAAAGAGATTGGTAATCCCCAACAAGGCGCCAAAGGGACAGGCATATCGGCACCATGGCCGCTCAACAATCAAGGACAGTCCCAATACAACCAACAGGACCACGATTGCGGATATCGCAACCTCTCCCGTCCAAAATTGAAACAAGGCGTAATAGGGATCAACCGCCGAAAACACCAGCTGAACGGATTGCGCCGTCACCATCAACACCCGAATCAGAATCAGATACCTGAGCCACCGTAAAATTTGATCCGCTCGGTTTGGAATCAGGTTGTTGAACCGCTTCCCCATCAATTTCCGGCCAAGCTTTCCAATCCATTCCTGAATTGAACCCAAAGGACAGACCCACCCGCAGAATGCCGGTCCCACCAATATGCTGAGAAATAGAACCAATCCCATCAGAATCAAAGAAGATTCATGAATCTTTTTGATCAATAATCCGTCCGTTACATATGTATATAGGGTGACAACACCACCGAAGGGACAGATCGCATGCAAGGATGCATTGGGAATCCATGAGATTCCACCCCCCGCTTCCGTCAATCCATGGTTCACCGCTATTGCCGCAATAAATAGAAAAAATCCAATTTGTACCCACCGTCTGCTCTTCATGAATAATCCTCCTTATTCCTTGACTATACCTAAAGTCTGTGACAGCTTTGTGACAAAAAAAACCACTTCAGGAATGAAGTGGCTGGCAAATGCTAGATTTTTATTTGCTGTTTGAGGTACACGCCAAGAATGAAGCGGTCAGCAAAAAACATGCTTCATCATTTGATAGAACAATTCTTCCCGCACCTGCTTGCTGACAATGCCCCCATACGGGATCTTTCGGACAAAACTGGAAACGTCGGAAGTTTCCTTCGTCTCGTAATGATCACGAACCAAGCGATAAAACTCGCTGAAGGAGTAGATGGCAAAGCGCGGAATCTCAAGCTGTACGGCGACATGATCCAAAAGGCGAATCACAATCTCATCGTAATCATCCTTCGCATCCACCTCCAGATATCTGGCCACCATGGGAATCACTTTCTCTAAAAGCAGACGCTTCGCCGGCATCTCCTCGTCAAGCCCCATCTCTTTCGCAATATTTCGAATTACTTCATCATCAAGGGCCAACATGTACTCCAAAATCTCGCTAGCGGTTCGATCCATCTGCAGATAATAACGATCCCCGCGCAATTTTTGGAAATGGCGATAGACGTCATAATAGCCCAATTGCAGATTGTGGCGCGTTTTTTCTTGAGTAAAATCGAAGGTTCCCCCCAGATTTTCTCTCGGCGCAATTTCAATCAAATTGACGCGACCTGTATCATATCGCTGCTTCATCCCCATTCCGAAGATCCGAAGCGCAATGATATTCACATATCCTCGGCGCAGCAACAGATTAATAGGCAGATTGTCATACATCCCGCCATCCGTAAACTTTTTTCCCGCCAAAGGCTCATTCTTAAAGGCAGGATGATTGGCGCTCGCCAATACATACTCTGTAATTTCTCCCGGGGGAATTTCATTTTTATACAATTCCATTCCCTTGAAATCCGTCAAGGAGATGGTAACCAAACCAAAATCCACCGTTGACCGCCTCAATTTTTCTTCATCGAGAGAATCCATAACCAGGGCTCTAAGGGGCGCCGTATCAATCCCGCCATCCTTGACAATCTTTGTTATCCTCGTTCGTATGGTTTTCCAGTCCTCCCGCTCCAATTGCAGATTCACCAATTTTTGATACTCGGAATCCGTCATATCCACAACCAACGAAGGTTTCATATTTTCCCACAATTCATAGGCGCGATCAAAATCGCCTTGGGCGATCATCGCCCCATTCAAAGCGCCAACGGAGGTTCCCGCAACCGCTTCAAACTCAAATCCCAATTCATACAACGCCTTGACCGCACCAATCTGATACGCTCCCTTAGCGCCGCCGCCTTCTAATGCCAGTGCATATTTCATGCTATTCCTCCTGTTTTTCAATTGGCAGCCACGCCAATACCCGCTGAATATTTCGATCCCAAAAGTCCCACGTATGCGCCCCCGACTCTTCAAATACCTTCGCTTGAATATCCTGCGCTTTCAATGCCTCCAAGAAATGCAGATGGCTCGGATATAAAAAATCCTCTGTTCCGCACATCACAAAAAGCTCCGGAAGCTCGCCACGCGTTTTCGCCTGCTTCAGCAGGGTAAATAAATCATTGAGGCTCCCTTCAAATCGATCCAAATCCCCAAAAATATTTTCCATCTCCGGACGAATCACCGCCATTTCCGGTGCCCCCTGCGTAATCTGATATTGATAATACAAATCCACCACACCCGATAGACTCGCCGCATAACTAAATCGATCCGGACATCCCAAGGCCCATTTCAAGGCGCCATACCCGCCCATGGACAGACCGGCGACAAATCGATTTTCTCTTTTTTTGGACAAGGGAAAATAGTATTCCATCATTCTGGGCAATTCCTCTGAAAGAAAGGTCCAATAGGAATATCCAACCGCCATATCCGTATAAAAACTTCGGTGAACCTCCGGCATGACAATCGCAATCTTATACTTCGACGCATACCGTTCAATTGCTGTTTTTCTACACCAAGAACTATAATTCCCCGAGAGTCCATGCAACAAATACAAAGTGGGCAATTCCTCCGGCAGAGTTTCAACCTGATCCGGAAGAATCACATATACGGACATCTCAAGATCCAATACTTTTGAATCGATCTGACAATGAAGCAAGGCCATTTTTCTTCCTCCTAGCAGTTTTTTTACTTTTTTTCAGTATAGCAGATTCTTGAATTTGCGCCAAAATGCACGAAAACTTGCACAAAACATCAAAATGCAAGTATTTTTTGTCAACCATTCATTCTGAAAACATTTTCACGATGCAAGTTTTAGCCGCTTTATTAAAATAAAGCAGGCTCAACCCCTTGAAACCACTGGATTTATGCATGTTTTCTTGCAATATTAGCCTTTGACTAATCATTCAGAAAGCTTTATAATAATGCAATAAGAATAAATTTTCTTGCATGGAGGGAAAAATGGGAAAAACATTAGCGTACAAAATTTTGGAAAAAAATTTACAAGCTGGCACACTCGCACAAGGAGAAGAGCTCTCCATCCGTGTCAATCAAACTTTGACTCAGGATTCAACAGGCACTATGGTTTATTTGCAATTGGAAGCGATGGACATCGATTCCATTCAAACCGACCGCTCCGTTGCCTATATCGACCACAATACCCTGCAAGCCGGTTTTGAAAATGCAGATGATCATCTCTTTATTCAAACCGCAGCCGCCAAGTACGGAATTATCTTCTCAAAACCCGGAAACGGGATCTGTCACCAATTGCATCTGGAACGTTTCGGAAAGCCCGGCGAAGTATTAATCGGCTCGGACAGCCATACCCCGACCGGCGGCGGACTCAGCATGATTGCCATCGGTTCCGGCGGCTTGGACGTTGCCGTTGCCATGGCGAAGGGCAGCTACCCGATGAAAGCGCCAAAGGTATACGAGATACACTTAACCGGCAGCTTGCCGCCATGGTCTTCCGCGAAGGACGTGATCCTGGAAGTGCTTAGAAACCTCAGTGTAAAGGGCGGCGTCGGTTATATCATTGAATACACAGGACAGGGCGTAGGGTCCCTATCCGTTACGGATCGTGCAACCATCACCAATATGGGCGCGGAATTGGGTGCTACGACATCCATCTTCCCTTCAGACGAGATGACCCTCGATTTTCTGACTCGTCAGGGACGCGCAGAAGACTATCAGCCTCTGGCAGCCGATAAAGACGCCGTATACGACGCGCGATTGGAAATCGATCTGTCTGCCTTGGTACCAATGGTCGCGAAACCCCACAGTCCGGATGCCGTTGCAACCCTCTCCGAGATTGCGGGAATGAAAGTGGATCAAGTCGCCATCGGAAGCTGCACAAACTCTTCCTATACCGACCTGATGAAGGTAGCGGCGATTTTAAAAGACAAGAGCGTTCATCCAAACGTCAGCCTGGTTATTTCTCCTGGATCCAGCAATATCCTCAAAATGATGAGTGAAAACGGCGCCCTAGGCGATTTGATCGCTGCCGGAGCGCGAATATTGGAAGCCGCTTGCGGACCATGCATCGGCATGGGACAAGCGCCAAAGAGCGGTGCCATCTCCCTTCGCACCTTCAACCGAAATTTCCAAGGACGCTGCGGAACCATGGATGCCGATGTCTATCTGGTCAGTCCGGAGATGGCGGCAATCGCAGCCATCACAGGTACTGTCACCCTGCCAACCGAATATGGCATGGAGGCACCGACGATCGTCTTGCCGGAGACCTTTGCGAATTTTGAAAACTACTTTATTTATCCTCCAGAAGATCGAAGCGGATTATCCGTCGTAATGGGACCGAATATCAAACCCTTCCCACTCAATAGCGACCTTCCCGAAAATCTATCTGGATCCTTGTTGCTGAAAACGGGAGACAATATCACCACGGATGACATTATGCCGTCCAACGCCAAGCTATTGCCGTTCCGATCGAATATTCCAGAATTGTCGAAGTACTGCTTCGGCACCATTATTCCAGACTTTAAAATGAGAGCGGAAGCTGCCGGCGGAGGATTTGTCATCGGCGGCGACAATTACGGACAGGGCTCATCGCGTGAGCATGCCGCCCTTGTGCCTCTTTACTTGGGTGTAAAGGCCGTCATTGCCAAATCCTTTGCAAGAATCCACAAGAAGAACCTGCTCAACTCAGGAATCCTTCCACTTGTCTTTGTTGATCCGACTGATTACGATCGCTTTAATGAGTCTGATGAATTAAAGTTCAATGCGGTTCATGCTGCATTGGCTGGAAATATCAAGTTCGAACTGGTTAATGAAACCCAAGGCTTCGCTTGCGAGGTAGCGTTTGAAGGTTCCGATCGGGATGTTGAAGTCCTTTTGATTGGCGGCACCTTGAATTTCACGAAAAAGGAGATCCTATCATGAATCGAGTAACCTTTATTCCAGGCGACGGAATTGGACCCGAAGTCGCCCAGGCAGCAAAAGAAGTCATCGATGCAACTGGTGTAGCCATTGAATGGGAAACCGTAAATGCCGGGGAAGCCGTTTTTCAAAAGACAGGCGTTCTCGTTCCCGATGAAGTTTATAAAAGCATCGAAAAAAATCGCATTGCCTTGAAGGGGCCGATCACAACCCCTGTCGGCAGCGGATTTCGAAGCATCAATGTTCATTTGAGAAACCGATACGATCTCTACGCCAATATTCGTCCAATCATCAGCTTGCAGGGCGATCGAGCGCGATATCCAAATCTTGATCTTGTCATCTTCCGCGAAAATACGGAAGGCCTTTATATCGGAGACGAAGAATTCCTGGATGCCGACACAGTAATCGCCAGAAAAAGAATCACCCGCAAAGGCTCGACTCGAATCATGGAAAGCGCCTTTGCCTATGCCGCATCAAACGGACGAAAAAAAGTCACCGTTGCCCATAAGGCAAATATCCTCAAGGACACCGACGGACTATTTTTGACCTGCGCTCGCACAGTTGCTGAGAAGTATCCCGAGATTGAATACGAAGAAGTCATCATCGACAATATGTGCATGCAATTGGTGATCAACCCCTATCAATTCGATGTTGTCGCCACCATGAATCTCTATGGCGATATCCTGTCCGATCTTTGCGCAGGCTTGGTCGGCGGATTGGGATTGGTTCCCGGCGCCAATATCGGAAGTGACATTGCCATCTTTGAAGCCGTCCACGGCAGCGCGCCGAAATTGGCCGGGCAAAACAAAGCCAATCCGGTCGCATTGATCCTTTCAGGCGCCAGCCTATTGGATCACTTGGGGGAACCGGAAGCAGCGGAGAAAGTAAGAAATGCCGTTGCCGCCATCGTCAAAGAAGGCATCCACGTAACAAAAGATCTAGGCGGCAACGCAACGACAACCGAAATGACTGCCGCGATCATTAAAAACATGCAGGGGAAGTGAGAAAATGAAGAAGGATTTCTTTGAATACTTAACAGCTTTAGCGACAAAAAACAATCATATCCCCGCCATTGATTATGCTCGATACAATATCAAGAGAGGCCTTCGAAATGCCAATGGCACAGGGGTTCTGGTCGGCCTGACAGAAATCGGCAACGTTGACGGTTACGATATCGTTAACAAAACCAAGATCGCCAAAGAAGGCCGCCTGTTCTATCGCGGAATCGACGTCTTCGATCTGGTTGACGGATTTCAGACAGAACGGCGCCGCGGCTTTGAAGAGACAGCTTTCCTTCTGCTCTTCGGCAAATTACCGACCGCAGAAGAATTGGACGCCTTCAACACCCTCTTGGATGAAAGAAGAAATCTGCCGGATGGCTTTACAGATTCCATGATTCTGGGAATCCCATCCCGCAACGTCATGAACAAATTGCAGCGCAGCACCTTGGTTCTATACTCCTACGACGATAATCCGGATGATTTAAGCATACGCAACCTGATGGAACAAAGCATCAATCTGATTGCCAAGTTCCCAACCATCATCGCCTATGGCTATCAAGCGAAAGCCCGCGCTTTTGACGGGAAAAGCTTGTATATCCACTCGCCCAAAGCAAATGTGGGCGCCGCGGAGAATATTCTTCACATGATCCGCTCAAACAATCATTATTCGGTTCTGGAAGCCGAGACCTTGGACCTGCTCTTGGTGATTATGGCAGAACACGGCGGCGGCAACAACTCGACCTTCGCCACCCACGTGGTGGCCTCTACCGGCACGGATACCTACTCCGCCGTAGCCACAGCCGTTGGCTCCCTCAAGGGACCCAAACACGGCGGTGCAAACCTGAAGGTCTGCCAGATGATCCGCGCAATCAAAGATGAAGTCGATGATTGGCGCGATCCCGCGCAATTGCGCCATTATCTGGAGCGCCTGCTAAACAAAGACGCCTTTGATAAAAAGGGCTTGATTTACGGAATGGGACACGCCGTCTACACCAAATCAGATCCCCGTTCCGTCCTCCTTCAAAAAAAGGCAAGAGAACTCGCTGTTGAAAAAGGACGGGTAGAGGAATTTGAGCTTTACGCCAATCTCGAATCGATTACTCGCGCGCTTTTTTATGAAAGACGCGGCCCTCACGCCCATATCGCCGCCAATGTGGATCTCTATTCGGGATTTGTTTTGGAGATGTTGGATATTCCAGAGGATCTGTACACACCAATCTTTGCTACAAGCCGAATTGCCGGCTGGTGTGCACACCGCTTGGAACAATTGGTCAGTGACGATAAAATTATTCGTCCCGCTTATAAAACCGTCAATGAATTGCACCACTATCATCCATTAAAAGAACGGAAATAACAAAAGGACATCTTCGGATGTCCTTTTGTGTTCCACAATTCTATTTTTTACGCCTCAACCTTGCGCCTCTTATGCGCACCCATACAAATCCGTGAAAGAAAAGCGAAACCACGAGCATGACAGGAATCAGAAAGAAGGTGCGATAGGCTGTAATCTGATCATTGAGCACCCCGACAACAACCCCGGTGAACATATTGATAAAGGAAATGCTGGTCAATACAAGACTTGTCGCGCGAACCGATTGCGCCGGGAACAAGGATTGAGCCAGCAGCAAGCTCATTGGAAAATTGATGGACATAAAGAGGCCTGCCGCCGCAATCAAGAACAGACCTTGTTCCTTGAGCAGGATTCCGGTCAATGTAAGCACACAGGCCGCGAACAACGCGCTCACAAGGGTTTTTTGCGTCCCAAACCGTCCCGCAACAAACCCGCCAATTAAACGCCCAATTGCATGCAAGGCCAGATAGTAAAACAGCAGATTTGCCGCCTGGTTCACTTCAAAAGAAAAGCTCTCCACCATATAATTGCTAAACCATTGCCCAATGGCCGTCTCCGCAACAATAGAGGCAGAAAATGCGCCGATCACACCAAACAGCAAGGGATTCTTAATCGATAAGGTCCCTTCCGCCTTCCCATGAGGGTGCACCTGATTCTGTATCGATGGATAGGTTGCGAAAAGATTGAACACGACAACCGAGATCAATCCAATTGAGGTAAGCAAATAGATCCTGGGCCAAGCAAAGCCCGTTCCAAGTAATTGCCCAATGGATTTCGACATGGTCATGGCGCCCAGGCTGTAGCAAAAATGCAATAGATTCATCAGCAAAGCCGAATTTCGAACCGGAATCAACGGCACCATGGTATTCAATCCAAAAACCAAAGGCGCAATAAAGATCGACTGTCCCACAAACAATACCGCAAAAGCAAGGGTCGATTGCACGCGCCAAATCCCCAGCGCCACCAACACGAGTCCCATCATGCTCCCGACAATGGTCTTTTGATGACCCCATTTCCCACAAATTTTTTCTGAAAAATAGGTCATAATGGTAAAAGAAATGCTCGATGCGAACACCAGGCTGCCCATCACCGTGTTTCCGATTTCAAAAGACTGCTTGAAGGCTGGGATTAAGATGTTTTTCGGGCTATCGAACAGGGCAAAAAACACCATCGTCCCCAATAGGAGCAAGGCTAGTTTTCTTGAATCACGGTTCTGTTTCTGCTGCATAAGGTCCTCCACGTTTATCAACTAGTAGCAGTATACCAGAAGCAGTTCCATTTGCAATCTCCGCCAATAAAAAAAGGCGGATTCCTCCGCCTATTTTTCACCATCTAAAATTTCCAATATTTCTCTCGAATCCTCCAACAGCCAATCCGGTTGTTCCACCTCAAGAAATTGTCTGTCATTATACCCCCAAACCACGGAAGCAATATGCACACCCGACGCTCGGGCCGAATGAATATCTCGCACCTCATCTCCCACATAGAGAATTTCCTCTGGAGACAAGTTGTATTTTTTCATAATATGTCGAACCTTCGATTGTTTGTTAAACAAGGATGCCGCCAAAACGAATTCGAAGATTTCAATGTTTTTGTGCTTTAAAAATCGCAAAACATTCTTTTTTGTGTTGGATGTAATAATCCCCAAGATCAACTCCCGTTGCCGCAAATCATCCAAAAACTCCGGAAAATGTTCTTCACAAAATTGAACCTCATGCATATTGTGACGAAGCAATTTTTGTCCTCGCCGCAAAATAAACGGAAGCTGGCGCGCCGATACCTCAATGTATTCCAACAATTCCTTGAAATGCATCTTCTTCATATCGCTCAATTCTTCCCGGGTGATCTTTTTGAAGTTATATCGTTCCGCCAATTCATTGGAGATGTGAAACGCAAAATGTTCCGTATCCGCAATTGTACCGTCAAAATCGAAAATGATGCATCGAATCACTGAACTTTTCCTTTCCATCGCCACTCCTCCTTAACCGCGCCCTTTATTATACCATTTTTCACGGCCTTCCGTCATCTTCTCCCTCAAAATTACTCGGTTTTAACTAAAAGGAGATAATTGGCTTGCGCCTCTTGTACCATGGATGTCCAAAGCAATTCAAGATCCGACCCATCAATGACAGGCACCTCTTTCGATATGGGCAGTCCAATCAATTCCTGCTGCCAGTTTTGAATCGTTTCTCCGTCCGTATCACTCAAATTTTCAAATCCCAAAAAGGATTCCGCAATCGGATCCACTTCGATCAATACCCGATACGGCTCATTGTCATATGCAAACTCAAAAATTTGAACAATCTTTGCCGCTACACCCTCTTCACTCACCATATACGCCCGAATCAAATTTTCCGACTCCAAGGAAATGCGCGCAAACTCTTGCCCTTCCTCCACACGATCTTGCATAACGGTTGCATATTCATCCGAACACCCCGTCATCAATAAACCGAAGAGCAAAATGCCCCATACACCAATCCACTTTTTCATAAAGAACCTCCATCTTTTCCTATCCCTGCAAAGAAAAAAATTAAGTACCTTTCGGCACTTAATCAAAAATCAATTCTATCGATTTCCATTCTTCCTTTTCACTCATCTCTTCCATGGCTTGACGAACCAATGTCAAATTGTATCGAAATTCACCCTCTACGCCTTTCAACATCTGCTTCACAAATTCATAACGCCACTCAAACTCTCCGCCGCGCATCAAGAAGATCATAAACCGGCCAAAATCCGTCTCGGCAACCCCGGGACGGCAATCCTCGAAATCCAATCCATAGATCTGTCCTCGTCTCATCACGAAATTGCTTGGATGAACATCATACATCACCAAATTTTGATGCTCCATGCATGATGCGATGGTATGAAAATCATAAAACCAATTAATTAAACGATAAATCAAAGACTCATTGGCCTGTGCATCATATTGCCCCACTTGAGCCTCTTCCATTTGAAAAAGGATCTCCTCTACCGTAAGCCCGGCGATCCACTCTCGAAGAATTCCCTCATCATCGACTTCCAACACCTTCGGAACACGCAACGCGTGTCGCCTCAGGGTTTTTAACAGCATTGCTTCTCGCTCTTTTGCTTTCTGCGAAGAAAACACCTTATACGCGCATGACGTTTTTTCATCATTTTCAATTTCTGCATAAAATACACGGTTTTGATGATTGCCTTCGCGCGTTATTTCTCTTTTCTGTATCCACTTCATGTCATCACCTAACTTTTCTTTATTAGTCAAGATTATAACAGATTTTTCTTCATTTGTGAATACGATTTCCCTTTTAATCCTTATATTTTAACAATCCAAGCCTGAATTACCAACAAAATTGCGATATGTGCCGGATAAAAAACGTATCCTGTCCATTTCGGCAATTGAACCTGCCACCGAAACTCATGCCAAATTACCGGCAAGGCCGCTACACAAGCCAATTGAATCATCACGACCCACTCAAAATGTCCCAATGACAAAACGCTGAGTGTCCCATAAAGGGCAGTCAATCCAAATAAATAGAGAAAGCTTTTCTGCTTGTCCTCTCCGAACCGATAAAAAATATAAATAATTAATAGTCCATATCCCGCATAGTCCGTCCGCAGAAATTCAGCCGCCAGAATCGCAGCGATCATGCCCAGGGGTTCCTGCTTTTCAGATGCCGTTAAAAAGAAAATGCCCAACAAAAAGGTAAATAAGACATTTAAATGACCCGCAAAGATTTGAAAGGGAATCTGGGTAATCAGCGCAAACACGCCCAACCGCATGGCATATTTTTTCCGATCGCGGGTTCGTTGAAATCCAACCGCCAACAAATAAGCGAAGATCGGAAAGGCCAATCGTCCGAATACGCGCAATGCATAATAAAAAATCGTAGGATCCTCGGAAAAAAATTGAACTCCCACATGATCTGCCACCATGCTGATCATCCCAATCAATTTCAGAATATCATTCCGTTTCTTCATCCGCCAGCGATCCTCCCTTGCTCTCTCTGTTTTTGAAAACGCCAGATTGTTCGAATGCAGCCGGATCTCCCGTACATGACAAGATTCGCTCTCCATTTTTCCTCTCCAGCCAAAGATCAACCTTTCCAGCGATTGTTTCTTTCACTTTTCGATTCATCGTCCCAGCTTGCGGCGCACGCACTTCTCCGCCACCAGATCGCAAGATCCGAATCATCAGACGATATTTGCGATCCTCCAGCGTCAGGTGAATCGCCTTGCCCTCCTCTTCCCAATGCACAATCTTCGCGCCTGTGTAGGTCGCAAATCGATACAATCGCTCCGGTGTCTGCACATAGGCCACAAATCCTTCAAAGGAAGAACCCCACCATGGAATATCCGCAATCGACAGCATAAAACTGGTTCCCGTTTGCTTAAATTGATTGGACTGAACCCAAATCCATGCAGAGGGAAAGTTTGCGCCCCAATTCTTTTCAACGTATAGCCTGCCGCCCGTAAAATCAATCAAATGATCCTGAATCTGAATCTCGCCCGTAAGTTCCGCATCCACCACCACAACGGCATGGTAACACTCCATCTTCGGCACATAGCGATACCAGCCCATGATCCCCGGCGCCGCCAGCGTCACCGGATAGGCCTTCGCTCTCTTGATTTTCAAATCACCCCGTATCCGCCGCGGCGAATTGATGGTGAGATGAATCCGTTCAAGAGAAAAGAAGTTTTCACCCGCGTGCACCCCAAAGGGACGGTCAGTAATCACCACCTCCTCCATGGGATAGGAAATCCACATGCCCGTGTCCCAGCCTTGCACCAAAACTTGAAGAAAGCCCTCCTCTTTTTCACCCCTATAAAACCCAGGAATCAGGGCAAGAGAGTGATGATGATCCGCACTGACCAATCGGTAGTACCACCCTTCGAATCCTGCTTGATGAACCGCTAGCTGCCTCCAAACAGGATGATAGATCTTTTCAATTGATCGAATCATCACAACCGCCTTCTTTCTTATCGCATGGTATCTCGAATTACCCGCAACCCGTTCTCACAGAAAATCTTATCGATACTCGACGAAGATACCCCCGCCTTTCTCAGCCCCTGCACCAATCGTTCCATTTCGCCCACATGAGCCAAATCCATCTTTCCGCCAATTCCATCAAAATCTGTCCCGATCGCGGCAACCTCAATTCCGCCCTGATCGATGATATGAATCAGATGCTGCACCAAGGAATCAACGGTTTCATGATTCTCTTTATTCAAGAAGAATGGACAAAAATTCAATCCAATGACGCCGCCCTGATCGGCGACGGCGCGAATCATCGGATCCGTCAGGTTTCGTGTCACATCCTTGATCGCGCGAGCATTGGAGTGGGAAGCAATAAATGGTTTCTTGGAAATCTCCACGACATCCCAAAACCCGCCGTCAGAAAGATGAGACACATCCACAATCATTCCCAACTCGTTCATTCGTTCCACGACATTTTTCCCGAATGGCTTCAATCCTTTTTCCATCAAGATCGGGTCCTTGGCATTAGGATACCCCAACGAGTTTTCATAATTCCATGTCAAGGTAATCAATCGAACCCCTTCTTGATACAGTTTCTCAAGGCGCTCCATCTTTCCTTCTAAAATTGCGCCTTCTTCAATGGTTATAATCCCCGCCAATCGTTTTTCTTTTTCCAACTGAAGAATCTCGTTCAGGTTATGCGCGATTCCAATTTGATCCTGATAGGTTTCTACTTGACTCTTGAAATACTGAATCGCATTGATGGCATAACCGAAAGGATCCGGTTTTACCGCTTCATCTTCCCAATCAATAAAAACCGCAAAAAACTGAGCCAAGGCCCCAATAGTCTTCAATCTCTCCAGATCCAAATGACCGTCGTTCTTCATTAAATCCCCGGTTGCCGATCCATTCACCAATCGCAAAATCGTATCGCAATGAAAATCTACCAATCGCATGCACTTTCCTCCTTTAATTCCATACAGACATCATCGTCATCACTCCAGACAGCAGAACAATGCCATAGGTCAAACGTTTAAACTTCATCTCATCGATTCGCTTAAAAATCAAATTTCCTGCCACCAATCCCGCAACCGCCGCTCCAAATCCCCGAATGGATTGAAAAAACATGGCTTGCGTGAACAACCCTGCCTGTAAATAATTTGGGATCGCAAAAATACCAATCAAGAAAAAATAGGTCAGGATATTGGCGCGATAGGTTTGCTTATCCAAATCATAATTGCTGAGAAGGATGACAATGGGCGGTCCGCCAATGGCTGCGGCTCCCTTCAACAGTCCGCTTAAGAACCCTCCAACCACCGTATGAAGTATCTTTCCTCCACGCCGAACCCGATACCCTTTTGCCAACAAAACAGCCGCAACAATCAAAACAAGTCCGACAATTCCTTTCAATAGCGCATCCTCAACGGAAACCAGAATCCATGTACCCAAAGGTACTCCGGCCATCCCTGAGATCAGCAGAATACTCACCATCTTCACATCCGGCTTCTTGCGAATCTGGAACAATTGCGCTGTGCCCAAAAACAATCCCACAAGGGTCAAAAGCGGCACCGCCACTTTCAAGGGCATAAACAAGCCCAATAGGGGAAGCGCAATGAGAACAAAGCCAAAATTAGCCGCTCCCTGAACCGCTCCCGCAAGAAATAAAAACAAATATTCCATACTTACTCCTTCACATTTTGCGGTGTTCCATCCATCCAAGCGGTTACATTGTCAAAGGTAACCTGCGCTCGGCGCTCAATGGACTCCTTCGTCGCAAAAGCCACATGAGGTGCCAGCCATATATTCTTCGCTTGATGCAAGGGCTCCTCTGCCGGCAGCGGCGGTTCCATATCAAAAACATCAATTCCCGCTCCACGAATTTTTCCCGCATTCAAAGCATCCGCCAAGGCTTGATTGTCTACAATGGGACCTCGCGCCACATTGATAAACAGCGCATCCGGTTTCATATGCGCAATCAGATCGCGATTGATCATGCCCTTTGTCGCCCCCGTTAACGGCGTATGAACAGAAATAATGTCGCTCTCTTCCATCACCTCGATCAAACTCTTATATTCCAAACCTAACTCTTTTGCCTCTTCCCGCTCGCTGCGGGAGTATCCAATCAATCGGCACCGAAAGGCACGGAACAATTCGGCAGTTCTCAGTCCAATGGCTCCAGTACCGATAATCCCAACGGTTTTCCCCGCCAACTCATTGCCAACCAACCCAACCCGTGTTTTCCCTTCCCGGGTTGCCTGATCCGACCCACGTCCATTTCGAAGAAGGTTCAGACTCATGCCCAGAGCCAATTCCGCCACGGCATCATCGCAATACCCCGCCGCATTGCTGATGACAATACCCCGCTCCTTGCAGGAATCCAAGGCGATATGATCCACACCGACAAAGGCAACAGAAATCATCTTAAGCTTTGCTGCCGCATCAATCACAGCCGCCGGCAAAGGATGATTCGCAATCATCAATACATCCGCTTCTTTGGCGCGTGCAATCATTTCCTCTTCATCCGCCGCGACCGAATCACAAGCGACAAATTCATGACCTTGGCCGCATAGTACCTCAGCCATTTCATTCACTTTTCCCGCGGCCACACCCAACGGCTCCATTAAAACAATTTTCATTCTGTCACTCCTCCTCCACATATAACCTTATTTTATCATAAAAAGAAAGACCGACTCTCGTCGATCTAGAACTTTTCCGCATATTTTCTTTGAATCACAAACAATAAACCGACACAGATCAAGGCCGAGATACTGGAGATCCAACCGATCCCCAAAAACCCAAACTTCCCATAGATCCATGGCGCGATGGCATACATCGCAATGTTCGAAACGGAAACCGTCAAATACATCACCGTCATAAAAGTGGCTCGCCTCTCCACCATCACTTCCGATGCCAACGCTTGAAACACCGGCCAGCCCCCATCATACCCGAAAGCAAAAAGAAACAAGAGGATTGCTGTGCCTGCAACCGGCACCTTCGTCACAAAGAAAATGGATACCGCCATCACAGAAAAAGCCATCCGACCAAAATTCATTTTCCCCCAGCGATCCGCCCGCCACATGGAGAGCAAAACCCCGACAGCCGTTCCCGAACCTGAAACCAAATAGATCCATCCGATATGGCTTTGAGACACCGATAATTCATTCAAATAAATACTCAAATACCCATAGACAAAAACCGCTGGAATCGCCAAGACAAATTGAAAGAGCAAAAATATCTTTGCCGCAGGCGCTTGCGGAATCGCCTTGATTTCTTGCCAGCTCAACTTGCCGCTCAATTCGTGATGCGCAGGCTTCGGCAAACGCAAGGACAATGCCAAGGCCACTAAGGTACCCGCCATATATTGCAGATACAAACCCTTGATTCCGATATGCCCCACCAATGACGACGCGTATATCGGCGCCAAAAGAATCCCGATCGCAAAGGCAAATCGAATAAATCCAAGGGCACGGCCCCGTTTTTCATAGGGAACCAAGTCTCCCATATATCCTACAAGCAATCCGGATAGGCTGAAAAATCCCGCTCCAATAATGGCGCGGCCTATAAAGAATTGAAGGGCGGATTGTGAAAAAGCCGTCACACCCATACCGAAAGCCAAAACTCCCAGGCTTCCTGTAATCACCTTTCGCGATCCAATCCGATCCGCCATCATGCCAAAAATCGGCGCAACCAACCCAAAGACTGCAAACCCTATATTAATCAAAATAATCTTAGATGCTTCAATTCCAAAAAGCTCCGCCAAATAGGGTGCAATGGGGTACACGCTCCCCAATTCCATGGTCATAATAAATTGAATAAAAAATACCGTCATATATGCAAATCTCATAAATCCTCCTAAACAGCTCTCTAAGTATATCCAAAGCTGTTTAGGCTGTCTAGGACATAAGACCCTAAAAAAACGGCCAAAGGCCGTTTCTTATCGTTGAATCATCATATACTTTCCAATTTCATGGAATCCAATGCGATTGTAAATCCTTCCCGCCTTCGGATTGTCATAGAACAAATAGAGTTGTTTGCCAATCTCTCCATATTCCTTCACCAGCTTGGTCACACAGGCGGAGGCATAGCCATGCTGTCGGTGCTTAGGATCCGTACACACCGCAACCACCATGGCAGACTGGGAATTTTCAGCCGTGGTCGCAGCTCCCGCTACCACCTTACCGTCAATTTTACAGATCACATCGCGTCCCGTCTTGGTTTCCATCTTATGGCGAATCATTTTTTCGCCGTCCTTCGGCTGACTGAATTCCTCGATCGTGCTGCGCAAGGAGAGAATCCCGTCGATATCGTCAAAATCAGCTTCCACCACCGAATCCGGAATCGGATACTCCGTTTCCAGTTCCTTGCATTCCGCAAAATACATCTCTTTGCTGTCGCCTTCCTCGACATAGGGAATCACTTGTCGAATCGCTTCCGCCCAGCCATTGATATTCGTCCAATTCGAATTTTCCTGAATCTTCGCAGCCATCGCCGCCGCGTCAAAGGTGTCCGGTGCATAGATCACATAATTGGTATAGTACCTGAGCAAGACCCCCCGGAGAGCTCCATGATCGTCTCGATCCCCCCAAATCGTCTGAAATGATGAATCATAACCAAAGTTTTCAATGTCTCCAATGATAAACAAAGCAAATCCCGGTGCTTGCGCCAAAAAAGTTTCAACCTCTCCAGCATGAATTTGATGCAATTGCTCCAACATGTTCTCTCCTCCTTTCAATTTCCGTAATTTTACAAAAAAAGGCTTGAAAAATCAAGCCTTTTTTAAATCATCTCTTATTCGGTTATAAATAGGCTCTTATACTTCCGCGATTACTTCAATCTCTACCAACGCGTCTTTTGGCAAACGAGCAACTTCCACACAGCTTCTTGCAGGGAAATTCTCTGTGAAGAATTGTTGATATACTCCATTCATCGCGCCAAAGTCTTCCATGTTTTTGATGAAAACCAAAGTCTTAATAACCTTTGAAAGATCTGTGCCCGCTTCTGTTAAGATGGCTTTCACATTTTCCAAAGATTTTTTTGTCTGCTCTTCAATTGTTGCTGGCATCTCACCGGCCGTGTTCATTCCCAATTGCCCTGAAGTATACACCAAGTTCCCAATTTGAACTGCCTGTGAATAAGGGCCAATCGCTCCCGGCGCGTTTGTTGTTGCGATAATTTTTTTTGCCATGATTTACTCCTCCTTGTTTGTTCGAACTTCTTCTATATAGTTATAAATGGAAAACTTAGATACCTTGATCTTGGCTGCCAGCACACTCACGGCGCCGCGAATCGAAAACACATTGCGCTTCTCCAACTCCGCCACCACCCGCAGGCGATCTTCCTTTTCCCAGTAC
Organism: Eubacteriales bacterium; assembly: GCA_030625815.1. Taxonomy (GTDB): domain Bacteria; phylum Bacillota; class Clostridia; order Tissierellales; family GPF-1; genus GPF-1. Next base: position 46,251 of record DAOUQF010000013.1, read on the forward strand.
GGCAAGGGCTTCTCGCTTTTGGCAATCGCGCGGTCAATCATGCTCTCCATAAAAGACTCCGCATCATGCAAATGGGTTTCTTTCTTCTTCTCTTCAGTGTCCGTCAATGCTTTCAGCTTTGCCAAGTACGCCAAATCGTCTGTAATGTCCTGATTGATGCAAAGGGCTCCAATTACCTGTTCCCCGTCTCGAATCAACACCGTTGAGGACTTCAAGATCCGTCCTTCCGGGGTTTCGCTTCGATAATTCAGCAACATCTCGTCTCTCACTTCGCCGGATTCCAAGGACTCTGCTATTTCGATCAATAGATCCGTCGCTGGCGAGCCCACTTGGCGACCGGTTACCTCGCCATTGGCAATGGCAATCACCGTTGAAATTTCTCTCGTCAATTGATGCAAAACGACTTCACATTGCTTTCCCATGGTCTCGCCTATGGCTTGAACCACAGGCAAATAGGTTTGTAAAATTGGATGAATCGATTCCATTCAATCCCCCCCCTCCACTCTATTTGTATCATAGGTATTAAAATAAATCAATAACCCTTAAAATTTTTTAGCAAGTTGCTTCCAAACTTTTGTACCGATATAATAAAAGGAAAAAGGAGGCCGCACAGGCCGGCTTAAACTGGAGCACCATTTTAAAAAAAGGAGAAAACTATCGAATCGCATACAAAAGTTTTGACGCCAAAGCCGTTGCCGCTTTCACCGAAGAGGATCAGGCGATCCTGTTGCAAAATTCCGGTATTGTCCGAAATCGATTAAAGATCAAAGCCTCCATCAACAACGCCAAGCTCTTTCTTCAAATCCAAGAGGAGTTCGGCTCCTTCGATGCCTATCTCTGGGGATTTGTTGACGGAAAACCCATTGTCAATGCATTTGAAACCGTCGAAGAACTTCCGGCCAAAACCCCGCTTTCCGAAGAAATCAGCAAAGACTTGAAGAAAAGAGGCTTCAAATTCTTGGGACCAACCATCATGTACGCCCATCTGCAAGCGGTCGGCATCATCAACGATCATTTGCTTTCTTGCTTCCGAAGACAAGAGATTCTGAATCAAAATGCATAGAGCAAATCCGTCCATTTTCTTGCATTTTTATCCAAAAAACTCTATACTCATAAATAATTAAAGGTACGAGGAGGATTTCAATGTATTACTTTACCAACGATTATAGCGAAGGCGCCCACGAAAGCATTCTTCAGGCGTTGATCCAATCCAACCTGGAACAAGAACCCGGCTATGGCTATGATACGCATACCCTAAACGCCGTTGAGAAGATTCGGGTAGCCGTTGAGAACCAAGATGTCGACGTCCATCTGATACCCGGGGGAACCCAGGCCAACCTGACAGCCCTCGGCTCCTTTATGCGCCCCCACGAGGCTTGCATCGCCGTTGAATCCGGACATATCGCCACCCACGAAACCGGCGCCATTGAAGCGACTGGACACAAGATCATCACCGTTCCATCCGGAGACGGAAAGATCCGACCCGCACAAATTCAAGAGGTTGTCGATTGGCACAAGGATGAACATTCCGTCAAACCGCGACTCGTGTATATCTCCAATTCCACAGAGGTGGGCACGCTTTATACCAGAAATGAATTGTTGGACATTCGTCAAACCTGTGACCGAAACAATCTCCTATTGTATATCGACGGCGCTCGAATCGGTGCCGCCATCGTTGTGAACGAAGCGGAAATCGATCTTCCCCTTCATTGCGAAGTCGCAGACGCCTTTACCATTGGAGCCACAAAGAATGGCGCCCTTGTGGGAGAAGCCATTATCATTCGCAATAAATCCCTCAAAGAGGATTTTCGATATTTGATCAAACAACGCGGCGCATTGATGGCCAAGGGCCGAATTATGGGAATTCAGTTCGAGACACTCTTTACGGATGATCTGTATTTCGATTTGGCTCGACATGCAAAAAAAATGGCCGATCAATTGACACACGGCTTGCGAAGCAAGGGCATGACCTTCTTGGTCGATTCTCCGACCAATCAGGTTTTCCCAATTTTGACTAAGGAACAAATTCAAAAGTTGGAAAAAGATTTCACCTTTTATGAATGGGAACCCGTCGGCGATCAAGTTGCTATCCGCCTCGTTACCTCTTGGGCAACCCCGCAAAAAGCGATCGATGACTTTCTTGCGGCAATCGACTAAAAAGATACAAAAACCACTTATTCCGGGAATTTATTCATCCCAGGAACAAGTGGTTTTCTTGTTTCAGTTTCTTTCTTTTCTCCCAAACAAACAATCCCATCACGGCAATGGTTGCAGGCAATATCAAAAGCTGAATCCGCCCATGATCATCGACTATTCCTCTCCCGTTAAGTCCTTGACCACATCCGCCAATTGCTTGCCCAATCGTTCCATATTCAGATGATAATATACTCGATTTTGTTCCACCCGAATCGTCACCAATCCCTGCTCAATAATGAGATTCATATGATAACTGATCGTCGCCTTCGTCAATCCCAATTCTCTCGCCAATTCCGTAGCATAGCGCGGCTTCTTTCCGACCATACGCAGGATTTCCAAGCGGCGTTCATCGGACAGAACCTTAAACAACTTCATCGTTTGCATCTTTATAAACGCTTTATCGAAGCGTTGCAGATATCCGAATCCATAGATCCCCATAATTTTATTCTCATCAATACTGACACTATGAGAGAGTTCTCCAATCCAAGTCACCGTGAATTGAATATCCTCGCTTTGATCATAATCCTCTTCCTTCATCCAAAGAATCTCTTCCATAAATTCCTTGGGGTGCTCCTCTAAAAACTGCTGATGGATTTCTACAATTTGCTTTAATTTATCCTGCAGCATTGCTTCTCTTTTTTGAAAATGCTTTTGATAAAAATTGCGATAAAGTTGAACAATCTGCCCCTTCGACTCCTCCGCGTATTTCCGTAACTCAATCACTATCTCTTCGTCCCGATTGGGAAGATCCCAACTGGGCTTAATTTGTTCCTCTATAATGGTTCGAATCTCCTGATCCGTGCAGTTTGCCATAACCGTTTGTTGATCATTCAGGGTGAAATAGTATTGTAGCCACGCTTCTGCATCCATTGCTTCAATGGCATCGATCATTTCAACCGGTGAATCGTATCCCTTCTCCAGGGACAAGATCAATGGAATCGACACCGTTCCCGTAAAGTTCAACACAAAATAATCGAGGTCCCTCTTTAAAAAAGGACTGATCTCTTTTCGTATTTCTTCAATGGTTTCTTTCACCTCGGAATCCTGTCGATAATGCTGGATAATCGGATGATTCTGAAAGAGATCTTTGTTACTGATGCGTGTAAGTAAGTATAGATATTCAATAACGAGACTAGATTTCAGTTTCAATTTTTGGTTCATAAGTCACCGTTCTCCTTTCAAGTCGTATACCGGATCGATACAGATCGCCCACCAAAGCGAGGGTCGCGACACCTGCATATAAGAATAGTATATAGCTTGGAAGCACATCCGACAAATATCCGTGAAGCAAGAAACCCAATGGAGAAATCAACATCGCAATCATATTTAAAAATCCCATGACGCGACCGCGATTTTCATCTTCCGTATTCTTTTGAATATATACCATCATTGGAATGTTGATCGCCATAATACTCGCCCCCATGGAGAAGGCAAGAATCCCATAGTATACAACCGGCGGAATCACATTTAGAATTTCAATGCCCGGAATGACGGCAAATCCCATGGCCAGTGTCAAAAGCGGCAGCCAAATCAATTTTTTCGAATACCCAAGGAGAGTCACGTCCGCATCCTCTTGCCGGCTCATTTTAATCGACCAGATCAAGGCACCAATGGAGAACAAGGCTTCTGTAATGCCAAATTGCCGGCTTGAAAGCTGCAAATCCCGTACCAGAACAACTGGAATCATAATCCCGATCACCGTAAAGAAAAAATTAATTCCGATAATATTTCGAATCATTGCCTTCATCATAGGGTTCTTCGCCATATATCCATAGCCTTCCTTGATGGAAGCAAAATATCCGTGTTCCTCCTCTTCCTTTGGTTTTGCCGGGGCAACGCGCCAGTAAAAATCAATAAACATTTCTGAAATTCCCGAACAAACAAAAGAGATTCCATTCGCCAACAAGAAGAGTTGCGGTGAGATCATCGCATATAAAACCGCGCCAAAAATTGGTCCTAATATGCTGGTTCCCTGCGTCGCGGCTTGAGAAAGCGATTGAATCTGACCGATTTTTTCCTCTCGAACCAGATTGGGCATTGCCGCATCAAAGGTAACATTGAAAAAAACACTGACACTGCGCAAAAGGAAGGTAGAAAGATAAACCAGGCTCACTTTTAATCCCACATTCATGGTAACCGCAAAGACGATCAACATAATCACACCGCTTAGAAGATCAGTGCCAACCACAATTTTTTTCCGGTTTTTCCGATCAGCAAGCGATCCTGCAAGAGGAGAAAAGATGATCGCTGGAATCGTAGAAAGCAGGATATTAATTGCAAAACTCATCCCGGATCCTGTTAACTGTAATATGTAAAGCCCCATTGCAAATCCATACATCTGTGATCCCAAAAGGGAAACGAATTTGCCTGATAAGAATAGACCCAAATTTCTTCTTTCCATTCTTTGATCTTGGTTCATGGTTTTCTCCCATCTAACTTTTTATTTGTTAGAATTAAATCTAACAAACTCAGTATATCATCGTTTTTGATCATGTCAAGTGAATTTCGAAATTATTTAAGTTAGATGAATTTCTACCTTAAACTATAAAAAAAAGACCTCTATGAGGTCTTTGCTTCTTGCTCTTGTGGAATCGGCTGATAGTAATTTTGAGTAATCGAGTCCCTATAAAACAGCATTGCAACAATCAACATCGCCACTCCGCCATAAATCATCAAGACATAAGCCGGTACCCGATCCGATAAAATCCCATGAATTAAAAGCCCCAATGGACTAATTACCCTTGAAATCGTCGCGCAAAATCCCATCACGCGTCCCCGATAGCGATCTTCGGTTCCCATTTGAATCATTACCATCATTGGAATATTGATCATCATCAATACGCCGCCGACAACAAATCCCAACACAATATAGATCGGCACGACTTGATCCACAAAAAAAGGCAGCGGATGCGGCAACACAGGCAATGCATACAGCAAGATCATGCTGGCAATCAAGACCATCTGACCGGTAAATCGACGAATCTGAAAGGCACCCATCTTTTTTGCGCCAATCAAGCTGAAGATCAAAGCTCCCGCAAAGAAACTTCCCTGCACCAGTCCATACGAATGATCGGTCACTCGCAAGGTTGCTACCAGAATCAAAGGCATCAACACATCCCATACAGTAAAAAAGAAATTATAGAGCATCACGTGCTTATACAAGCTCAAGATTTCCTTCTTCTCGGAGAAGTATTCGTATCCCTCTTTCAGGTCGTTGAAAATAGAGGATACGCTCAATGGCATTCGATTCTCGTTTATGGTCTCATCCCGATTGAATTCAAAAGAAATAAAGGTTTCTGTGGCCGCAGATAACAAAAATGTAATCCCATTAATCAGCATAAAACTTTTTGGGTCCACCCAAGAATAAACAACTCCGCCTAAAACCGGTCCCAATATATCCGTCAAATTACGAATAGAATGACTGTAGGCTTGCATGGATCCAAGATTATTTCGTTCCACCAAATTCGGCAACGAGGCCTCAAAAGTAACATCAAAGAAAATATTCAAAGCATTCAACAAGACAATGGCAATGTAAATAAGGAGCACACTCAAGCCTTGCGTATTTGCAAACCAAAGCGTAGTCAACATCACGACACCGCTCAAAGCATCCATCCAGATGACAATTTTTTTGCGGTCAAATCGATCGGCAAAAGAACCGGCAATCGGCCCAAAAATCAAACTCGGAACCATGCTTAAAAACAAGGAAAAGGCAAAGCTCATTCCAGAACCCGTGATGCGCAAGATGTACAAGCCCATTGCGAAGCTGAACATTTTTGTACCCAACAGAGAAACAAGTTTCCCCGATAGATAGAAAAACATATTTCTTTTTTCTATTCTTCTCAACCGCATCATCTCCGATTCAAAATATGTTTAAAAATAATCAGATATCACCGAAACTAAAATTCTTTTACGACTATTTTTAAGCAGTAACAATAAAATTATAAGGGATTTATTACCGAATTGCAACAGCTTTCACTAATTTGACATGAGTTCATCTCATTTTCGAAACAACTTCGCCACAAAAAAAGAGTGCTGTTTATCACCCTTTTTTCCGATTTGTCTTTCTATATGTCTGAGGGGTTTCTCCTCGTTGCTTTCGAAATACCCGGCTAAAATAATGTTGACTGCCATATCCGCAATTTTCGGCAATCTCATACATTTTTTGCTCCGTATTCGACAAAAGACAACAGGCTTTTCCAATCCGAAGCGCGGTGATATATTCCCCAAAACTCATGCCAAATTCTTTCTGCATGCTTCTAGTTAAGGAAGAAGCACTCACATGCAAAGCGCCCGCAATTCCATTGAGGGTCGTCTCTGGGTCCGTAAAACGGCCCTCCAACAACACCCGGGCTTGCCGTGCAAGACTCAACTCGTCAGCCATTTCCTCCACCCGTTCAACGGTTTCTTTGGCGATCCTTTCCCCCGCTTCCCGCAAGACCATAAATAGTTGTTCGCGATCAACCGGTTTCAGCAAATAATCCAACACACCCAAGCGAATTCCCTGTTGCGCATAAGAAAATTGATCATAGCCCGATAAAATCACAACTTGGATACGCGGCATAATGGATCGCAGCTTTTCAATCATCTCCAATCCATTCATCTCCGGCATATTAATATCAACGAGAACAATCTGCGGTTTCTCTTGGGTGGCAATCCGCAAGGCCTGCTTCCCATTTTCCGCCAACCCAACAATCTCCCAGCTCGGAAACCAGTTTCGGATCAATCCCGCCAAACCATTTCGAATGGTGCGCTCGTCATCTGCAATCAAAATTTTCATCCTTGTCCTCCCCGTTTCGGGATCCGCAGCTCAATCCGCGTCCCTCCGCTTCCCGAAAGGATCCGTGTAATGCCATAAGCCTTTCCATAAACCAATTGCAGCCTCCGTTGCACATTCTTCATGCCAACACCCAGCGATTCGCCGTCACCCGCTACACTCTCCCGCAATTTCCGAAGCGCCATCGGCTCCATGCCAATCCCCGTGTCGCAAATCGCAATCTCCAGCCGCCTCGCTTCCTCATAAATCTCAATGCGAATCGAACCGCCTTTTGCTTTGGGTTTGATACCATGATAAATCGCATTTTCCACCAAAGGCTGCAGAATTAATTTTGGAATCTCCCATTGCATATCTGCACGGCAATCAATCTCAAACTGCAAACGCTCCTCATAGCGGATCTTTTGAATAAATAGATAGTTTCGAATCTGCTGAACTTCATTTTCCAAACTCGTCCATTCTTTGCCTTGATTCAAGGAGTATCGAAAGAATTTCGACAATGCCTGAATCATATCGGCCGCTTCATCGGCGCCATGCTCCAAAGCCTTCCATTGAATCGTATCCAAGGTATTATATAGAAAATGAGGCTGAATCTGCGCTTGCAACGCTGTCATTTCCGCCCTTTGCTTTTCCTTTTCCTTCTCTTTGACTTGCCCGATCAAATCCTGTATCTGGCCCAAAAGCCAATTGAACCGCTCTCCCAGCCGCCCAATTTCATCCCTTCTTTTCTCTTCAAAGCGAACGGAAAGGTCCCCCGCTCCCGCTTGTTCAATCAATGCCGTCAACCGATTCATGGGTCGAAAGATCCCACTGATAATAACGCCAACCAAAAAAACCGCAATCAACAAAATTCCGCCTCCAAGACCCATTAACGATGTGATCAGTTTCTGCGTTGGCGCGGCCATGGCTTCCTCTGAAATCACAATGCCCATCTGCCAGCCCGGCACGCTCTTCAATGGAGCCAAAAACAAGCGCCCTTCCTGACCATTTTGCCCTTCGACTCGATACCCCTGTTGATCTCTGACAGCAGCGGCACCCAACGTTTGAAAGGCTTCCAATTCCGTCACCTCGTATCCCGCTTGGGTCGGGGTGAAAATATGATCGCTGCCGTCCACCAGCCAGCCTTGTCCATCCTCCACAACCACTTCACTGGCCAATTCCGAGAGTTTGGACAATCGGATTGCCGCGTTCACATACCCCGATGTTTTATCCTCCACGCCAAATATGCGATGGTGAATGATTACTATGGGTTCTTCATTGGATTTTGAAATAATCGGATCGCTGATCACAAAATCAGCCCCGGTCTCTTGAATCCGTTGAAAATATTCCCGATCGCGAATGTCAATCACCGTATCATCGGAGATCCACATCATGCCCTCTTCATCGCAAATGCCAAAGGATTCAAAGGCATCATCGTGCTGCGCGTCAAAGGCACGCATATAGGGCTTGATTCTTGTCATATCCATGGACGAAGCAATTCGCTCTCTGTCAGCACCTGAACCTCTGCAATTCGCTGGTCCATCCATCCGCTGATCTGCGCCGACTTCGCTTCAATAATTTGTTCCGTCAGATTTCTCGTCATTTCCATATTCTGTTGATTGACTTCTTGCCGCGTCACGGCAAGAAAGCTTGTTAAGATGATGCCTAAGGCAACCACCACAATCCATACAATTCGATTTCGTAAAGAGCCCATGCCAGCCTCCTGTTTTTCTTCCTCTGCCATTATACAGGATTTTTACAAAAAGAAAAGGTTGCGCAGTTGCGCAACCTCGAATTCTCTATTTGACTACCTCTTCACCAGCGATTCGACCAAATACCGTCAAATCCGTGATGGCATTTCCACCCAGTCGGTTCTTGCCGTGAATGCCGCCTGTCACTTCTCCGGCCGCATACAAACCTTCAACGACTTGTCCTTCTGCCGTCATCACCTGAGCTTGTGTATTGATCACAACCCCACCCATGGTATGGTGAACAGAAGGTGCTACTTTTTGAATATAGAACGGCGCTTCTTCAATCGAGAATTTCAAACCACGGCGATTCCAAACAGAATCCTCACCCGTTGTTTTCATATCTTCATTGTATTGATCCAACACCGCTTGCATCTTCTCAAGATTTAAACCAAAGTGATTGGCCAATTCTTCCACGCTGTCCGCTTTGAACAATTCACCGTTTTTCACCAATTCGTCGTACTCTTTTTGGAAGTGATCCATATGGCTGGCTTCCGTGACTTGATTGTCCCATACCAGGTAGCCAATGCTGTCCGTTTGCGCCAGGATTCCTTTCGAAATCACATCGCGACGATCCAACTCTCCGACAAAACGATCACCTTCTTTATTGAACAAAAGCGCTCCGTCAAATCGCGTATCCGCTACGTACGAAAGGATTCCTGTTTTCACGCTGCAGGCCGGGTAAGTCTGAATGAATTCCATGTCAACCAAAGCGGCTCCAATTTTCTCCGCCATGGCAATACCATCGCCTGTTGTTCCTTCCTGATCTGTTGAGTTGTATCGCTCATCATATTCAGCATTATACGCCATACGCATTTCCACATTGGCACCGAATCCGCCGGTTGCCAATACGACACCATTCTCGGCAAAGAAGGTCACGGTTTGATCACCCTTTGTCGCTTCCACGCCAATCACTCGGTCGTTCTCATCCGTCAAAAGCGTTGTCGCCCGCGTATTCATATGGAAAGGAATTTCCATTCCATCCGCCTTTGCCTTCAGCTTACTGATCATTTCATATCCAGATCCGCCTTCAGGGAAGATGGCGCGCGGTACGGAATGACCGCCAAACTGCATCAAATAATCCGGCTGATAATTCACCTTGATTTCATCACGCAACCACTCGGCGCCCGACAAAGCATTTTCCGCCAATACAGCGACCAATTCCGGATTCGCTTGATTGTCTCCGCCCTTTAAGGTGTCGGCTGTATATTGCTCAATCGAATCTTGAACGCCTTTATTTTCCTGAACCCAGCTGCCCGGTACATTCAATTCTCCGCCCGACACCAATGTGTTGCCGCCTACAAAGCTCATTTTTTCCAGCACGATTACATCCGCGCCGGCCTCTGTCGCCGTAATCGCCGCTGTCATACCGGCACCGCCAGCACCCACAACGACCACATCAACACGATACTCCAAAGGAGTTTGATCCGAAGCCGCTGCCGCAACCGCAACCAAATCCGCTACCGTCACACCCGCCGCGCCCAAAGCGCTCTCAATGGCTTCCAATAGACCATTTGTCGAATAAGAGGCACCGCTCACTTCATCGATGCTTAAGCTGTTCTTCGTCAAAACTTGATCGATGACTTCTTGCATGGGAGCTTCTGAAAGTCCTTCTGTCTCATGACTTTCCAGAATCTCAATCCCTGTAATCACATTTTTTTCCAAAGTTACATTCACTCGAATCGCGCCGTCTTTTCCTTCGCCAGCTCCTTCAAAAGTGCCGCTAACACCTGTGACTTCCGTTGCTGGTTCTTCTGTCGCCGTCGATGCGCCTGTGCATCCCGCTAGCGAAAACACCATCAAAACAGCAAGCATCATTGCTAAAAATCGTTTCATATTTTTCCTCCGTTGTTATAGTTTTCACAATCACTATCGATTATAGCGTCCAAGGAGAAAAGAATCTTTAGACTGATTTTCCAAACTTTGCACTTTTTTGCAGGTGATCCGGAAACAGTCGCGTAAAATTACAATCATCACCCGCTTACCTCACTCTCACAAGCTGGAACTTACCTTTACACTTTACAACACGTTCGGATTCAAAACTTGACTAGAACGTATGTTCGCGTTACTCTAAAGCTGAAAAGAGAAGGTGAACCCATGATTATCTTTCATATTGATGTAAACTCCGCTTACCTCAGCTGGCAAGCGGCTTATGAACTCGAAAACGGAAGCGCCCGCGACCTGCGCACCCTTCCTTCCATTATCGGCGGCGATCAGGCCAAACGCCACGGCATTGTACTGGCCAAATCCCTCCCCGCTAAAAAACAGGGGATCATTACGGGCGAATCCCTGATGGAAGCCCGACTCAAGTGCCCCAGCCTCCTGGTGATCCCGCCTAACTATCAATTATTTGCTCAATGCAGTGAAGCCATGTACGAGTTGCTGCTGGAATATTCACCTCACGTGCAACGCTACTCCGTGGATGAATGCTTTTTGGACTATACGGCGTCTCAGCGCCTATTCGGAGACCCTGAGGAAACGGCTCACACCATCCGCAACCGCATCAAGGAGGAATTAGGGTTCACCGTCAACATTGGAATCTCCTCCAATAAGTTATTGGCTAAAATGGGCGGCGAACTGCAAAAACCCGATCAGGTCCATACCCTGTTTCCCGCCGAGGTCGCGGAAAAAATGTGGCCCCTGCCTGTAGGCGATCTCTTTATGGTGGGCCGCGCCACAAGAAAAAAACTCAAGCGCCTCAATATTCAAACCATCGGGGCATTGGCAAATAGCGAGCCAGCCTTCCTGCGGCTTCACTTCAAAAGCTACGGCACCCTCCTTTGGCAATACGCCAACGGCATCGACGACAGTTTCGTCCGCGAATCCAATTTCCCCGCGCAAAAGGGCGTGGGGAACAGCACCACCATTTCCTTCGATGTGACGGACCGCAAAGAAGCGCTCTTGGTGCTTCTGTCCCTCACCGAAAAGGTAGCCATCCGCATGCGAAGGAAAAAGGCTCTCGGGCAGGTGGTGGCCATCTCCATCAAGAGTTTTCAATTGGAGCGAGTCAGTCATCAGCGCCGGCTACCTCACCCCTGTCAGTCCACCCGCGCCCTCTATGAGGTGGTGGAATCTCTTTTCGATACCTACGATCGCGAAAAGGACGCCACCCTTGATGCAACCATGGACAGAATCCGAAAACGGTACGGAGAAAAAATTCTAATTCGCGGCTGTTTTCCCCACAGCGGAATCAAATCCATTCAGGGCGGTGTCGCCGAAAACGATGATTATCCGATTATGACCAGTCTCTTATAGAAAGGAGGAAGCCATGCGCATTGTTTCCAAGCCCATCGAAATGATCGCTTGGTTCCCCACAAAGAACCAACCGCGACCGCTTCGTTTCCGAATCCAGCAACCCGATGAATCCTATAAAGTTGTGCAAGTCCACCGCGTCCAAGAAGTGCGAAAGGAACGCCTTGCCGGCATCGACTCCTTTGTTTTTCGATGCGAAAGCGAAGTGAACGGCCACCTGCAGCTCTACGAGCTCAAATACCTGATTCGAGAATGCCGCTGGCTGCTCTATAAAATGTAAACAGGGATGCATGCCCATCGGCATGCATCCCTGTTTATCCGTTATTCTTTTCTCACTTTGCACGCTTCGCCGATTAAAAAGTTCCCGGTGCAGGCGCTTTCACTACAATCAATTCCAACAAGGCATCATCCTTGTTGCCCACATTCATCTTGGTCTGAACCGGAATTTTCAACACCGTTCCTGTTCGTCATCTTTTCTTCCTCATTCTTTGAATCCCTGAAGTATATAAAAAAACAAAAGAAAAAAGTGTTACCGAAGTAACACTTTCTTTTCTTATTCCGTAATCAGTCCCGCATTTACCAAGAACTCATGGGCAACGTCTTCAATCGGAGTCTTCTCCACATCAACATTATAATTCAATTGCTGCATGGCTGCCTCGTCCATGATCTGATCCAACTTTTGCAATTCCGCTACCACTTCCGGATACTCCAGATAACTTTCTCCATTCATAATTGGTGCCACATAATATGGCGGGAAGAAGTTTTTATCGTCTTCCATAATCACCAAATCATATTCAAGAATTTTTCCATCCGTCGAAAATGCATCAATAATATCCGTTTGTCCTGATTTTATCGTTTCATAGCGAAGCCCGGGATCAATACCCAGTTCTTCTTTGAATTTAAAATCTTTATAGTGTTTTTTGATGCCTGGAAGTCCATCCTCCCGAGCCAAGAATTCAACGGTTGCCGTAAATCGCAATTCATCAGCAACCTCAATCATCTCCGAAACCGTTTTTATATTATACTGCTCGGCAACTTCTCTTCGAATTGAGAATGTATAGGTATTGTTGTATCCCAAATCCGGCAACCATTCGACATCAAATTGCTCTTTGTATTCCTTTACGACATAGTCATATACCGCTTGCGGATCCTTTAATTCGTTTTGAGCAAGAATCGCCCCGTAGGCCGTCCCTGTATATTCTGGATAAACATCGACTTCTCGCGCCTTCAAAGCCTCGAAAACAATGCTCGTACCACCAAATTCTGTAAGTTCAGTCGTATAGTCCGTATTCGCTTCAATTAATTGCGCAAAGATTTGTCCTAAGATTCGAGCTTCCGTATAGTTTTTAGTTCCCACCTTGATCACTTTAGCATCCGCATCCGTTCCACCGGAGCAACCTGACAAGACCAACGCCACCGCTAAAAATACAATCATTACTATTCTTTTTTTCATTTATTCTTCCCCCTTCAAACCCTTTGGTGTAAGTTTCACTTCAACAAAATTTAATAGCGCGTCCATAACCAACGCCAGCAACGCAGTTGGAATTGCACCTGTAAGAATCATCATATTGTCTGCCATTGAAATTCCTCGGAAAATGAAATCACCAAGACCACCGGCGCCAATCAAAGCCGCAATCGTCGCTGTACCAATATTGATAACGGTCGAAATCCGAATTCCTCCCATAATCATGGGAAGCGATAATGGCACTTCGATCATTTTCAAAATCTGCATCCTTGTCATGCCCATTCCACGGCCCGCCTCAATCACGGCTGCATCTACCGTTGTAATGCCGATATAGGTGTTTTTAATAATTGGCATTAATGCATACAGCAACAAGACAAATACCGAAGGCTTGAATCCAATTCCCATAATCGGAATAATCAAACCGAACAACGCCAGACTTGGAATCGTCTGCATAATATTGGCGACTCCCAACACAAAACCGGCAATATTTTGTTTCTTTGAAATCCAAATCCCAATGGGAACCCCAATCAAAATAGCAAATGCTACAGCAATTCCCGTAATTTTCATATGCTGGATCAACGCACCGAAAATATCTTCGGCATGCGCCACCATAAATCGAATCAACTCCATCAGTCCTCATCCCCCTCTTCTTCATATTCAGAAACGAGGTCTGCCAATACATCCAAAACACTGGACTGCGTTACAACACCTACCATCTTCTCCTCATCATCGACAACCACCAAACGATTGGCTTCCGTTTCCTTCATCAAAGCCAACACATTGGGAAGATTCTCTGTTTCATGTACGGCCTGAATCTCTACCTTCACCAAATCTCGCAAGATTTTTTCTTCCGCTTTCTGGCCACGCAATTGGTTGATATGAATCCAGCCCAATGGTACCTGCTGCTGTTTCCCTTCTTTTTCCACGACAATCGCCCGTCTAATTCCACGCGATTTCATAATTTCAAAAGCCTGCAAGCCGCGACGACGCGCGCCGATGACTTCCACTTTTCGATTCATAATGTCTTTGGCATACATCATCTCAGGCAATTTCCACAAACGGTCTTTGCCCACGAAGTTTTCTACATAATCGTTAACCGGATGTTTTAAAATTCGCTCCGGTGTATCAAATTGCAGAATTTTGCCATCTTTCATGACGGCAATTTTATCGCCAATCTTTAAAGCCTCATCCATATCATGGGTAACGAACACAATGGTCTTGCCCAACTCATCCTGCAATTTCAGCAACTCCCGCTGCAATTGTTCCCGCGTCATTGGATCCAACGCAGAAAACGGCTCATCCATCAGAATCACATCCGGATTGGTCGCCAAGGCCCGGGCAACGCCAATTCGCTGTTGCTGCCCCCCGGACAATTCATGAGCGTAACGGTGATAATAGGATTTATCCAAATCCACCAATTCCAGTAATTCCAATGCGCGCAACCGACGCTTCTTTTTGTCCCAATTCAACAGCTTGGGTACCAGCTCAATATTTTCCCCGATGGTAATATGTGGGAGCAAACCAACCTTCTGAATCACGTACCCAATTTTTCTTCGCAACTCCACCGGACTATAGTCCATAATGGATTTCCCATCAAACAAAATTTCTCCGTCGCTCATAGGGATAAGCCGGTTGATCATCTTCATACTTGTCGTTTTCCCACAACCACTCTCACCAATCAGGACAATAATCTGCCCTTTTTCAATCTTCAAATTCAGTCGATCCACTACAATCGTCTTTTGATCATAGGTTTTCACGACGTTTTTTAATTCAATCATGTGCACCTCCGTTTTTCAACAACAACTTAAGCTTATCACACAAGTTGTTTTTTTGTCAAAGATATTAAGAACTCCGTTTATTAGTAAAACAAAAAAACAACCTATAAAATAAGTTGTTTTTATTTTATATATTCAACTAATTTTTCTTCCGCCTCTCGGCTTCCAACGGCAAAAATAATATCCTCTTCGCAAAAATTATAATTCGGACCCGGCGACAAAATCATTTGCCCGCGGGTGCTGACCGCCGCCACCGTCACACCGGTTTTCTGCCAAATTCGAAGGGCGCTAATTGTTTGACCAATAAAATGAGAACCCTGAGAAATTTCAATTTCATAAGGCTGCACCACTTGAATCGATCGATAGCGCTCCGCATAATCGACCAACCTGGCGACCAATTCCTTCTGTCTGACATCCAAATTCCGGCGGGTTTCATCCAGCTTGCGCATTTCCTGCAACAACATGCGAATTGATTCCCTCTCCCGGAATTTTTCAACAAAGGCTAATGCATTCGCCTTGCTGTGGATCACAATCCCCCAGCCTGAAGACACTTCAATCACTTTCATTTCTTCCAGAAGGCGCAAAGCCCGCCGGATCGTTTCCGTAGACACGCCATACTGGCTCGCCAATGTAGAGCGTCCGCGAATTTTCTCTTTTTCCTGATATTCTCCCGACACAATTTTGCTCGCAATATCTGTTGCAATAGCAATATATCGTACCTTTAACATTTTTGACATCATCTCACCCTACTTTTTTATTACTCTAAGAATATCAGATTTCGAACAACTTCAGCAACTAAAATGTTTTTTGCCGAATCATTTTCTTCGTCTTTTCCAATTCCTGCGATTGTCGTTTCGTCACCGCAAATCCTTTTTTGCTACCTCCTAGATAAATTCCCGCTGCAATGTTCGCCAATAAAAACCGGTAAAACACCACGGATACCGTCGGCATGCCCTGCAGCTTTACGAGCTCAAATACTTGATTCGAGAATGCCGCTGGCTGCTCTATAAAATGTAAAAAGGATGCATGCCAATTGGCATGCATCCTTTTTACATTCTTTTTGTTCTTCCTTCGCACTCTCCGCTGATTAAAAAGTTCCCGGTGCCGGCGCCTTTACGACAATCAATTCCAATAAGTCATCGTCCTTGTTTCCTACATTCATCTTTGTTTGATACGGAATCTTCAATACGGTTCCCGCCTCATAAGGATGCGGTTCCTGTTCGCCAAGCTGAATCGTCAATCGACCCTTCACCACGGTCATATACACCATAGAATTGGAAAAATGCTCCGGCAACCCTTCCCCTTTATTGAATAACATATGAATATAATGAACATTATCATCTTGAATCAACTTTTCAACCGCTTTTTCATTTCCCGTTGAATATTTAAAAATTTGCTCTATCATCATTCGTCCTCCTTATCCTATGAATACCCTTAGTATAAGAAAAGAAAAAAGAAAGAAGTGTTACCGAAGTAACACTATCCCATTGATTTTTTCATTTTTAAAACCTGCTTTTTCTCAGCCGCACCATCGAAAGCAATGCAGACAACCGCCAAAAAGATTGCCATGCAGCCCAATCCTGAGCGAAAATCCAACCGTTCTCCATAGACAACCATCCCGGAAACCATCCCCACAACGGGCTCCAGCATGTTGATCATAGATGCCTTCGTCGCACCAATGGTTTTGATTCCATAGGTCAACAGCAAAAGCGCAAAGACTGTTGACACCTGCGAGATAAAGAGCAGATCGCCCCATGCCCGTACATTCGAAGGAACTACCAACTGTCCCTTCCAAATCGCCTGTAATCCAAAGAAAACCACTGATACCAAAGTAACATAAAAGAGAATCTGAGGGGCCGGCAACTCCCGCAAGCTCGTTTCCCGATTGCCGATTACATAGACCGCGTAAGTAATCCCAGACAATACCGCCCAGGTAATCCCTTTAACAGATAATCCGCCGCTCAAGTCCATCAAAAGTACCAATCCAATCACCGCCGAGATCACAGCAAGCCACTTCATCCCGGAAGCTTTTTCATGAAAAACGCCTATCATCAACAAAACAACAAAAATCGGATAGGTGAAATGAAACATGGTAGCCAAGCCTACCGGTAAGGTTTCATAGGAACTAGCCAGAAAAAAGGCCGTCAAACCAAATCCAGCCACACCCAAAACAACAAGATCCCTCAATTGCCGCTTTGTTACACGCAATCCTTTTTTACTTGCCAGCAAATAAATGCCGATTGCAAGATGCGCCAGTAGAAATCGGTAAAACACCACTGATACCGTCGGCATGCCCTGCAAAATCA
Organism: Eubacteriales bacterium; assembly: GCA_030625815.1. Classification (GTDB taxonomy): domain Bacteria; phylum Bacillota; class Clostridia; order Tissierellales; family GPF-1; genus GPF-1. The sequence continues at coordinate 63,743 of DAOUQF010000013.1, forward strand.
AATCCTTTGTAAAAACCGGCATAATTCCATAAGCAATGGATGCCAATCCTACCGCTATTATTCCCTTCATTTCACGAATACCCTCATTCTTTCTCTGAATTCTCCCTTGCCAAAAAGTCCGCTCGCCTGCAGTATAAACCACAACCCATTTTTTGTATAGTAGAATTCTTTTTTTATTCCTTCCCACCCATCGGGTGAGAAGAAACGTCTTCTTTTTATTTAACCTAGCTAACCGATTTCACTTCTTCTTTCAATGAAGAAACCGGCTGGATTCTCGCTATGCCAAATCCTGTAAATGCACAGAACATGGACATAAAGATTCCCAGATAACAAGAAATTGCCCAAATACCATACTGACCTACATGAACACCCAACACTTCCATATAGAAGATCGCTGATGCGCCCCATGGCACAAAGGGAAGCCACATGGTTCCTGAATCTTCCAAAGTTCTTGAAAGATTTTTCGCTTCCAACCCCATCTCCTTATAGGTGTCTTTAAGTAAGGTTCCAATCATAATAAATGCCACAGAAGCAACACCGGCGGTAAAGACCATGACAAGAGTTGCAAGAATCGTGACCCCAATCAGCTGCCATACTTTTTTGATCTTGCCGTTTAGAGGACTCATAAGCGCCTCCAAACATCCGATCTTCTCGATAATTCCGGCAAAAGAATACCCACAAAAAATGATTATCACAATATTCATCATGGAACGAATTCCACCTCGATTGGCCAGCTTCATGACCGGAGCAATAATCGTATCCGGATCCACCCCTTTTGCTGCCGCCATATTGACATTAAAGCCAGATACAACGGCCACCATTCCATCACTAAAATCAAATCCATGAATGATCGATCCCAAAGCGATTGCTACAGCCGAAGACAATAGCATCAATGGAACCGTCGGCTTTTTCATAATGGACCCGACAACGATAATGACAATCGGCAACAATAGCAAAATGTTCCAGTTGTACAAGGCATCCAAGTTCGCCATTAACAGTCGAATATTTTCACTTTGGCCCACTTCCACCCCGCTGAATTGCCTTCCGGCTATGAAATATACCACAAGACCGATCGCCGCAACCGGAAAGGTTGTATAAAACATATGCCTGATATGCTCAAACAGTTCCGCGCCGCTCACCAGTGGTGCCAGATTGGTTGTATCTGACAACGGAGACATTTTGTCACCGAATACACCGCCTGCAATAATTGCGCCGGCAGCCATACCCAACGGAATCCCCATTTGTTCCGCTACACCAATTAGTGCAACACCCGCTGTCGCCGTGGATCCCCATGCCGTTCCTGTGGCTGTGGAAACGATTGCCACAATGATAAATGCTGTAACCAAAAACCATGATGGGTTAATCAACTTCAATCCATAGTAGATCATCATAGGAACCGTACCCGAATAGATCCACGTTCCTACAACAATGCCTACCGAAAGAATAATAAAGAGCGTCGGCATTGTCTGCTTCAACTTTTCAGATATTCCCGCTTCCATCTCAGCATAGGTATAACCCAATCGAATGCCTACGATTGCCGCATATACAGCGCTCATAATCAGTAGCGGCTGTATGCCGATATTAAAAATTCCTTTTCCAATGCCAATCGTGGCAAACATAAATAGAATACATGATAACGCCAGTCCAAATGTCGGTTTTTTCTTCATACAATACTCCTTCCATCGCCTCTTTTCATTTTATTCCCGCCTGTTCTTACTATAGACCCTGATAGTAAGAGAATTGGCTATTCGCCAATTCTCTTGATGTCCTATCCTATCTGTCCTTATACTCTGCTAATTAATTCGTCCAATGATGCACCTTCAAACCCCAAACTCTCCAAGGTCAAACCGCCTTCGCGGAAATCGCGCTGCAGCATGGTGCCGCCCAGAGTGATCACGGAATCGATATTCGGTGTTTTCACACCTGCCGCTTCTCCAAGATCAGACCACAATACCAAACCGGTGGAAATGTCTTCTGTAAAGTATCTTGACGTGCAACTTACCGGGCCTTTGATTTGTGTGAAAACCGGGCTCGTATTAAACAGTTCCTGAAGATCGTCTTCTTCATTGACGAAATAACCCCGTCTTGCCCGACTTTGAACAGCATCCTCAATCTCGAAGCCAAACGCTTTCCCGATTGCCATTTGCTCATTTTCGATGCCTCGAAGAACGCGAGTTGTATGCTCGGTAATGCCTTCCTTGTATAGCCAGAAATCGCCTTTTGAGAAATCGATTCGACCTGCATTCAACAAGCATGGTCCCGGATGAACAACAGGGTTTCCGTTTTCCAATGTAACTTGCCAAACATTCTTGGCCGCAACCAGTCCATCATACAATTGCGAACAGGCTTGAAGCGCTTCTTCTGTATTTTCTTGCGGATATGCCGCTACGAATAGCTTGTGCACACGCAATGTTAAATCCACTCTGGCTTCATCATAAAACGCTCTAGTCCCGTATGTCAATGAGTTTGCTTCACAAATCTTGAACGATTTGTCAATTCCCATTTCCTTGGCTTTATTTACAAACCGTACAGATCCCATGGCAGCCGCGCCATTTAAGAAAATCACTTGATCTTCACTGACAACTGGAGCCAGCACTTCTGCAAAAGCTTCAATGGCAAATCCCGGAACAACCAGCATAACCACTTGCGCGTCTTGAATCGCCTCTTCAATGTTGTCTGTAACCGTAGCGATTTCAACAAAGGATTCGCCTTGATCATCCTGCAAAAGAACCCCGCCTTTTTCTTTGATCAAACTCAAATTCGAGAAGAAAGCCGGCAATTCATATAATGACGTTTCCAACCCCTTTGTCTTCAAATCAGCAGCAGCCGTTACACCACCGTTTCCTCCACCTAATACCGCAACCTTTTTTACTTTCATTGTAATCCTCCTTAAGAAATGCTTTTTTTAAGAACTTTGTTAAGGAAAGTATATCAGCTGACAATTTTGATTGATATGGAACGCTTTCCATAAATCTTTGTGCTGTAGCACAAAGTCTTCAATCCGATGCCTGATATTGGAAAAAGGCAGAGCACTTTCCGCTCCGCCCTTTCTGATTACGTTAAAATATTCTCAATGCAGAATGCCAGGTAGATCTTTACAAATACGTCCACCTGCGATAAATCGCAATTCAGGATTTTTTCTATCTTGGACAATTTATAATTGATGGTATTCCGATGCAGATACATCAACTCCGCAACCTTTTTTTCACTTCTATTGTTGTAGATATATAGTTTCAACACCTCTTTAAACCTTGCATCCTTCTGCCGGTCATATTCGTCCAAGGCGCCAATGGTCTCCTCGTAAAATTCTTTCAGCGATTTTTGATCGCTGATCAGCGACAGCAATTTATAGATCCCAATATCCTCAAAATTAATAATGCAATTCTTGATCCCCTTTTGACTGCTGGCTTTTACGCACCACATCGCTTGCAAATAACTCTCGGATATCTTGGTGATTCCCTCCACATTATTTCCGATTCCAATCAGATAATCGCATCCAATGGCGTCCAGGGCTTTCTTAATTCGTGATGCACCCTCGTTAATCACATCCATAGAATACTTGGAAAATAAAACGATAAAGCTCTGGTCCCCCTCCGTTGCAAATGAATTGGTGCCCATCGCCATCAAAATCATCTTGATCCTCTTCTTGATCTGTTCAACCTGATTGCATTCGACCTTGTCGCAGGATCGATGAAGGTCCACCAATACCGTACAATATGTCGCATCTTTAGAATATCCGTGTTCCGCAAATACAGGCAAATATCCCTCTTCTTTCTCCGGCAGGGAAATCGCGTTCTGCAAGGCTTGCTCCAACGCCCGATCCATCCGTTCATACTCCAGAAAAAATACACTTAAATCCTTCATGATCAGTGGAAGATTATTTTCCCACGGAACACTGAACAAGGGATAATCATGCTGATTGCAATACGTGATCAACTCTTCAGGAACTTGTTTGATATTCATCCCAATATGCAAGACCGTTCCACTAGAATTTTTCTGATGCTGCTTTTTAACGAGCTCTATTAATCCCTTTTCGTCCTTAATGGCGGCACCCGTCGTAAACAATAACATCTCTTTCTCCATATACTCAATAATATCTGTGTTCTCCATAACTCGAAACCACCGAACATTATTCTGTAACCCCTTCTCACCTGCTAAAATTCCGATGCCATGTTCTTTGGCAATGTCAAATATATCATATAACTTAACCGCCATAATCCAATCCCTCCACAACTTGATTCCTGTAATACGTTGCAAATTTCTCTGTCAAACAATTGTTCTTCCCGTTCGTATCACATCTATACTATTTTTATTATATCATTAGAAATCGTTATACTAAAAATTTATCCTATCAAAATCAAACCGGTTCTCACAACTCGTTCATTGACAGAAAATTTAGTGGTTGCTATAATAACTACCAATAGTAGTTTCACCAGTAACCACTATCGTTTTTTGATTTTATTGGAGGAATTTTAATGAAAAAGCTTGGCTTTAAAGACGCCCTGCCTGTTATGGCAGGCTATTTCCCCATCGCCATGGCCTATGGAATCTTGGCGAAATCAGCTGGCATCTCCATGACGGACGGAGTTATGTTCTCGGTTTTTCTCTATGCGGGAGCTGCGCAATTTATGACAGCAAGCATGCTCGGCGCCGGAATCAGCGGAATCAGCATTATTCTCGCCGTGTTTTTTATGAATTTTCGCCACTTTATTATGAGCGCTTCCGTTCGGGCACGGTTGACTAAGACAAATCGAAAATACTTTCCTGTCATCGGATTTTTTTTGACGGATGAGTCCTACTCCGTCGTCAGTCTCAAAAAGGATATCGATGATCCCGGTTACTTGATCACTCTGGAATTGAGCGCTTATTCCGCATGGGTCGCGGGAACAGCCGCCGGATACCTCTTTGGCATGTTTATCCCCGCGATCATTACTGACAGCATGGGAATTGCCCTTTACGCCTTGTTTATCGCGCTTTTAATTCCAGCAGGCAAACAATCCAAAGTTGCCTTGGTAGTTGCACTGCTTGCGGGCGGACTTAACACCCTTTTGATCCGCTATACCTGCTTGGAACAAAGTGGAAGTTTTATTCTCACAGTCCTATCCGTCGCTTCCCTTGCAACCCTTGTCAAAAAGAAAATTCAAACCAAAAAGGGGAACAACTCTTATGAATCATAAACTGATACTCTTTGGCACCATGATTGTCACCATGCTGCCTCGAATTCTGCCATTCTTCATGTTTGATGCCAAAAAACTACCCGCCTGGATGCAAGACTTTCTTGCCTTTATTCCATTTACCGTTTTGGGCGCATTGATCCTTCCCGGCGGACTATCAGGACTGGCCGGACATCCATGGGCGTCAGGATTTTGTTTATTGATTGCAGCTCTAATCGCATGGCTCCACAAAGGAATCCTCAGTCCTATTATCGGCGCCGTTGGCACTGCCGTATTGCTCCAGTTGGGAGGGCTCTTATGATTAGCGAATCGATACTCAATGATATGAAAAAACTGGGCTTTAGCGCCTACGAGGTCAAGGCCTATATGAGTTTGCTGGAACAATACCCCATCAACGGCTACGGACTCAGTAAGGCCTCCGGCATTCCCCGCTCGCGAATCTACGAGGTGCTGAAGTCACTGGAAGAAAAGCAGGTGGTCTTCGAACAGCAGGACGGAGACGCAACCCTCTACTATCCCCTGGAACCGACTCTGCTGATTCGAAAACTCCGAGAAGATCTGACCGCCGTGATCCAGCGGGTGGATCAAATGGCTACCAGTCAATTCAATCGTACAAAGGAAGATCAACGAATGATCATGATCAAGGATCGCGAAAAAATCCTCGGCTTCCTGAAACTCCTGCTCGGGGAATCCAAAACCCGCATTGCCCTCTCCATCTGGGAAGAAGAAATCTCCGAATTACTGGAACCCTTGCAAGAAGCCGAGTCTCGCGGCATCAAAATTCGTGGCATCTACTTTGGAAAGACTCTTCCCTTTTCGACCATGACCGCCCATCGCCGTGTCGATCGTTATCTCGTCGAAAAGAAAGAGCGACATATCTCCGTTGTTCTCGATGACGAGCAAGTCATTTCCGGCGTGATCTCAAGAGGCGCCGACAGCCGCGTCACCTGGATCAAAGACCCTGGCTTTGTAGCAATCAGCGAGGACTATATCTCTCATGACATTATGATCAATCAATACTCCGAAACCTTGGCGGGGGATGAGAAAGACGCCTTCGAAAGCTACAGTGATCTGTCCAGAAAAGAATACTACGACTATAGCGATGAAGAATTCGAGACGTTTTTCGAGAAATAAGTGAGCAAATTCTTTTAACGCCTATGCACAGTCCATTCAAACAGATAAAAAAAAGGATCAGGAAAATAAACTCCTGATCCTTCACTATATTCTTTTCTTATCCCAAAATGCGATCGTAGATGACCTGAAGCACGCCGTAATTGTCATTCGATGCCGCTTCATAAGTCGCCTCGGACTTCACCCCGTCCGGTGCATTGGCCATGGCATAGCTGTATTTCGCTTCTTTCATCATGGAAACATCATTGAAATAGTCCCCAAAAACCATGGTGCTCTCAAAATTCGCCCCATAATATTCCTGGAGCTTTTTTAAGGCAAATCCCTTGCTTGTGGATTGATTGTACACATCCACCCAAAGCGGCGTGGTGATCACCAAAGTCAAAGTTTCTTTCCATTTCGGTTCCAAACTGTTGTAGGTTAATTCCGAATCCTCCATATGCATAATGGAAAGCTTAATCACTTCCGCATCTACTTGCGCAAGATCTTCCACGATCTCGATATTCGCATAGTAAATTTGCACCTCTTTCAGAATCGCCAGATTATCCGTTTCGATATATGCACAGTCCTTGCTGCAAAGAACCAAGTGGGCATTCTCCACTTTCCGAACATCCTGAATAAATTCTGGTATTAGCTTCGGTTCAATCACACTTTTATGAATCTCTTCTCCATTTAATACCACAACAGCCCCATTTTCAGCGATATACGCGATTTCATCCGCTATGGGCGCAAATTTATTCCGCAGACTTTGATATTGCCGCCCACTCGCCACCACAAAACGCACATCCCGATCATGCATCTTTTGAATCACGTCAAACGTTTCCGGATGCATCTTTCCTGCGCTGTCCAATAACGTGCCATCCACATCGGAGGCAACCAATTTAATCATGTCTATAACCCCTCTCTTTTAAAAACTGAGCGAACGCTTCTTGAAAAACCATATCATCCTTCGTCGATCGCTTTTTAAACTTGGTATATTTCTGATGTTTCATTCGATTCTCTCGATTCACATGCCGCCGACTCAAATGCATATCGATATTAAACTCATTAAGCACAGTCCCCATAATGGTCATGGCTTCCCCCTTGCGCGCAAGCACCATGGCCGCCAATCCATAATCCTGGGTGATAACCAAATCCTGCGGTTGAATATGATTCGTAATATAATAATCCGCCGCGTCATTGCTCCCGTCTACCGTGACCACTTCCACCCCCGGAATTTCAATCCGATGGGAATGATTTTTCACGATGGTGACAGGCAAATCCGCTTTTTTTGCCAAATCAATGATGATGTTTTTAACGGGACATGCATCTCCGTCTATCCAAATCCGCATAAAAGCCTCCTTGTTACACCCCATCATTATACCATTCTTTCCAAAGAAAAAAAGCGATATGCGAACATTCCATTTTTTACAAAAAGCCAGTTATTGCAAGGCTTTTCGCCATGCTTTATATGATTTCAGACAAAAAAACCAGAACCCTGCCGAGTTCTGGAAATTATTGATTATTTTCCTTTTTCTGCAACTCTATAATAGCTTGAATGGCTATTCAATGAGGGGACTTTGCAAACTAAAAACCAGCGCAATGTTCGCGCTGGTTCCGATAGGAGAATAGCCTTTTATGACTATTGGGCTGATAATTGTTCAAAAATTCCCTGATCCGCCAAGGCGTGATACAGGTTTCGATAGGTAGCATATCGCTTTTCATAGATAGCTACGTTTTCTGCAATCGGTGTCGTTTCATCTGCCACGTGCACCATTTCCTTTACCGCCGCCGCATTGTCTTCAAATAGACCGACGCCCACGCCTGTCAGAATTGCAGAACCCAAAATCGTCGCATCCGACACCTTTAGTCGCTTCACATTGATATTCAACATATCCGCGATAATCTGTGCCCAAATATCTGATTTTGATGCGCCGCCCGTTAAGACCAAAGAATTAATCTCAATTCCAGCTTCCTTCATATGCTGATGCATATCCTTGCTTTCCAATGAGATCCCCTCCATGACGGCACGGATCATATCGCTCTTGGTGCTGGTAGACTTCAAGCCTGCAAAGATGCTTTTTGCATGAGGATTCCAATACGGATAGCCATTTCCATAGAGATATGGCATAAAGATCACGCCATTGGCGCCGACAGCAGAATTCTCCACATGCTTATTCATCAATTCAAAGGCATCGCCTTGAATCTCTTCCGCCATTTTCTTTTCGATGCCTGCAATGGTGTCCCGAACCCATTTATAGCTGCTGGCCGCTCCCAATTGAATGCCTTCAAATTGATAGAGGCCCTCCGTTGCCGCGATCCCCACCATGGTAGCACAGTCATCTGCATATACCGGTTTTTCGGTTGTCGCAATCAAGACCCCGGAGGTTCCCAAAGTCAAGCATGCATCCCCAGGTGTCGTTACGCCGACACCAAGGGTTGCCAATTGATTGTCTCCAGAATTGGCGACAATCGGCGTTCCCACAGCAAACCCACTCAGCTCCGCAGTTTCAACAGTGATTCGGCCAACAATATCCCCCGGATTGACAAGCGGACAAAAAATATCTTGTTTCAGATCATACGCTTCCATAATTGTAGAAGACCATTGACGTTTTTCCAAATCAATCAATCCGCTGGTTCCCGCATTGGTCAATTCCGTCACCATTTCATCCGACCCGAATCGATACAGGATATAATCCGGCGCAAAGACCAGTTTCTTTATCTGACCATACAACTCGGGTTGATTTCGCTTCACCCAAATCAACTTTTCCAAAGAAAAGGTTGGGGTGATCGGCTGACCCTGAATCTGATACAAGACAACCGGATCCATCACTGACTTGATATAGTCGATCTCCGTAATTGCACGGTTGTCTTGCCAAGACAAGAAATTCCCAATGGGATTTCCCTTATCATCCAAGAATCCCACCGTCGCGCGTTGTCCGCCGATTCCAACCCCTTGAATCTCACTAGGATCAATTTTCGAATTGGCAACAGCCTCGCGGCTCGCTTCAAAAGTCTGATCCGCGACCAACTCGAAATCCTGTTCCACCCATCCGTCAAAAGGGAGTTCTACAGGGTATTCCCGATAGGCCTTTCCAATCACATTTCCCTTTAAATCGAGGACCATAACCTTGACACCCGTTGTGCCAACGTCAATCCCCGCTATATACTTTGCCATCACTGCCTCCTTTATTCAGAGTTTCTTCCTTTACAAAGAAGCTCGATAAATTTGCATTGCATCCTCTCGGCTTACTTCTTTTAGGCTTGCGTCAATGCATCCTTGCATGGTCTTGTAGGCGCTGTCCACAAGTTCTGGAATCAGCTCTTCCGTTACACCCAAGTCCATCAGGGTTACATGCGAGTCATATTGCTTCAACACATGTCGAAGGGCGTCGCCCGATCGAGCGGCTTGTTCTTCTTCTGAAAGTCCATCCACTTCATATCCTAATAATCGTGTAATCTTGGCATATTTCCGAATATCCGCGTCATAGGAAAATTCTAAAAACGCAGGGCCAATGGCCGCCATGGTCAAACCATGAGCCGCATTGGTTGCCCCTCCAACCGCATGTCCCAAACCATGAATGGCAACGGTTGTCGCTTGTACAATCGCAACCCCCGCGATGGTATTGGCATAGGAAATCCGTGTTCGAGCCTGCAAGTTTTGCGGCTCATCAATCACGGTTCCCAAATACTTCATCACAATTTCCATCGCCTCAACTGCCAACAGATCCGTAAACGGCGTTGCCGGTTTCGACAAATACGCTTCCATGGCATGAAACAGCACATCCACGCCCGTCGTTTCCGTTACCCGTTTTGACAGGGTCAAGGTCAATTCCGGATCCACAATCGCCAGCTTCGCAAATAGGCTCTCATGTCCAATGCCCGGTTTCTCCCGCGTTTCCGGATTCGTAATAACAGCAAACTTCGTCGCTTCCGACCCAGTCCCTGCTGTCGTGGTAATGGCTACCACTGGATAAGCGGGCAAGATGTCCGTAAGGTCTGCCCGCTTTCCGCCAGGCATATAATCCACCATTACCCCTCCATTTTTTGCAACAAGACCTACGGCCTTCGCTGCATCCATGGCACTGCCTCCGCCCAATCCAACCAATGAATCGCATTCTTCATCCTGAAATAATCGCACCATGTCATCGATATAGCTAGCGACAGGGTTCGGCATGACATGGTCATCAACAACCACGCCAATCCCAACTCCCCGCAATTGATCGCATACTCGATCCAAATACCCCATTTTGCGCATCACAACGTCTGAAATAACCAGGGTTTTTGTTCCAATTCCTTTTGCCGCTTCCCCCAATTGATTTAAACTGCCTGCCCCAAAGATCACCCGTGTTGGAATTTGAAACTCAAACGTTTTCATCTTCTGTCTCCTCACTGGGTTTTTATGACCTATTCAACCTTATTTGCAAAGGGCAAACATGTCTTCAATTTTTTCAATGGTATACAACTCTCCAAGTCCCCAAGCCTCCGCTGTTTGCAAGGCATCCGACGCCATCTTGGCAATCGCGTCTGGATCTGTGATTCCCGCCGCTTCCAAGGATGTTGGAACGTTAATCTTGTCGAACCAATCCAATGTCAACTCCAAGCCTTTTTCTGCCGCTTTCTTGTCATCTTCTTCTTCCAATTTAAAGACCTCGCGCGCATAACCTGCGAATTTTGCTGTCTTTGTATCCATAAAATATCGCATTGTCGCAGGGATCGTCACTGACATCGCCGCGCCATGCGGCGTGTCATAGAAGTTGCTCAAAGAATGGCCCAATACGTGAATCGTCGCGTCTGCAGGTCCCAATCCCAATGGGTAGAATCCATTCCATGCGAAGGATGCTGTCCACATCATCTGCGCTCTGGCTTCCTTGTCTTGTGGATCTACCAACAAGCGATCCATACAATCCATGATCGTACGAATCGAGCCTTGTGAATATCGATCCTGGAACGGCGCCCACTCCAACTCGTGGCCGAAGTACGCTTCCATCAAATGCGATACGATATCAGCTGCCGAATATGCAGTTTGATGCATCGGCAAGGTATAGGTCAACTCTGGATCAAGAATCGCCACCTTCGGAAGAAGTATCGAATTCGCGTATCCGTCTTTTCGTTGAATCTTTTCATAATTCATAACTGTCGTGCCATTGAGTTCAGAACTTGTCGCTGGAACAGTTACAACCGCAATCACCGGTAAGGTTTCTGTTGGCGTCGCCTTGCCCTCAAAAAAGTCCCATCCATCGCCATCATACAAAGCTGCCATACTCACATATTTCGCTTCATCCATCGCGCTTCCGCCGCCAAGGGCGATCAATACATCCGGCTTTTCTTTTTTTGCAATTTCAATGGCTCCCTGTGCATGTTCCACAGTTGGATTACTTTTAACACCAAAGTATTTGATCAATTCAACGCCAGCTTCTTTACAGCTCTTCTCCACCTTTTCAAGGAAATCAACCTTGGTAAAGAAGTCTTCTCCGTAAGTAATCAATAATGCTTTTTTGCCAAATTGTGCCGCCTTTTCGCCGACTGAGGCTACCGCGCCTTCGCCAAATTTAATTTGTGTTGGTAGTGAAAATTCAAATCCATACATATCTTTTTCTCCTTTTCAGTCTCGTATTTTCGTTATTTTCCTTGCTTCTTGCTCTTTTGATCCAATAATACGGCTACTACAATCAAAGAACCCACAATAATATTTAAGATAAATGAGTTGATGCCCAACAGGTTACCGCCATTTCGAATCATGGCAATGATAATTGCACCCAAGAATGTTCCCAGAATGCTGCCTTCCGCGCCCATTAGGCTGGCTCCTCCAACGACTGCCGCCGCAACGGCATCCATTTCATAACCTGTTCCCGCAGATGGAAGTCCATTCCCCAATCGAATCAGGAACAAAACGCCGGCGATCGATGCGGTGAAGGCACAGAATCCATAAACCATTACGATATTTTTTTGAATATTGATTCCACTTAGTCTTGCCGCTTCTTCGTTACTCCCAATGGCATAAACATTTCGGCCAAACTTGGTGTATTTCGCAATAAAGGCACCCAAAAGCAAGACCGCTACCCAGATAAAAAACACCGCTGGCAAGCCTAAAAACTCAGCCGTCGCAAAGGATCGAAAAGACTTCGGCAAACCTGAAATCATATTCGCACCAGTAATCAGCATCACTCCGCCGCGAATAATCATCATGCCTGCCAAGGTTGCAATAAATGGAGGCACGCTGCCCTTGTGAATCACCCAGCCTTGAATCACGCCAACCACTGTTCCACAAACCATCGCCCCCAATATAGAAAGAAAAATCGGCACGCCGCTTGTCATTAGCATGGCGGCAATGACACCGCTTAGACCCAATACCGAACCAATGGAAAGATCGATTCCGGCTGAAATAATAACAAAGGTCATTCCTACCGCAGCAACCCCTACGATGGAAGTCGAACGCAGCAAGTTTGAAATATTTGACAATGTCAAAAACCGATCCGATGCAAAAGACATAAAGATGACAAAGACGATTAGAATCCCAAGCAATGTACTTTCACTGTATCGGTTTCGAAAAGCATTAATTTTATCCAGAAAACCTGGTTTTATTTGTTCTTTTTTCATTGTTGCATCCGTCATATTCTTACTCCTCCACCAAACTCTTTATTCCTGATGCCAATCGTAAAATTCGTTCTTCTTCAAACTCATCCCGCATCAATGTGTCCATTTTCTTGCCTTCATGGATCACAACCAATCGATCCGAAATGCCCATGGCTTCCGGCAGATAAGAAGAGATCAATACAATGGAATTGCCCGCTTCCAAAATCTTTTCAAAGAGTCGAAAAATCTCACGCTTGGCGCCGACATCGATCCCAACGGTTGGTTCATCAAAAATAAAAATTCGACTATCACGATTTAACCATTTTCCTATAACCACTTTTTGCTGATTCCCGCCGCTGAGGTTTTTTACCTTTTGTTCAATGCTTGGGGTCTTGATCAACAAATCTTTTACATATTTTTTAGCAACCGCGCTCTCTTTTCTTAGGTTAATCAATCCTCGATCCATAATCCGATCATAGGTCGCAAGGTTGATATTCTCTTTTACCGAAGTCGCCAAGCTCAAACCCTGCTCTTTTCGATCCTCCGGCAAGAGTCCGATTCCCAATCTAATGGCATCCCGCGGTGAAGTGATTTTCACCTCTTTGCCGAACAGTTCAATGGTGCCTTCCTCGTAGGAGTCCGCCCCAAAGACCGCTCGCATGATTTCGGTTCGCCCTGATCCCACAAGACCAAACATCCCCAAAACTTCACTCTTGTGAAGAGTCAGATTGATATTTTCAAAGGCGCCTTTTCGCGTCAATCCCTTCACATCCAGAACAACTTCACCAGGTTCACAATGCTCGATGGAATACATATCCTCAATGGTTCTTCCCACCATCATAGCGATCAGCTGATCTTCGTCTGTCGCAGCGGTTTCCACGGTATTCACCCATGCACCGTCTTTGAAAACCGTAATGGTGTCACAGATTTGAAAAATCTCTTCCAATCGGTGAGAAATATAGATGACGGCAATGCCTTTATTTTTTAATGTATCAATAATCTTAAACAGCTCGTCAACTTCTTCATTCGCTAAAAGTGCGGTCGGCTCGTCGAATACAACCAGCTTGCAATCTTGATGAACGGTTTTCGCAATTACGACCATTTCCTGTTGCGCAACCGATAAATTCTTAACTACAGCTCTCGGATTCACTTGGATATTTAAGCCATCGAGGGTTTTCCCTGTTTCCCGATACACCGTATCCCAATCCACCAAACCTTTTTTCTTCGGCAATTTGCCTAAAAAGAAATTTTCGCCTACCGTTAAATGCCTCGCAATGGTTACATCCTGATAGACACATCCCAGTCCAAGATTTCCCGCGTGAATCGGATCTTGAACCGTTACTTCTTTTCCTTCGATGTAAATCTCGCCTTGATCCTTTTGATGCACCCCCATCAGGGTTTTAATCAAGGTAGATTTCCCGGCACCGTTTTCTCCTACCAAGGCATGCACCTCTCCCGCATGTACTTGAAGTTTTACACCTTTCAATGCGTGAACCGATCCAAATGATTTATGGATATCTGTCATTCGCACTACTTCATGTGTCCAGTTTCGCATATTCCTCTCCTCACTTCGGTAAAAACATCGGCAAGCCTAAGTTGCTAGACTTGCCGTTTTTTTCTACAGATCTTCTTTGTTGGTTACTTGAACGCCTGTATCAACAAACTTCGGCAATTCTTCTCCCGCTTGAAGCTTCATAATGGATTCACAACCGGCATATCCCATGTTGTGTTGATCCTGAATGATCAAGGCTTTAATCACGCCATTTTTCAATGCTTCCACTTCTGAAGGATCATCATCAAATGCGATCACGATAATCTCATCTTGTCGACCCGATTGTTCCATCGCGCTTGCAACACCCGTTCCCGAGAAGCAACAATCGCCATAAATTCCAATCAAATCGTCGTATGTAGTGATGAAATCTTCTGTTGCAATCATGCCTTTTGCAGGATCGCCTTCAATGTATCTCGGTTCCAAGATCTCAATTTCCGGTGCGATTTCAGCCATGCGATCAATGAAACCGTTATCCCGCTTGATAATCGTATCAACGCCGGCTACACCCGCTACAATACCCACTTTACCCTTCAATTCAATACCATTTGCATTCATGTGCTCAATCATTGCATCGGCTGCCATCGCGCCACCTGCCACGTTGTCTGTTGCCAAATGTGTAACGATTTGATCGCTTGGCACTTCTGTGTCGATTGTAATCACTGGAATTCCCATCTCAGTTGCTCGTTCAATCGCCGGAATCGCGCCCTCCGCAGCATCTGTTCCCATAACAATTCCATCTGGTTGGCTGTTGATAACATCATCTAGGATCGACAATGCCTTCTCGACATCGCTTTCCGATGCTGGACCGTAAATCGTTACGTTTACACCTTCATGCTCTTCGGCGTAATCGCGGCCACCATCCGCTACCTTTTGCCAGAATGGTGAATCCGTCGCCTTGATAATCAATGCGATTTCAATCACATCATCCTCCGCTGCCGGCTCCGCAGCACCTGTGCTGCTACAACCAGTAAATGCAACCAAACCCAGTACTGCAACCAATAATAAAGCTAAAAATCGTTTCTTGTTTTTCATTGAAATTCCTCCCCCTTATTATTTTAAACGGCATCTGCCGCTTACATCATTGCCTGGATTCAGTTGCATCAACTCGTTACCTTAAATCTGCAACTGAATCGGTTAACTCAAAGCTGGTGCGCAATTGCACCACTTCTGGCACAAACTCACCTTCCCAATCCTCCTCGATTCGATGAAGGATCAATTCTGCCGCCCGTCGCCCCAAGGCTTCGATCGGTTGTCTGATGCAAGTGAACCTTGGCAAAATGAAATTCATAAATTTCAAAACCGGCACTTGCGTATAATCGTCAAACGAAATCACAGATAAATCTTCCGGGATCTTCATTCCTGATTCTACAATTCCCTCCAACACTCCGATTGCGATATAAATATTTCCCGCCATTACGAGAGTCGGTGGATTGGCTGTTCTCATCAAATCAATAAATTTATTCTTACAACTATACCGCACAAAATCTCCCTGTACGACATAAGCCTCTGGAATCGGAATTTTTGCTTCCGTCATGGCGCGCACATATCCCTTGAAACGCTCCACCGCTGTATATTCAAAATCGGGTCCCCGCAAGAATGCAATCTTGGTATGTCCTTTTTGAATGGCAACCTTGGTTGCACGATAGGTCGCCTCTTTGTTATCAACAACCACCGCGTCGCATTCCAAATCCGGAATCTGCCTATCCAGAAGAAGAACGGGAATCTTTTCATCCAATAAGGTTCGAATATGTTCCCCTGTTTTTGAAGAGGATGCCACAATAATGCCATCGACACGCTTCTCTGCCAAAAACTGAATCCGCTGCTTTTCCAACTTCACATCTTGCTGATAATTGCACAGGATAACGCTATATCCCTTTTGCGTCAAATGCTCTTCCAAGCTCTTGATAATCGGCGGGAAAAACGTATCTGTTACGTCCGGCAATAAGATTCCAATTGTATTGGTTCGATTGGTTTTCAAACTGCTTGCAATGGGATTAATCTTATAGTCCAGTTTATCGATTGCCTCGATAATTTTAAGCCGATTGCTCTCTGTTACATTCTTTCCGTTTAAGAAACGAGAGATTGTTGATTTTGATACGCCCGATTCCCTTTCTACATCCAATATGGTTGACATCGTCATTCCTCCATCTATTTTTTCATAGGCTTATTATACACCATATTGAGAACGTTCTCACTCGTTCTCTAAAAAAATAGGTGAGAACGTTCTCACTTTGATTCAAAAAAACGAATGAAAAAATGGTTGTAAAGGGAATGAAACTCAGGGAATTGAAAGTAAACACTCATTACTCACTGTTATATTTCGAGTTTCCGTCTGTTTTCGGGGATGAAAACATTTTCAACTCGATTACAGTATAAACGCTCCAAATAAATAATGCAAGGATTTTGTGAGAAGGTTCTCACTTTTTTATAAAAAACATCCCAGCTATTTGCTGGGATGCTCCATTTGCTCCTTTGCATGAGCCAACCGAAAGTTGCCCACCAGCTCACCTTTTCCATTTTTCACACCGACGCAATCCACCTGATGAAAAAACATCAATTTGATCGCATCCATCGCGGATTGCTCCGCAGATACCACATGATCGGTCAACCGAGGCAATTCAGAGTCCATCAGCTCCGCCACCGATGTTAAAGTCAAATACGAGACAAAATTCTTCAGTCCGAAAAAGGATTCCACAAAGGGAGTCGCGGGATGAAAAACCAATTCTTCTCTTCTTCCCTGCTGTTCGATTTGACCATCCTTGAATAGAATGATCCAACTTCCCAATCGAAAAGCCTCTTCGATATCATGGGTGACAAAGAGAACGGTCTTTTTTAATTTCCGATGCAGCGCAACAATTTCTTCTTGCAACCCGCGCCTTGAAATTTCATCGACTGCACCAAAGGGCTCATCCATTAAAATAATTTCCGGATCCGCTGCCAAGGCTCGCGCCACCCCAACCCGTTGTTTCTGCCCCCCGCTAAGTTCTCTTGGGTATCGATCCAAATAACTAGGATCAAGTCCAATCAAGTCAATCAATTCTTCCGCCCGCTTCCGCTGCTCCGCCTTGGAGATGCCATCCAAATCCAGTACATAGGCGATATTGCCGGCAATGGTCAAATGCGGAAACAAGCCGATTTGTTGAATCACATAGCCAATCCTTCGTCGCAATGCAATAGGGTCCCATTCCGAGAGGGGTTTTCCATGCACATAAATCTCCCCTTCCGTCGGTTGAATCAACCCATTAACCATTTTCAAGATCGTGGTTTTTCCACATCCCGATGGCCCAATCAGGGTGACAAATTCACCCTTTTCAATTTTTAAATTCAGATCCCGCACCACGGGCACCCCGGGTTGATAAGCATGTCCTACTGCATCAAATTGTATAATGTCCATTAAATCAATCCTTTGTCCTCCAAGAATTTACGTGCAACTTCTTTTGGATCAAGATTTTCCTTTTCAACCAGATAGTTCAATTCAACCATCTCATCATCGCTGATCTGACCCGCAAGCTTATTCAGCACCTCTTTCAATTCCGGATACACATCCAGGGTTTCCTGGCGAATAAGTGTTGCCGCCTGATAGGACGGAAAGAAATTCTGATCATCCCTCAGCACCTTGAGATCATACTGCTTCAAAAGACCATCCGTCGAGAAAGCATTGACTACATCGATCTCTCCGGAACCAATCGCTTCATACTTCAGTCCGATATCCAATTCCTTCTTCTCTTTGAAATCGAATCCATAAACAGCTTCCAATCCCGGGTATCCATCTTCCCGCTCATAGAAGTCATATTCCGCACCAAAGATCAGCATCGGCGACTTATCCACCAAATCCGTATAGGTTTCCAATTGAAATTCCGTTGCAATCGAACCCGCTACCGCCAAGGCATAGGTATTATTAAACCCATAGCGGTCCAGCCAAATAATATTATACTCGCTTTGATACATCATCATTACCGCATCGTACAAAGCATCGGGGTCATTGATCAATTCCTGCTTCAATACAAACAGCCATCCCGTTCCGGTATATTCCGGATAGATATCAATCTCGCCCGCCAGCATGGCCGGCTGAATATTCGCCGTTCCTCCGCCGATCCCCAATTTTTGCTCCACAGTGATATCCGTATGAGTTTCAATCAATTGCGTCAGCATCTCCGCTAAGATATACTGCTCACTATGCGGCTTAGAAGCAATGACAACCTTCTTTTCCTCCGTCTGGCAACCCGCCAATAACGCAACCAACAATACAAGGACCAATCCCAATAAACCTAACCGTTTCATTCTATGCTCCTTTCTCCGTGCCCAAGACACGTTTTCGAATGAGTCGTTCCACAAGTCCTAAAATCAAATCAGATCCCATGGCAAGAAGCGCAACCAGCAGGCTTCCCAAGACCGTCATTTCCGTAAAATTCGTCGTAATTCCCCGCCAGATCGCAACACCCAATCCACCGGCTCCAATAAACGAGGCAATCCCCGCCAGGGCGATCGTCATGACCACCATGGTTCGAAATCCAGCGATAATCACGGGCAATGCAATGGGGATTTGCACCTTCCATAGCAATTGAAGATCCGTGCTGCCCATGCCGATGGCCGCCTCCACAATCTGCGGATCAACTTCTTCAATCCCCACATAGGTATTTCGAATAATCGGCAAGATCCCATAAGCTGTCAGAGCGATCAAGGCACTTGTGTTCCCAATTCCTGTAAATGATACAAGAAAACCAAATAAAGCAATGGACGGAATGGTGTACAATATATTGGTCATGGCCAAAACAAGATTGGCAATCCTTTTTTGCCGGGTGATGTAAATCCCAAGACTGATTCCAATTACCGTAATCCATGCAATCGCAATCAAGGATAAAACGATATGCTCGCCTACTAAATTCAAAAAAAACTCCTTGCGCTCGACTAGCAATTGTCCCATACTCACAATAAATCCCATGTCATCCTCCCCGGGTCTTCTCCTTTATTGAATACCCAATTCCTTCTTTCTCATCCTAAAAACAGATCAGACCACATCCATTTCCATTGGCTCGCCCGCGCCGGTTTCGCCGCATTTCCAAACACACAAAAAAACTGGGAAAGGCATATGCCAAATCCCAGTACCACATAAACGAAATTCATTTATAATCCCGCCGTCGTTCGAGTCACTTAAGAAACTTTTTTCCGAGCGACAAACTCCAGCTCTCTTACTCTCAAAACACTGATATGAATCAATCCAAACAGCAAGAACATTGCTCCAACCAAAAAACTCAAATACAAAAATGGAGTCTTCGGAAAAATAGCCAAAATATTTCCTGCAATCGGTCGGCTCAAGTATCCATAGTTTCCACCCGTTACCCAGTTCACTGGAAGAACGATGCTCACATATACCAAAGACCACCGATATGCCTGTTTAATTGCTTCACTTGAGATCCGATGACCTCGAACCCACGCCATAAACCCAACTGCCATCAAAAGCCCTCCATGTCCAATAAAATATTGCACAAACATAAAATGCGGAAAGCTAAAGCTTGACGTGTCAGGCGACAGCAACGCGACTGTGGCGCCGGCAATTGCCCAATAAAATATAACCTGATAAAGCTTATCATGGTCTTTTAAAAGCATCCAAATCGACAGCAAAATCGACAGCCGGCACGGATACAGCGGCAATGATTCTCCCCACGAAAATGCACCAGAAGTTAAAAACCACAGATAAAGCAGGCCTTGCTGCAAAAATAAAACCAAAGCTAGAATTCGTCCAGCAACTTTCTCGTGCTTTTTTAACCATTCTCGTTCGCGATAAATCCAACCAATTCCGATGCATACCAAAAAAAGTGCAAACAAATGCTGATTCCCAAACGCCTGAAACTGCTCGCCAATATTAACATCGCCCCAAATAAGCATTCTTAACATATCTACGCCCCCTTACTAACCGCCTCTCAGTTTACCTAAATAATTCAATCGAAGCAAGTGTATGCGCTGTCATTTAAGATTGATTTAATCTTTGATATACTAAAAAGAAAACGAGGTGACCCATGATTCAAATTCCGGCTTCACAGATCATATTTGATTTTTCAAAAGACAACACCCCGGTCGCCACTGCAAAATCCGGTGACACCGTTATTTTCAACACTTGCGATTGTTACGGCAATGCCGCCCCCGGTTGCAAGCTGCCCTTGCCTAAAAACGGCAACAACCCGACTACCGGTCCCTTATTGATTCAAGACGCGGTTCCTGGTGATACCTTACAAGTGGAGATCCTCGATATCGAGGTCGCCTCCGAAGGTTTGATGAGAAGCGGCCCAGGCAAAGGCGTTGTCGGTCATCGATTCTCGAAAGAATTTGTGAAACGAATTCCGATCCAAGAGGAGATGGCCATCTTTGACGAGAAGCTCCAATTGCCCATTGATCCAATGATTGGTGTAATCGGAACCACATCTGCAGGCGCAGCCATACCAGCCGTCACCCCGGATTCGCATGGTGGAAATATGGACTGCAAAGAAATCAAAAAAGGAACCACTCTTTTTCTGCCAGTTTTCGTGGAAGGCGCGCTCCTCGCTATGGGGGATTTGCATGCCGTCATGGGCGATGGAGAAATTGTGATCTGCGGCCTTGAAGTCCCAGGACGCGTCACCGTTCGTGTGACGGTAAAAAAAGATCAGACCATCACACAACCCCTGCTGCAAACAGAAAAATACTGGATGAATATCGTGTCAGCACCAACCCTTGATGAAGCTGCAAAACTTGCGACGGAACATATGCATGATTTCCTAATCAGCCACACTGAACTGGATGCAGAAACCGCAGGGATGCTCTTGAGTCTTGTTGGAGATCTTCGCATCTGTCAAATTGTGGATCCCCAAATGACGGTCCGCATGGAATTTCCATTATCTGTTATGCAAACCTACGGATTTATTCCATGGCATTGTTAATTTCCCATTAAGTACCTCACAGCCTTTCATGAATTTTGATATACTTGAACTCACCTTCAAATTCAAAGGAGAAACCCATGAAAGTAAAAGTAGCATTTGTTTGTGTTCATAATTCTTGTCGGTCCCAAATGGCCGAGGGATGGGCAAAACAACTGGGAGGCGAGTATTTTGATGTCTACTCTGCCGGTACTGAAAACTACCCCGAGGTAAAACCCCTTGCCGTTGCAGTCATGGAAGAAGCCGGTGTTTCCATGGAAGGACACCACCCCAAACTCCTCTCGGAAATTCCAGAGGAATTGGACATCTTAATTACTATGGGCTGCAATGTCACCTGCCCATTCGTGCCGAATCGATTGATGGAAGACTGGGGGCTTGATGATCCGTCCGGCGGACCGATTGAGGGTTTTCGAGAAACACGAGATCTCATCAAGGAAAAGGTGATCGACTTAATTAAACGCGTGAAGAACGACACTTTATTTGCATAATCAAAAGGAGTGAACCAATGGCTCACTCCTTCGTTTTTTTCACGACCTATTTTCCTGCGATTTACTCGCTCTCGCTTTCAATCATAAAAACTTCCTCGATTTTTCGCCCCAACGCCTCGGTGATCTTCATGGCCAAAATCAAAGAGGGATTATATTTTTCTTGCTCCAGGGCAATGATCGTCTGGCGCGTACACCCCACGGCGTCTGCCAGTCTTTGCTGCGTCATATCCGTAAAACCTCGTCGCAAATGACGAATTTGATTGGTTAATTTTTCTGCCACTATTGACCGCCTTTCCGATAAAAAAATACCGAAAATGCCGTCACTGATATATTAGCGACGCAGATCAAGCTATAGGCCAAGAACCACAACCAGGCAACTGGAACAAATCCACTGGTTTCATTTTTCGTGTACAAAGTAATCGCAAGAAGATACACATAGACTAGGGTTACAATAAACCCGGCGGAGACGGCCCGTTTTTCGATATAATCGTCCCGTTCATCTTTTGAGATTTTCCCCTTTTTCTTTCGGTAGATAACGCCCAAAACCGCATCGCCTCCAAATCCCGCAAGGAACAAGGCTGCAACCATAATCGTTTTTCTCGTATTATCGCCCCAGGTTGCCAGGGTATCCCCCGATAAGAAAATCGCAAGGAAAAAAACAAAGACAAGGGACCATAAAATCATCCGAACAAAAGCCTGTTTCATTTGTTTACTCATCATCCTCACCTCATCTACAGTGTATTCTTATTTTTACAAAATGTCAAAATTATATGACATTACTATTTTTGAAAAATCCCCAATATTTCCTTAGCATCATCACATACATAGGATAGAAACTCTCAAGATACTCTTTCGGTTCGATTTCTTTCCACTGATCGTATTACAACGAGGCGATCAAGTCTGCTCTGCTCTGCAAAGTCACTTCATCGCTATCCATAACGAGTTTCACTTCCCCTTCTCTTCATAAGTTTTTCTCCCACACAATATCTTTCTACATGCAATCAACTATTGCCAACTTTCATTAAGGCAATATCTGCGTATCATGATTTTTTAGCCATTGTCTGCATTCCCGATAATTGGGGCAAATCGATTCCACCAAATCCCAAAATTCTTTGGAATGATTCATGTGCACAAGATGGCAGCATTCATGCACCACCAAATAGTCAATGACTTCTTCGGGCGCAACAATCGCATGCCAATTGAAATTCAGATTCCCCTTGTTGCTGCAACTCCCCCAGCGGGTTTTTTGAGATTTAATACGAATCTGATTCACCTTCACACCCAAGCGCTCAGCAAAAAACGAGACCCTCGCTTCGAAAATTTCTTTTGCCCGTCCCCGATACGCCTGCTCGATCAAGGCTTGCGCCGCTTCCGATGATCCATCCCCAGTCAGGACAAATGCATCTGATCCCATATGCAATTGAAAGGGATGCGATGCTTTCTCCCATCGAAAGGGGACCGATTCACCTAAAAACTGGATGTCATCCACCTCTAAATAGTTCCGCTCTTGCTCAGACTCCCGCAACAGTATTTGTTTTCTCGATCGCTGGATCCAGCCTTCTTTATCCCTAATCAGCTGATCAATCATCTTCCTAGAAGTACCCAAGGGCACTCGCACACGCAATTCGTGGGGGTTGATCCATTTCAATTCAAAACTTCTTCTTTTTCAATACTCCACCTGAATGACAATTGTTTTTTCCATTCCTTTTTTCCTTCCCACACAATTTCTCATTTCCATGCTCTTATTCTATGCAAGAGATTTGATGATCACAAGTCTTTTCTTGCAACAAAAAAGCCGGCTATTGATCAATAGCCGGCCCCAATTCATTACATACCGCAAATTTTTTCCAATTTTCCTTGAAAACCTTTCAATAGCCATTTCACAAAGAATCCCGTTACAGGAATGGAAATAATCGTACCTTCCTTGAATCCAACCAGATGTCCCAAAAAGACCATGGACACTACAATCGCAAGAATGACAATCGTTGAATCGAATGCGATCTTCACATTTCCAAAGTTTTTGTTTAATCGTTTGGCGATCGCACCGATCGCGCCTTCTGCCGGCGGTGTAATCACATCCGGCACGACCGACAAGACAATGCCCACCGCCAGAACAAAAGACCCTGCAATTAAAAGTGCCATCCGGCTCATATAGGCTTCCGGATGAATATTCGTCACCAACATCATAGAAAAATCTATAAAAGTGCTAAACAAGATTCCCACAACAATTTGTAAATATTGCCGCTTCTCAAATTCTTTTCCCAACAAGACAACCTGAATCAAGATATAGGCAATCGTTAAAAAGAATGTCGTAACCCCAAAGGAGAATGACGTGATAAATGACAAGGCATAGGGGAAGGTGCTGATTGGTGCAATCCCCAAATCCGTTTTCACTGTCAATGCAATCCCCAAAGTATATAGGAAGAGTCCAACCACATAGACTGCAACCCGTCGTTTCATATTACTGCTTTGATTCATTTTCTATTCCCTCTTTCCCAATTATTGCGCGCACATCACATCTAGCTTCGTAAAGGCTTCAAAAAGAACCTCGATGAATTTTTCCCGGTCCACATCCACCAATACCCGTGTATTTGGATTTTCATATCGCATCCACTCGCGAAGATCCGCAGCGGTTCGACCCAAAGTTGGACCATCGTTGCAGTCAATTTCCACCTGAAGATCTTGATACGTAAAGATCTCCGGCTTCAGCAAGTACATCACAGCACAAACATCATGCAATGGGAATGAGGCGTAGCCTTCCCCGTCATGATAGCTCACATAGAACTTCAAAAGATCCCCGCACATCTTCGACACGCGTCCATCCTTGGCACATAGGGATGCAATCTCTGCATGGGTAATCCCGCCCGCATGAGTGACTTCCAATCCGCTCATAATCACAGGTATTCCTGAATTGAAAACAATCCAAGCCGCTTCGGGATCCACCATGATATTGAACTCTGCATTCGGTGTCATGTTTCCCGCATAAATCGAGCCGCCCATAATGGAAATGGCTTCGATTTTCTCCACAACTTCCGGGAATGTCGACAACAGCAAGCCTATATTCGTTAATGGTCCCACCGGCACCAAGGTAACCTTGCCTTCGCATTTCATAATCTTCTCTCGCATAAAGGTGATCGCATTGGTTGAATCCAATTCAAAGGTTGGTTCCGGGAAGTCCCATCCGTCAAGGCCGGACTCGCCATGAACCAGATCACCCAATACCAATTCTCTGGCGATCGGCTTTGCCGCGCCGCTTGCCGCCGGTGTGCCGATCCCCAAGTACGTATATAGTCGACGAAGATTCAAAGTGACCTTCTCAAGTGTCTGATTCCCCGCAACAGTCGTAACCCCAATCACATTGAAGAAATCAGGGTTCCCCAAAGCCAAAAGAATCGCCATTACATCGTCATGCCCTGGATCGCAATCAATAATAATATTTTTTCTCATTTTTTCCTCCTGCATTAATTCATTTGTTTAATATCCTTCTCCATAATACAACATTCTTTTAGAGCCTGCACGAACTTTTTTTAATAAAATTAAGCCTTCTAAACATTTGTACGAAATCCACCCAAATGATGAAGCTCTTGCAATCACTTGTCTTCATTGATCAAAAATCGAAATCCGTTAAACAAATTTCCTAGACCCAATAAAATGTTGAGAAAACCCTACTCTGTTTTTTAAAATAAATCCACGCACAACTTCAGAAGATATTATATCAATTGCACCCTATCTCCATAAACATTATTCTGGGTAACTTCCATAAGTTTGCCCCTAATGGCTAAACAAGGGTTTTGTAGGCAAATATTCCAA
Organism: Eubacteriales bacterium; assembly: GCA_030625815.1. Taxonomy (GTDB): domain Bacteria; phylum Bacillota; class Clostridia; order Tissierellales; family GPF-1; genus GPF-1. The sequence continues at coordinate 89,361 of DAOUQF010000013.1, forward strand.
GAACACAGAAGTTTGGATCACTCTTCTTATTATGGAAAATACATCAAACTAAAGTTTGTTAATTGCATATATTTTTATTCATTTTTCTATTTTTTGATTCCAATCGCCATTTTCGGGTATTTATCAATTGATCCATCGTTGATGTAAAAGCAAGCCTTCCGAAAGGATGGCACGCAAAGTTCTGAGTCTAAGGCTGATTTCCATGCTATGACTGTCTAACTGCCATAATGAGGCAGTTTTTTTACGTTCACAAATACGGTGTGTTGAGAGGAGATTCACTCATCACGTTCGAAACACTTTTTTGATTGGGGGTAAATAATGAAAGTTAAAAAAGGCATCAAAGTAATCGCATTAGTCGTGGTTGTAATGGTACTATTTAGCGGCTGTGTAATTCGAGGCGGCGGTCTAATTATGGATGCTTGCGCACCTCGTGATATGTCCACCTTTGGTATTAATGTAACAATTGATGAATGTGGAACATCAGGACACTTTACGTACCTAGATAAACAAGCACGCATTAAACTTCATGGAGACGTTAAAAGTGCGATGATCATCGATGATCCTTGCCATCCTGGAGCAGTCGGCATGGTAGAGGGTGTATATACCGATCGATGTGGGGCTACAGGCGCAGCTTGCATTTTCCTTTATGATTCTGACCAAGCAGGCGCATTCAAATGTGAATATTTCGAAATGGATCTACTCAGCGGTCCACTTAAAGGCTATCACAAAGAAGGGCCTATGGCTCGCGGCAACTACAAAATTGAATATTAATAAAAAAACAAGCTAAAAACTCAACCTCTCAACACATCGATTGTTGCTCCATTTACAAAGCCAATACCAACTTTATAAAAAACGCACTTTGCAAAAATGCGGAGTGATCCAAATATAGGATCACTCCGCATTCTTTTGCTATTCTTCGCTTCGCTTACAACTTTCCTATGGCATAACTGGAATCAATACTACCGCATGTGCTGCGATATAAACTTGACTAGGCATATCAGCAATACTGAATTCGAGTACACTAGTTGACCCTCCATATGGAAACTGTCCTGGACTCGCACTATATTTGCTCCCCTTCATCGGAAGTTTTTCTTCTCCGATATAGAAGTGAACATCCTCCAAGATAACTCCACTTTCAACTATATATGTGACTCTCATCATATTATCACCATACTGCTCAATCAATACCGTTCCAACATAGACATCTTGACCCGCATAAAGCTCCAACTCAATCGATCCATCAAGCGGAAGTGCAAATGGACCATTCGTCCATCCCCATTGAGCCAAATCTAGATCTTCAAAGTCGATTGCTCCAGGTGATGCTGGATAATCATATGCGTATCGTCCCCAAGCCGTTTCGTCGGTGTAATGAATAATCGTCAACTCGGCCGGATCAGAATCAGTGATGTCATTTGGTAATCCTACTGGATTTGCATGAACAGTCGCCGTATCAACCAATGGCGAAGGATCCATTGCTGTTGTCCAATAATCAAAGCTCATGGTTACCGCTTCCCCTACTGCAAGTTCTGTTGGGAATACTGGCAATAAAGCTTGATGAATATCATCCGTTACAACAACATTATGAAGTGGCCAATCTCCCGTATTGGTGATTGTAATGGTATAAGTTACCATTTCACCCGCCATAACTATATCTGGTGAAACATCCTTTACAATCTCGATGGCCGGGTGAACCAAATCAGTTGTTGCTGTTGTCGTTATTGTATAGACATTCAGGAAGTCAAGCGGTGAAGCTGTTACTGTGACTTCATTGATCAACGGATCTGGATCTTCAGGTTGTACAACATACGGAATTTCAATTAGTCGTTCTTGTCCCGGATCCAAACTAAAGAACATATCGGCTGGTGCCAGCCAAGGTGCTAACATTGGATCTGATAATTCAAACTCAAGCACCGGTGTGTCGTCGGAGCTTGTGTTTCTGACAAGAATTCTGTATTGAACTGTATCTCCAGTTTTTGAAATTTCATCCGCGGTCTTCACAACTGTGAAGCTTGGCTGGAACAAGTTGATTTCATGGGAGTCTTCCACTCTTAATACATTCGGGAAGCCCTCCGGCGATGCTGTCGCTACCGCTGTGTTCATAAACGGATCAGCCGCAGCTCCGGGAATCGTAAACGGCACGGTAAATGTTTCGCTCGTACCCGGTGCCAGGTTGAACGGTTCATCCAATCCGATCAGCGCATCAACCACTCGACCAATCAAATTCGGCGTGTTGTCCGAACTTGAGTTGCCTACCGTGATGGTA
>DAOUQF010000042.1 GCA_030625815.1 Eubacteriales bacterium
GTTATGGACAAGCAGGCGCTGATATGGTGATCTACAGCGGATCCAAAGCCATTGAGGGACCAACCTCCGGATTTATTACAGGGAAGCAGGAATGGATTCAAGCCTGCCATCTGCAATATCAGGGTGTAGGCCGCGCCATGAAGATTGGAAAAGAAAATATCATGGGGCTTCTTACTGCCCTGGCGGATTATAGAGAAGAACGAACAGCAGAAGAGATTGAAACGATGAAGGCTTGGGCTGGACAGCTGGCCGCGGAATTGAATGCCTTGCCGGGGTTTGCGGCAAGCGTTGTTCAGGACGAAGCGGGTCGCGCCATTTTCAGAACCAAGGTAAAGATTGATTCTGGTGTTGTGGGAATGACTGCAGCAGAATTGGTTTCACGTATGAAAGAGGCTGATCCAGCGGTGTACATTCGCGAGCATTATGTGAATACGGGTGTATTGACCTTCGATCTTCGCTCTGTTCAGGAAGCGGATTTATTGAAAATCACTGCCGTGATTTCAGGTTGTTTGGAAAGGAAGTAAGACATGAATCGATTACAAAAAATCAGTTTTATGAAAGATCGGGTTGCGGTCAATTACCTTGCGGGAGATTTGGAAAACGCGAAGAGTGTGATGACGGCCATGGAGGGACATGCCTTGGTGGGTGTCCTGTCCAAGCAATTTGATACAGTGGAAGAAGGCGTAGAAGCAGTTACCGCTTGGTTGGAAGAATTGCCGGCACTTTCTGTTGGAATGGGCGGGGGCGATCCCGCTCAGGCAGTGAAAGCGGCCATGATCGCAAGCCAGACCAATCCGGGGCATGTGAACCAACCCTTTACAGGCGCAGGATTTGCTTCCGGCGCACTGCGTGCAAAGGGCGCCAACGAGACAGCCATCAATGTGATGATGGCACCGACGGGCATTCCGGGGAAGGTAAAAATCAATACAGGCAAATGCAGTGTGGAAGAATCAGATGCCTTGGTGGACGTGGATACGGCCATGGCTATGATTAAAGATATGGAAGCCGATTCGGTGAAGTTCTTTCCCATGGGCGGTTTGAAATCCATTGAGGAATTAAAGGAAGTGGCGGCGGCTTGCGTTCGCCAGGGGATTCAATTGATTGAGCCTACCGGCGGAATCACACCAGAGAACTTTGAAGAAATTGTACAGGTCTGTTTGGATGCGGGCGTTCCCTATGTGATGCCGCATGTCTATGGCTCGGTGATGAATAAAGAAACCGGGATGACCAATATTGATCAAGTCCGCAAGATCTATGAGGTTTTGGAAAAACTCCTCTAGATCCTTTTCTTGCAGAAGGGAGAACTCTCCCTTCTCTTTTTTTGTAAAAAAGTCAAAACTGTAAGAAAACATTGCAGAAACTGAAACACTCTCTTCATCCTTTTGAGATAAGTTTTCGATAGAATAAAACAAAGATTATGAGGAGGGAGTGTTTTTATGCAAGAGCTTGTTTTAATGATTGGGATTATTTTGGCGCTGGTTGGATTCGTCTTGGTGCAATCAAATCTGGTTCATGTTCATTCGGTCAATCAAAAGGGTACGGCAAAGAAGCAGTCTCAATTGTCGAAAAGAGTGGGTGCAGATGCTATGATTCTGGGTGGCGGCATGATTCTTTTTACCTGGCTAGATTTGTTTTCCAGGAATTGGAGTACGACGGATACCGGGATCGGAATTCTGATTTGTATCGTTCTAATCGGGATCGGTGAATATCGAAGAAGAAATGCGTAAGCATTTCTTTTTTTTGTGGGTAAAATTTCAATAGATGTAAATTTGAACAAAGTTTTAATTTTAACGAAATCGAAGGGAATTTTGTTTAACAAAACAGTGGTTGTGTTAAACTGAGAATAGAAGAGAAAGGAGAGAAAAGATGAAGAAATGGTTATCTGTGTTTATGATTCTTTTATGTATAGTACTAATTTTATCGGGCTGTTCACAGCCACAGGAACCTGTGATAGAAACACCGGATCCCGTGCCTGAAAACCCTGCAGCGGAATTGGAAGAGCAGGTAGCGGAGATCGTGGAAGCCACTAAGTGGAGAGGGGCTTTTTTGGTCAGTCCATTGAAATTGACGGCAGAAATAACTGATGATACCGGTGTCGCCGCGGATTCCACCTTTCAGATTGAAGGGATGGAATCCGGATCCGATGTGGCAGCGCATCTGCAGTTTGAGCCGGAGATTGAATATGATGTGATGTGGCCGGGGAATTTTTCGGCAACCATTATGCCACAAGTGGCCTTGTCTTCGGGGGAGGTATATCAAGTTACCTATGTTTCCGAGGAAGGCACACAGTCTTGGGCCTTTCAAACCCAGGAAGAGTTTCGTATTAAGCGCAGCATCCCTCGCAATGAGGCAACAGAGGTACCGTTGGATGCTGCTATTGAGTGGGTGTTTACGCGAAACAATCTGGTGAATATTCAAAGATTTGTAACCATTGAACCGGAAATAGCCGGGGAATGGCGATTCGACCGGGGTGTTTGGACCTTTCTGCCGGAGCAATTGGAACCGGGGACGATGTATCAGTTCACCCTGGCCGGCGATTATGGAACGGATGACGGGGAAACCATGGGCGAGCCTGTGGTGATGAAATTTTACACAGCCCAGGAGGAAACGGGTCGTCCGGATACGTGGATTTCTTTCGATGAATTCTACCATCAAGATCCCAATGAAGAATGGGTGGTGGCTATTTACGGCCACGGGTTTGATCCCGGTGAGACATTCCCTGTACGGATTGAACGTTATCCGGAACTGAATGATTTTCTTGCCGATGTGGAAAGCCAATACCAGTGGGCGCCGTGGGGATACACGTTGAAAACAAAGTGGGTGGCAGACGAGAACCTGATTCTTGCAGAAGAAACCATGGGCACCATTGTGGGTTCGTCCGCGAGAGGTTCATCGTTCTATTTGACAATTCCCGATGGATTGCCGGAGGGCAATTACCGGGTAACGATAGAGATCGAAGGGATTGAATACAGAACCCTTGTGCAGGCGCATCCTTTACAAGCCATGGTGGAAGCGACAGATCAGGAGGTTGTTTTCTGGGCGATTGATCCGGAGACCGGCGAGGGTCTTGAAAATCTCTATGTGCAAACGGGAGAAGAGATTCGCCGAACAGACGCAAAAGGAACGGCGATTTTTAGAATGGATGTGGAACAAGAGCCGTTTACCGTATTGGCGAAAGCGGAAGGCCAGCAGCCATTGATCCTCGTGCTCCCTCAGGCATGGGAGCATTACAATTATTCCATGTGGAGCGGACACTACCGCAATCCGGAGTATTACGCGACGATCTTCACGGACCGCGGTCTCTATCAGCCGACGGATAAAATCGAAGGCTGGGGCGTTGTTCAACCTAAAGATGATCAAAGTTTGAATCGGGTGACGGTCTCCCTTGAAACCCGGGGGGATGAGCCCAGCACTTTAGCGAGTCAAGAGGTCAATGTGGATGAAACGGGCAGTTTTATTTTTGATTTTGAGATTCAGGATTTGTTGCCGCAGTCTTATCGGATCCGTGTCTATGATGGCGAGACCATCCTGATGGCGCATCCTGTTGATGTGGGCCGCTATGTGAAGCCCGAGCTTGTGGTCGAAGTAGAGACGGACAAGGTGTTCTATGAATCGGGTGAAGAAGTCAAGCTATCCATGTCATGCAACTTTTTTGAAGGAACACCGGCTGTGGGCACGGAACTGGAAGTGACCTATCATGATACAGCCTACCGTCGGGAAACCGTTGTTGTTGATAAAAACGGCAAGGCGGAATTGACCGTCAATCCGGCCGTTAATGAACCGACGATATATGCGCAGCATATTGATTTTTATGTGCGCACCAAAGACGAGCAGAACAAGGAAGTAACGGATCATACAAATATTCAGGTTTTCCCGCGAGACATCTGGGTGAAATTGGATACGGAAGTCGTTGATGACAAAGCCACTGTTGATGTCTCCAATTATGCCTTGGATTTGGACAAGGCCAATGGACCGAATCGGACCGGCGAGGTCTCTGATTTTTGGGGAGAAGCCGTAAGTCTTGATTTGAATATCCACGTTGTGGAAGTGTATTGGGAACAAACTAGCATCATGAAGCAATATGATCCGATTGAAAAGCGGATGATTGAAATTCCGCAGTATACCCAGAAGGAAAAACAGATTAACCGGTTTGACTTCAAGGGCATTGAGGGCGGGCGATTCGAATTCTCTGTTGAATCGGACAAATCCTATCGGGTTACCATCCTGACGGAAGATCAGCAAGGCCGGGCAGTGAAGGTGGATCAATCGGTCAATACCTATTGGGGACGCCCGGATGATGCGAACTCCATGTATATCGATCTGAAAAAGCCGGATTGGGAAAAGAAATATAGCATTGGTGAAAAAGTGAAACTGACCTTGACCCGGGGAGAATCTCCAGTGGGTGAGATTCCTGAGAACGCGCAGCTGCTGGTTGCCGTTTATCAAAATGGTATCAGTGAGATCCAATCCTACGAGACGCCGAATGTGGAATTCGATTTTGAAGAAAAGGATGTGCCGAATCTTTATGTGCAAGCCTTGTATTTTGACGGGAAGCAATTCCTGCGATCCATGGCGGTGTACGTTGGGTTTGAAGAAAGTGATCGTGATCTAGAGATTCAGGTGGAAGCAAACCAAGATCGATACGAGCCGGGCGACACGGCGACCGTTGATTTTTCCGTAGCTGACAAGGATGGAAATCATGTTAGCGCCAATCTGTATTTGGCTGTCGTGGATGAAGCCTACTTTGCTGTTCGCAATCAGCACGCCGATCCTCTGGGAGATTTATATCGATATATTGGACATCCGAACCTCACTCGATCGACGGCGTCAACGGATAGTGGCGATTACAATCTATTTGGTGGTGCCGAAGGGGGCGGCGGAGGCGATTCCATGGTCATCCGTTCCGATTTTAGGGACACGGCCGTGGTACAGGATTTAAAAACCGATGCCGATGGCAGGGCGCAGTTCTCCTTTGTGGTGCCAGATAATCTCACCACGTGGCGTTTGACAACCCTGGGCGTGACATCAGATTTGTACGCAGGGGCGACCACTACTCCGATTGAAGTCGGCTTGCCGTTCTTTCTGGCTGCGATTGGATCCGACGAGTACGTTTCTGGTGATATGCCGATGGTAGGGTTCCGAACCTATGGCAGTGCCGAAGGTACGCCGGTTGCCCATCGCATAAGCATCAAGCAAAATGGAGAAGAATTGTTTGCAGAAGAAATAGAAGCTTTGGTTGGCGAGTTGATCTACTTGGCTTTGCCGGAATTAAAGACTGGCACCTATGTGGTCACGATGACCAGCGAGACAGCCGATGCCTCTGACGGCATCGAAAAGACCATAGAAGTGGTGGATGCGCGCAATGCCGCTTGGGTTGACTTCCCGTATCAGCCTGGGGATCTCTTCTTGTATCCTTATGGTGAGTTGACCATTGTGCCGGCAGAACAGGGATGGCTCTATCGGGAATGGCGTCAATTGACCTATAGATGGTCCAAACGCGTTGATGCGCGAGCCTCCATGCGACTGGCGCAGATTCAAATGAATCAGTGGATGGATGAGGAGTTAGACGTTGTGGAACCGCCTTTTGAATACCAGCAATATGACGGCGGATTTGGATTGGTTGCCTACGGGGAGTCGGATCCAGTTTTGACCGCAAAATTGGTGGCATCCGGATTGCCGGTAACCATGAATGACAAAGCGTTGGCCTATCTGGATCGAATCCGAGAGGAACAGCAAGATGAAGTCGCGTTGGCCGCTTCCCTTTGGGGATTGGCTTCTCAAGGCGAGCCGGTGCTTATGGACCTGATGGAAGCGGAGACCAAACTGGTTTCCGATGAAGCGAAACTTTATTTGGCCTTGGCATATGCAGATCTGGGAGCGGACAAGGAAGCTATGGGGATCTACGAACCGATGATGCGGGCGAGAGCCTATACCTATGGCGGCCAAAGAACCTACCTGGATTCGGACAACTATAATCAGAAACGGATCGACACCATGCTGGCGGCCTTGGTTGCCGTTCGGCTGGATCGGCCAGAGGCGATGGAGCTGTACACCTATGCCAAGCAATTGCCGCCGATTAATGAGTTGAATCGTTTGGAGCGCGCCTTGTTCCTGCAGGAATTCAAGGTTGATCCAACCATTGAAGGCCGGGTTGAAGCGGTAACACCGAATAAGAGCATTGATCGCACGATCGGCGTTGCTGATTCCGTCACCTATCTGATGAGTGCCGAGGAATTGGCTAGTACGAATTGGCGTGTGGTGGAACATGTGGATATGAGCTTGTCCGCAAAGATTCCGGTGAAGGAATTGTACAATCCGGAAGACGGTGTATTGGGGCTGGAACGAAGTTATGATCCCGTTGAGAAAACGTTGGAAGAAGTTGGTGTCGGCGATGTGATTCAGGTGCGTCTGCGCTTGCAATTGGATGAGAACGCGCCGAAGGGCGGGTATGTGATTTCCGATGTCTTGCCGTCCAATCTACGGTTTATGGACGCGACAAAGCGATGTGACGAGCAGTTTTGGATTTCGGAAAACGGGCAGCAAATTACCATTCATACCTGGCCGAAGGGCAAGGCGATGGAGGTTACGGTATTGGCACGAGTGATCGCACCGGGCACCTATCAAGCGGAGCCTGCCTTTGTTCAGGCGCGGGAATGCTACGGGCAATTGAATACGACCCTGTTCGGGTTTTCCGAGTCTCAGGTGATCGAGGTGAAATTGGATGAAACGGATTCTGACGCTGAGTAGCATTTTGCTGCTGAGCAGCATACTGATCATTGGTTTGACGGGGGGCGCAATCGCCCCCGCCATGGAAAGAAGTTTTGCTGTAGAAAGACCTTTTGCATGGGAAAGTGAATCTGACTCAAATGAATGGATTGCCAGTAACCTAGGGAAAGGTGAAGCGATCGAAGCAGAGTCGGTAGAAGCGAAAGTGGATTCATCCATTCGAGGAATGGTACTGCCTCATCATGAGCTGGCCCGCGAATTGATCGAATCCGCTTGGGAAGAGGCTTTGGAAGTCGAGCCCGACTTGATTGTACTGATCGGACCGGATCATCCGGGGCTGGCGGCTTATCCATTGATTTGGACGGAAGAAACGAAAAGTCTAGTCTCTTTCACTTGTTCGGAGATCTCTAAAAGGTGGATCAAAGAAGGTGTTGGCGGTGTGGCAATTGCCGCCGATCACAGTATTGAAACGCCATTGAAATTTTTACCGGAGGGGGCGAGTCAAATTCCCGTCCTTGCGACCACCCTGCCGAAGGGAATGGATGCTGAGCAACTCAATTGTGTGATCGAAGCGATTCAGGCGATCGCCGCGAAGGAAATTCTTTTGGTGGGATCTGTGGATTTCTCCCATGGATTGATCAGCGAGGAATCAGAAGGCAAGGATACGATTAGTTTTCAATGGATACAGGAACGAAACATGGATGCGATTCGAAGCGCCGGCAACGAGTATTTCGATTCACCAGAAACGATCGAAGTTTTATTGCATTGCGTATCAGGAGAGATTGAAAGAATTGATCGACGCGACAGCTCCAATTTTGGTTGCGGCAAGGAATTGCTGGGAACATCTTATCAAGTAATTCTGATCAATCAATAGCATCTTTCATAGCTAAACCCTTACGAGTTCATTAAATATTACGGGGACCGCTTTTAGTGGTCCTTTTTCAATGCTATGATAGAGAAAAGAGATTTAAATTTATGAGTTGAGGAGGCGATGATGATGAAAAAACCGATTCGAATTCTAGCCGTTGATGACGAGCGTGAGATTTTGCAGCTAATCAAACGATATTTGGAGATAGAAGGTTACCAGGTGGATACAGCTTCCGATGGGGTGGAAGGCCTGAGAGTATTTGAAAAAGGGAAGTATGACTTGGTTTTGGCGGATGTGATGATGCCGGGTATGGATGGCTTGACTATGGTGGAAAAGATCCGAGCGCAAGACAGCCAGGTCTTGATTTTGTTCTTGACGGCCAAGGACGGGGATACCGACCGTGTCTTGGGCTTCAAGCTTGGGGCTGACGACTATGTGACCAAGCCTTTTTACATGAATGAACTGACTGCGAGAATTGCAGCCCATCTTCGCCGCTATCAGCCGATGCAACAGGGAGCTGAACAGGTGTACACCTTTGGGAAACTCTCCATCAATGTTCCGCGGGTAGAAATTATCAAGGATGGAACCTTGATCGAACTTCGCGCGAAAGAGTTTGAGATCTTGGCTTTTTTAGCCTCCCATGAAGGGCAGGTTTTCAGCAAGGGTCAGATCTTTGAAAACGTGTGGAAAGACGATTATATGATGGATGACAATACGGTGATGGTTCATATTCGTCGATTGAGAAAAAAGATCGAGGACAATCCAGATGAGCCAAAGTATATTAAAACCATTTGGGGCTTGGGTTATAAATTCCAAGGGAAGGAGTTGTAATCCATGGATTCAGGGGTTTTGTTGCTGATAATTGTTGCGCTATTGCTTGTGATTGTTTTTTTGTTAAGAAAACGAAACGCGCAATTGACCAATCGACTGGGCGTGATTCAACAGGTGCTTTCAGGAAAGTCGAGGATGCGGATCCTTCGAGATGAAAAAGACAAAGATGCCGTGCTTGATTTCGCGATTAATGATTTGTTTGAAGCCTTGCAGCAGACGAAGAGCGCGGGGGAACAATCGGAGATGAAACGCCGGCAATTGCTGTCGAATATTTCCCATGACATCCGGACGCCGATTACCTCCATTATCGGCTATGTCAATGCGTTGGTGGATGACAAGATTACGGATCCGGAAGAGCGGGCTCAGTACCTGCGCATCGCAGCGGAGAAGTCTAGAGAGCTGAAGCGATTGACGGATGAGGTCTTTGAGTTGGCAAAGATTGATGCCGATGAAATTGAGATGCATCCCGAACGTTTGGAGATCAATGAACTGCTTCGAAGCACGGTGATTGGTTTTTTGCCGCAGCTGCAGGAGGCGGAAATGGAAGTTGTGAATGAGATCCCTGATGAAAAGAATTTCATCTATGCGGATCGAATGGCAGTGGTCCGCATTTTCCAGAACCTGATTCAAAATGCGATTCAGCATGGCCAGTCAGGAAAAGTATTGGGATTGCGGGTTGAAAAACATCGCAATCAATATATCGTATCGATTTGGAACTTGGGAGAGTCGATCCCTGAAGAAAAGATTAGTCGCGTGTTTGAACGATTATTTAAGGCGGATGATTCGAGGAAAACAAAGAGTGGAAACCATGGCTTGGGCTTGTCCATTGCCAAGCGCCTTACAGAGAAAAATGGCGGCACCATTCGAGTGGATAGCGGACAGAATCGGGAAACAACCTTTTCGGTTCGATTTTCCGTATTCTTGGGATAAATCATAGGGGGCAAGAGGATGATTGCAATCGAAACAAAAAATTTGACCAAATCCTTTGGTTCCCATCGTGCGGTGGATCGGGTAAATCTATCGATCGAGCAGGGTGAAATTTATGGGTTTTTGGGGAATAACGGAGCGGGGAAAACCACGACCATCAAGATGATGACGGGTTTGATTCCGCCGACAGAAGGCAGTATTAAAATATTCGGAGAGGATGTTCGCAAATCGAAGCAAGAGATTTTGAAAAGGGTTGGATGCATCGTAGAGACCCCGGGATTTTTCGGAAATTTGACGGGCCAAGAAAACCTTCAAATCTACTTGCGGATCAGCGGGAGCTCAAAACGGAAAACCATTGAAGAAACCATGGAATTGGTTGGGTTGGATCCGAAGGATCCTTTATTGGTTCGACGGTATTCCTTGGGGATGAAGCAGCGATTGGGAATTGCGCGGGCCCTTCTCAATCAACCGGAAATTTTATTGTTGGATGAACCGACCAATGGATTGGATCCTTTGGGCATTCGCGGGATGAGAAAACTTTTGCGCCTGTTGGCGAAGGAACAGCGAATGACCTTGTTTTTGTCGAGTCATATTCTGACAGAAGTGGAGCAATTGGCCGATCGCGTCGGAATTATCCATCAGGGCAAGCTGATCGATGAGATCTCAATGGAAGGATTGAGGAAGCAAGGCTCGGCGTATCTGGAAATTCAGGTGGATCGGCCATCGGAAGTCCTTCGATTGTTGGAAACGGAATTGGGAATTTTTGATTTCACGGTGAAGGCAGAAAATCGCATTGAGATTTTTGACGCGGCGGAGCAGTCGGCACGGATCAATCAGATGCTGGTTGAACATCATGTGGAAGTCTATCAGCTGAATCGAAAAGAACAGAGTTTGGAACGCCATTTTATTGAATTGACCAAGGGAGAGAAACGCGTATGAAACAATTGCAGCTGGAATTTTTGAAGATTAAGCGCTCTCCCTTGATTCTTTTGAGTTTCCTTGGAATTTCCATCGTACCGCTTTTAATGGGAGTAATCTTTTCCAAAAATGTGAACGGGGTAGACGGAACCACATTTGCAAGCTTTGTGGAGGATGTGCAGATGATGAATCTGATGGTAATGGGAATCATGATGTTTGGATTGATCACCTCCTACGTTTTCAGCAAGGAGTTCGAAGAGAACACCTTGAAATCCACCCTGGCCATTCCGGTTCGCCGTTCCCGGTTATTGTGGGACAAGTTCTTGGTTGTCTTTGTTTGGATTATGTGTCTGCTTGTCGCGAATGTAATTGAAGTGGTCGTGATCAGCATGATTTGGGGCGTTGAAGGATTGAATCTTTCATCGATTGCAACGGCGTTTGGCATGGCGATCCGAGACGGACTGATCTTTATGCCGCTCTTGACTCCCATCGTTTTGGTGACCCTTCTGGTCCGCCGTTATGTGGCGGGGATTGTTTTTTCCATTACGGTTGTTGTGATTAATGTTGTTGCCTTGAGTTCAGAGGTTTATTACGCTTACTACCCCTATACCATTCCCCTGGTTTTAGCGGGTCCTGTTCCAGAGGAAATGAGTATATCCGTGCCGATCTCGATTATGATTCTTTTGGCAACTGGATTGGTTGGCGCCGTAGGCAGCGTTATTTATTTTCAGAAGATTTCGGTATAGTCTTGACCTTTAGACGCCTTTCCAGTAGTCTAGAGGCAAAAAGAGGAGGAGAGGGAATGGAAAAACCAATTTTAGCGGTTGATTTGGACGGCACAGTGGGCGATCCCTATGCATGGCTGCCGCGAGTCAATCGATTATTTAAGCTGTCATTGACAGAAGAAAATTTTCATCATTTGAAGATTCGCTGTAATGCGGGGTGCGAACATGTGCCTTCTGATTATTACAGGAACAACAAGCCGATTTTTCACAAGGATATTGGCATGCGGGAGGGCGCGGTAGAGGCCATTGCGCGATTGCAGGAAAGATTTGAGATTGTCTTCGTCACGGGGCGAACTGAAGATTTGAAAGAGATTACAGAAAAATGGTTTGCCGATTATGGCTTGCCGTCCGATCTCACGGTGGTTTATTTGGGTCCTGAGGTGAAGACGATTTGGACGGAGAAATACAAACCAGTTGCTTTCCTTGAGGATAGCGTGTCGCAAAGCAAAGCGATCTCTGAGTCGGGAATTTCGGTGATTTTGATGGATGCCAGTTACAATCGATCCCTTGAAGGGGAAAATATCACGCGAGTAAAATCCTGGGAAGAGGCTGAAGAAATTTTGGTAAAAGGACTTTACAAAGAGAAATCTGCATGCTAAGGTAAGGTTGAAAAAATAAATCGAACAGCTAGGGGAGTCGGAATATGGCCGACTGAGAGAAAGCCCAATAAGCTTTGACCCTTACACCTGATCTGGATGATGCCAGCGTAGGAAAGCTTCGTACTCAGAGACATTGAGCACGCGTGCTACGTAGCACGCGTGTTTTTTTGTGCTAGCTGTTCAGAAGGAGGAGAAGATATGAAATTGGTTCAAGGGGAGATAGTGGCATGAGAACACGACGAATAACCATGATGGCGGCGTTGATGGCGCTGGGTATTGTGGTTGGACAATGGTTTTATATTCCTGTCGGCGTTGCGCGAATCTTTCCCATGCAGCATCTGATCAATGTCATTGCGGCGGTTCTTTTGGGACCGGCCGGGGCTGTCGCCAACGCCTTTGGCATTTCCGTACTGAGGAACCTTTTGGGAACCGGTTCTCTGCTTGCGTTTCCAGGATCCATGATCGGGGCGTTTCTAGCGGGATTCTTGTATCAAAGATCTCAAAAGTTGGGCTGGGCGGTCTTTGGTGAAACGGTGGGAACGGGATTGATCGGCGCCCTGGTGGCGGTTCCCTTTGCCAAGGTTTTGATGGGGAAAACCTTCGGAACGGTTGCCTTGGTGATTCCGTTTTTCTCCAGCGCCATCGTGGGTGCGATTCTAGGCGGTTTCATTTTATCCACGCCGGCTTTTCAGGCTCGGCTTCGGAACTGGAAAGAAGACTGATCGCCCATGTTCGAATTCCTTAGAATGGAGTATAATGGGAGGAAGAACAGAGGGGGATTTGTATGGGCTGGAAGCAGAAGGGAAACAAGCAGATAGTATTTGGGACAAAGCGATCAGCGGGGAAGCAGATCGCAACAGGCGTTGGAATCGGTTTGATGATTTGCCTGTTGCTCTATGGTCTTTTTGCCTATGGACCATGGCTGGATCAGTGGACGGTGGATTCCTATTTGGAAACGCTGGAGCAGGACTATCTCTATCAGCGGGCCTTCTTAAAAACGGATTATGAGGCGTTGAAAAAAGAAGTGGACGAGCCGTTTTTGGTGAGCAAGAAAGATTTTCGAGACTTTGTTTACGCGGTGCGGGATTTGGTCGATGATCCATTTCTCTATTTTTTCTATGACGACCTGACAACCCGGGATTATACGAGAATTACGGGGCGGAAAACAGGTTTTGTGGGACAGGATTCAGGGGATTCTCCTTTGATTCCAGAGGATACTGGCGTGATCCGCTTCGGAACCTTCAAAGAAGGATTGGCGGAGGATACGGAAAAGCAGTTGAAAGCCTTTGTTGCAGAGGGCAAGCGCGCCCTGGTTTTGGATTTGCGAAACAACGGCGGCGGTGACCTGGACGAGGCGGAATGCGTTGCAGACCTGTTGTTGCGCACCAACAAAGAAATCTATTCGGTGCGATATCCCCAGGAAGCGGTGACAAAATTCGCTACAAAAAAGGTTTACGGGTTTGAACGAATAACCGTTTTTGTGAATGAGAATAGCGCGTCGGCTTCTGAACTGCTGGCGTTGAGCTTGAAGGTAAATCTTGGAGACAGGGTGGAGCTGATTGGTCCGTCTACCTATGGGAAGGGCGTTGGACAATTGGTGTACACCAATCCAGTGAACCACACACGATTTTATGTGGTGAATTTTCGCTGGACAGTGAAGAATCGTGACGTGGATGATTTGCAAGAGTATCTAGAGCCAGTAACAGGGGAATTGATCTCAGAAGAAGATTATTGGAATGCAAGACGACCGTTGCCTCAAGAGGGGTAACGGTTTTTTCACGGAATTATTCTCGATTTCATGTTTCGTTTTTGAGGGAAAGGGTATCGTTTTTTTTGAAATTTTAGGGGCTGCGTTCTACCTATCATGCAAGATTTCTGGTATAATTAGAAATGAGTAAATTTTCAGTTAACTCTTCGTGAACAATCTGTTTTTTTCAAAAGATTCCCAAAAAATTTGAAGGGAAGACTTGAAATAATGGTATACTGTAAGTAAGAACTTCGGGGAAACGACGTCTGATCGAGGCAAACGTTTACTTGATGATTTTACCATAAAGACATAAGGAGGCTAAGTATTTATGAAGAATTATTCACCCAGCAAAATCCGTAACGTAGCAGTTTTAGGACACCAAGGATGTGGGAAAACATCATTGACAGAAGCATTGTTGTTTACGACGGGCGCTATTAAGCGAGTCGGGCGTGTAGAAGATGGCTCCACGGTCTCGGATTATACAAAAGAAGAGAAAGAGCGGCAAGTTTCAATCAGCACAGCGCTACTTCCGATCGAGTGGCATGATCATAAATACAATTTCCTAGATGCACCAGGATATTTCGACTTTGTCGGTGAAGTGAATAGTGCATTGCGTGTTGCAAGGGGTGCGGTCATCGTGATGGATGCATCCAGTGGAATCGAAGTTGGTACGGAAAAGGCTTGGGAATATGTGCAGAGACGCAATCTTCCGGCTATTATTTTCGTTAATAAAATGGATAAGGAAAATGTGAATTTTGACAAGCTTCTCGAAGAGATTCGAGGGAAGTTTGGAAAACGAGCGGTTCCATTCTGCATTCCAATTGGAAAAGAAGAGGCCTTTGAAGGCTTTGTCAATGTTGTTGATATGAAAGCCAGAATCTATGACGGCAATCAATGCAACGATGCAGAGATTTGGCCGGAAAAGATGGACCGTGTCAAACAATTGAATGATATGATCGTCGAGTCTGTCGCTGAAACCAGTGAAGAGTTGATGGAAAAATATTTTGAAGGAGAAGCATTTACGCCGGAAGAGATTCATGGCGGTCTTCGAAAAGGGATTTTGGAGGGAGAATTGGTGCCCGTTTTAGTGGGATCAGCCAGTAAGAACGTCGGTACCCATACCCTGTTGGATATGATTTGGGATTACCTGCCAGCGCCGGTGGATATGAAGAAGCCATTTGGCATGAAACCGGGAACCGAGGAGCAAATCGAGCGAGAAATAAATGTCGATGAGCCGTTTTCCGCGATTATCTTCAAGACAATTTCTGACCCGTTTATTGGAAAGATCAACTTGTTCAAGGTGCGTTCAGGATCCGTTAAAAGGGATCAGGAAGTATTGATTGCCAATAAAGAAAAGAAAGAAAAAATGGGTTATGTCTTTATGCTGCGGGGCAAGGAACAATTGGAAGTGAAAGAAATTACAGCCGGAGATATTGGCGCAGTTGCAAAGATGCAAGTTCCGGAAACCGGAGATACCCTATGCGATCCGAAGGCTCCGATTCAATATCGAGGCATTCCGAATCCACAGCCAACCTTGTTTAAGGGAATTGAAACAGTTCGAAAAACGGATGAGGATAAAATTTCCGATTCTCTTCATAAGATCATGCTGGAAGACTTGACCTTTGTTGTGGACCGAAACCGAGAAACCAAGCAGCAATTGATTGGGGGACAAGGAGTCACTCAATTGGAGGTTATCAAGAGTAAATTGCATAATACCTATGGGGTGGAGATTCATTTCTCAGAACCGAGGGTCATCTATCGCGAAACCATTCGCGGCAGTTCCGATGTGCAAGGAAAACACAAGAAGCAAACGGGTGGCGCGGGCCAATACGGCGATGTTCGGATTCGTTTTGAGCCGACGGAGGAGTCATTTGAATTTGTTGAGAAGGTCTATGGCGGTTCCGTACCGCGGAACTATATTCCAGCCGTTGAAAAGGGCTTGAAAGATTGTCTGGACAAAGGTACTTTGGCGGGTTATCCTGTGATTGGCGTCAGGGCGACACTTTATGATGGATCCTATCACAATGTGGATTCTTCGGAGATGGCATTTAGAATGGCAGCTACTTTGGCCTTCAAGAAGGGGGTCAAGGAAGCGAAACCGGTCTTGCTTGAACCGGTGATGAGGATTGACATTACAATTCCAGAGGACTATATGGGTGATATCATGGGCGATATCAATAAGCGACGCGGTCGTGTAATAGGAATGGCATCAGCCGTAGGCGGCAAGCAAGTGGTTACGGCGGACGTGCCGCAAGCAGAGCTGTTGACCTATACCATCGATTTGAAATCCATGACGCAGGCCAGAGGCAGCTTCACCATGGAATTTATACGTTATGAAGATGTGCCAATGAGTCTGGCGGAACAGATCATAGCGAAAGCAAAAGAAGAAGACGAATAGACAAACGGCTCCGCGAAAGCGGAGCCATTTTCAGGGAGATGACAGAATGAAAGCAGTTTGCGATATGGAGTACTTGGAAGAGAAAATGCAACAATGGATTGACGAAGGAATGATGCCGGGCTGTGCATTTGGATTGATTACGAGGGAGGAAGCCTGCTATCGCGCTTTGGGCCGAGCGAGGACGACGCCGGAGCAAGTGGACGTCAAAATTGAAACGGTTTACGACCTGGCTTCGTTGACCAAGGTTGTGGGTACGGTGCCCGCGATCCTGCACCTGGTGGAGAGGGGAGAGCTTACCCTGGAGACGGAGGTTTCCAAGGTTCTTCAGGAGGTTCAAGTCGAGGGCCTGACGATTCGCCACTTATTGACGCATACATCGGGCGCCCCTGCCGACTTTGCCTATCAAGCCTTGTCCGGGAAGGGGGAGATTGTGCAAGTGGCGTCCTCCTTGCTGCCGGAAGAGAGAACGGGATCGATTCGATACTCCGATATCAATTATATTCTTCTGGGGGAAATCATTGAGCGCGTTGGCGGATTGCCCTTGGATCAAGCCTTCGATCAATGGATCTTCAAGCCTCTAGGGATGAAACATACGGGTTTTTTCCCAGAACGGGAGAGTTGTGCGCCAACTGAGATTCGCGAAGATCGCGGACTGGTGTGGGGAGAGCCCCATGACGGGAAGGCGTATGCCATGGGAGGCGTCAGCGGACATGCGGGATTGTTTTCCACGGTGAAGGATTTGGGTCGGTTTGTTCATGCCATGCTGATGGACGGGCATGGGAAGAAGGTACAATTTCTCTCGGCGGCTTCCATTGCACTGCTTTCCCGTGAGCAGGCCGACGATGATCATGATCGAAGGGGACTTGGCTGGATGCTCCCTGTTCAAGGGGGACCCATGGGGGATCTTTGTTCGGAGCGCACCCTGTTTCACACCGGTTTTGCCGGGGGATCCATCTTGATTGATCTGGATCGCGGCGCCGGATTTGTGGTATTGACCAATCGGATCCATCCGACAAGGGAGAATCGCGGGATTCTCGGCATTCGATCAAAATTCAATAACCTGGCTATCGTAGTGGCTGAAAATTTGTAAAGATTCCATAAAATCTTCTTAAACTCTGTTGTTTTCAAGGATTTTCGACGTATAATATTTTTAACGAAGGTGTTGCATATTGGTTTTAAACTTGAATCGGTATTATGCAAGATCCTTAACAGAGAGGGGAATACAAAATGGGTTTGTTTTATATGTTTGGACCAGGCGGATATTTGATTTTGATTGGAATCGTCATTAGCATGTGGGCGCAGGCGAAGGTGACAGGCACCTTCAATAAATATCTGCGGGTGAAAAACCGTAGAGGATTGACAGGATATGAAGTTGCGACAGAAATTTTACGCAAAAACGGTGTGACAGACGTTCAGGTTGTGCAAATACAAGGAAAATTAAGCGATCATTTTGATCCGAGAAGACGGGTGGTACGCTTGTCGCCAGACGTGTATCAGGGGCGATCCATCGCTTCCTTGGCGGTAGCCGCTCATGAAATCGGTCATGTTTTGCAGCATGAAGAAGGATATGCGCCGATTCGTGTTCGTGATTCTTTGGTGCCGGTGGCATCGATTGGATCCAAGTTTTCATGGATTTTGATCTTGGCTGGATTGTTTTTAGGAATGACAGGTTTGTCGACCATCGGGGTATGGCTATTTTCCGCTGTGGTTTTGTTCCAGATCGTTACACTGCCAGTGGAATTCAATGCAAGCAGTCGTGCCTTGGCAACGCTAGAGGGAAGCTATTATCTTTCCGACGAGGAGATGCCTGCGGCGAAGAAGGTGTTGAATGCGGCGGCCATGACTTATGTGGCGGCGACGCTGGTTGCAGTATTGAACTTGGTGAGACTATTGATGCTTACAGGTCGAAGAAATTAGGGGGGGACAAAATGATCGTTGTTTGTTTTGCCGAAGGCACGGAAGAAGTGGAAGCCTTAACGGTTGTCGATCTTCTGAGGCGCGCGCAATTGGAAGTTGTGATTGCGGGATTGTCCGGGGATGTGATTTCCGGATCCAAAGGGATTCGAATCCTGCCGGATTGCCGAATTGATGAGATCGAATCAGAAAATGTCGAGATGCTGGTATTGCCTGGCGGGATGCCGGGAACCACAAACTTGTTGGCTGATGGAAATGTCGATCGCCTTTTGCGAGAGGTGTACTTGGCAGGCCGACCCGTTGCCGCGATTTGCGCAGCACCGATGATTCTGGGACAAAAAGAGTATTTGGTGGATAAAAAAGCAGTTTGCTATCCCGGATTTGAAGATCATTTATTGGGCGCACAGATTCAGACAGGCGCCAAGGTGATCGTGGACGGCAATTTGATTACCTCAAAAGGATTGGGAACCGCCATTGATTTTTCGCTGGCCTTGATTGAGAAACTCAAGGGAAAAGCGGCGGCGGAGACCATACGAAAACAGATTTGTTACGAGACCGATTAAGGTCTCGTTTTTTTGTCTTAAAGACCAAAAAGACCAAAAGGAAAGCAAAGTGAGAAGCTTATGTTCAAAACATTGTTAAAGTTTTGTTAATCTTGTATCCTGACAAAGAATAAAACATATGGGAGGATCCATCATGAAAAGAAGTTTACTAGCAGTATTGTTAATGATCATGATGGTGGTTTCGTTGGCAGGATGTTCTTCAACGGAAGCATCAGTAACGGAAGCACCTGAAGTTGAGGCGCTGTATACAGCAGGAACGTATGAAGGCGAAGGCGAAGGCCACGGCGGTACGTTCAAGGTTGCGGTAACAGTTGATGAAATGGCGATTACTGAAATTGAAATCG
>DAOUQF010000023.1 GCA_030625815.1 Eubacteriales bacterium
TCTTTGTAGAATTTGTTGCACTTATTTACTTATCGTATGTGAAAAAGAAAATGCAAGATGCCAGTCTTTTTGAAAAATGGACGCTGCAAGGTTTATTGGATGAACTTGATACAATCGAGCTATTTGAAGCCCCAGAGCATGGTCGTCAATTGGGCGAAGTTACAAAGAAGCAAACAGATCTCTACAAAGCATTGGGTGCAAATCCGCCCTCGTTATAAATTCCGGGAATCTAGGTTTTAAGGGTATTTCTAAATGTGAAAAGCACCCATTAAAACGATCCCTATTGCCAAGTATGTGTCACAGCCAATGTATCACCATCAACAAGGAAATAATCATAATTGGAAGCATCTGAATTCACGTAACTGTCTCCCCATGTTACGTCTATATAAACATCTTCACCTGCAAATAGGGCTCTCGTCCATATATGATCAATGCCATCTGCAACTCCACCTATGCCTTCAACACGTAAACCTGCACATTTACATAAAGCATTATATGCCGCTGTATATCCTTGACATACTCCTAACCCGTTCGCATATACGCCATAACCTGTATAACTTTCTGCATTAAAATCATTGTCGTACTCTGTATTCTGAACCACCCAATCGAATAGCACCAAAGCCCTTTCCCTATCTGATTGACCGTCATATAACAAACCCGTATCTTTCAATGTACCAATAATCTCCAAGGATTCCTCGAAGAATGCTTCTCTATACGTTGTCAAAGTCTCTTCATCCATGCCAGTTTCCGAAGAAAGAATGAATGTTAACGTTACTTTATCGCTGTCCCCCTTCGCTTTATACGTCATGCGATTTGTAAATGACATATATTCAGGATACTTATTGAAGATCGAATCAAAAGCCTCGGCAATATCTTCCTGGTTTTCCTCCGTTAATAAATCATCGAAACTGATTCCCAAATATTCAATGGAATAAGTAAATGTATTCGTTTCACACATATGCAAAAGAATCGACTCAAACTCCTCTACCGTATCAGGCTTTTCTACTACATTAATTTCCTCTTTTATAAAGATCTCACTAAAGCTTTCTATTAATGGTGATGTTTCTTCTTTCACAGGTGTTGGCTCAGGATCAACAGATTCTTCCTCTACTACAGGCTCTTCTGTCGCTGGTTCTTCTTGATCTGGTTCTTCTTGATTTGGTTCTTCTTGATTTGTTTCATCTTCCGTTTCAATTATCGGCTCTTCTTCTGTATTTATATCTTGGTCGTCCTCAACATCTGCGGCTTCTTCATCTGCATCATCATGGGGCTCCGTCACATCTGCATTGTCTTGGTCTTTCAACTCATCACTGTTATCTTTGTCAACCTTGGCTTCTTCCTCGTTCTCATTGCCGTGACTGTAAATGTTTTGGGCCTCATTTACATAATCCTCTGAGCGTATGTCTTCAAGCGCCTTCTTTTCTTGTGACCCATATACACTTATACTGCTTAACAATAAAATAAATACACATAGCAATACGATTGTTATTTTCTTCAACTAGATTCATTCCTTATTTTTATTATTGTTGGTTCTATCAAAAGATCTTCCAATATCAAAATACCAAGTATATCTTTGAATCCATCTTCATCTATACCGCTCACAACGCATAATGCGGTAATTATGTTTCACTTTGCAATGGATTGCATTTATAAATACGAAAAAACACTCGCTGTTTAGTGGGTGTCTCTGCCACTTTTCAATTACCGGCAGTATTTTATCTGTCATGCAGGGGCTTGTTTGAGTAAGCAAAACCGCCTAATGATTTTTGTGTGAAATATATGAAATTCTCGTCGCCAAGATAGATGAGTCAGTAAAATAGAGAGTGATCAGACGCATCTAAGCACTCTCCATACTTAATTAATTTACTCTGTTCTTCTTTGAAGAAATCATGAATATTAAATTTATGCCAATTCACGTTTCAATTTGCTATAAACTTCACTAAACGCCCACAGCACTCCACATGCACAATATGTGAGAATATATAAAATCTCAGTTACTTATAGTACGGTTCACCGTACTTTACCTAACCCTAAAAACAAATTCGACTTCCTCAATCATGAGAAAATCGAATTCACCATCTATACTTGTAGCACTGCTCAGGTTGCCACTTTCGGAGATTTTAAAAAACGCACGTTCTGATAAGGTTCACCCCTAGTGATCCGAAATCCCGAGAAAGACACCCAATAGTCTATTCCAAACCTTTTCTTATTCTTGGTGCCAATACCAAAAATACCACCACGCTTATTCCGAATACAATGCCTGAATATCTGATGATATCGAGCCACGATCCCTTGTTTGACAGAACAAGGGCATTGCCTTTGTAAGTCCAGTAAAATGGTATCCAATAAAATAAAGGCTGCCACTTGTCCGCCAGAAGTTCTTCTCCCGCAATGGATCCAAACAGCGGTAAAAAAAGCATTTTCATGTTGCCCGCTGCATTCATGACATCATCATTGTTTATCCCTTCAATGAACCCGACAAGTATGCTTATAATGCACGAGGTCGCCACCATGAGAAGCGCATGGAAGTAGTTGATGTCTCTAAAGCCCGTTATAATTAGAAGCAGCAAGGTGCCCACCACGGGAACAACTACCCCGATCATGCTCTTTCCGGCTATAAATCCAATCCTTGACACCGGTGACAAGTGGATTGCGCTTATTGTGTTGTCCGTTTTTTCCTCTACAATATTGAGTGCAATGATCATGCCTCCCAGAATTGAGACAAACATCATTGCCGCGTTGACCATGACTTTCTTCAAAGGGGGGATATCCCTGCCATAATCCACGATCTCAACCATTGAATCCTCCATCCCAATCTCAAAGTGGTCAAAGGCCGTCAGATTCCTTACGTAATCTACAACGTAATCAGGTTCATTCCCCTGCGCCAAAATAAAATATTCATCCGTTTGATCCGGGAGTACGGCTACAATATTGTCCCTTTTTCTAACCCTGTCCTCGACATCCTCAAGGGTCGCCTGCAATTCAACCTTTGCAAACTGCTTGAAGTATTCAATCTGCTGCGGATTTTCCCCTTCCAACAAGACGATTTCAACCGTGGTGTCATTGATGCCGGGTGAAAAAACGTTAATGATCACAGCAAAAATAACCGGTACAACGAGTATGTACAAGGTTAAAAAATTCCTTACGCTTGTTTTCAAATCCCTCTGAAATATCAAGAATATTTTTTTAATCATTTCATAACACTCCTTCACAGGGACAGCGTCTTTTTAAATCTGTAATTTGCCAGAATGAAAATATCCAGGCCCAGCACAGCAAAGCCGAGGGACGCCACCATCACATAGGCCATATTTCCATCAACCGATATGATTTCCTTGAAACTCTGCAGCATGACATAGCTCGGAATGATTTTAACCCAGTAGGGATCCCAGCTGGGTGTAAAGTAAGAAATATTAGGCATGATCATAATCACAATGACAATGTACATGGCTCCGAAAGCCTCAACGATATCTTGGTAGTAGCTTGTAAGAACCAGTCCCAATGAGGCTGCAAAAAATCCTGAAGAAACTACAAACAGCAGCATCGCCAGGTAGTTCGGCTGAAGACCCATGATCGGCACTGTTACGATCAGGGTTGTCACGATACTCGTCACAATAATAACTCCAATCTTACTCAGCAGGTAGTGCCAGACTGAAGATGCCGTTATTGCATATGCCTTTATGATCCCTTCTTTCTTATCGAGGAAGATATAAGCCCCAATAATAAATAGGCTCATCAAGCTTCCATTGAAGGTCAAAAACACAGGAATCATATTCTCTTTGTCATTTAAGGGCTTTACATCCTGATAAAGCTTTCTAACCTCGATGTTGTCAGAATAATCCTCAATGACGTCATGTCCAGCCAACCTATTGTGATAAACCATTAAAAGATTCCTGAGCTTTAAGGTTTCATACCCTTGCAGATAGTAGGTATGAATGATCTGACCGTCCTCATTTACACGAACATGCACGACAGGCACTCTTTCCGAGTCGGAAACTGCATCAAGCGCCTCCATGGTGTCCAGCAAGTAAATCTTCGATTCCTCTGTTTCATAAAGCACAGCAGCAAAAGTACGATCGTCCGTTTCCACTTCCACCAGCTCAGCGGTCTCATCCAGATCCTCTTCAAGTAAATTCTTCTCGTATCTATCCCTGACAACCTGAGGCAAATCAAGATAGAAATATTCCTTTCCCATGCCGTCAAACTCTTCCGGGACCACAAACACAAGTATCAGCAAAAGCACTACGGCCATTCCCAGTTCAATGTAGAAGTACCAACTTTTTGAGGAAAGGCTCAGTTCCTTTGTAAAACTATACCATAGTTTCATTTAAACCAGTCCCCTTCCAGTTACCTTGATGAATATTTCTTCAAGAGTCGCTTCCTTGGTATGCATGGTCTGGATGTCATATTTACTGATCACTTCAACCAGTCTGTCCTTTTCCTCTTTTATAACTGTAGAGAAGCTGTCCTTGATGAGTTCCCCATCTTTAAAGTATTCGACTTCCACCAGCTTTTCACCGTATTTGAGCTTTAATGCCTTCGGAGAATCTATCAGCCTGATCGTTCCATCTACGATAAATGCAACCCGGTCACAGAGTTCATCGGCAATGTACATGTTATGCGTTGTCAGAAAGATCGTTACACCCTTTTCCTTTTTCCGCCTTATAATGTCCTTTATTTCAGACGCAATTGCAGGGTCCAGCCCTGTGGTCGGCTCATCGAGGAACCACATCTCCGGGTTATTGATCATGGATCTAGCAAAGGTCAGCCTGTGCTTCATCCCCTTCGAATACTTTCCCGCTTTAATATTTTCCTTGCCTTCAAGTCCCACAAGTTTTATCAGATCCATGGGATCTTTTGTCTCCACATCGAATAATTTTCTATAGAATTCAAGATTTTCAAGTCCGGACATTTTGTTATAGACATTGGACTGCTCAAAGGACATTCCGATCTTATTGAACATCTTATTCTTAATGTGCTTGACATCATATCCCGCAACCTCAACCTTGCCCTGCTGAAGCTGAAGAAGACCGACAAGAATATTCTGGGTTGTTGATTTGCCAGCGCCTGAAGGACCCAAAAATCCGAATATCTCACCCTTCTTAATTTCAAAACTAACATCTTTAACTGCATAATTATCATCATTGCTGTATGAATGGTAAAGGTTACTAACTTTTATCATTTTATTCATCCCTTCATCCATATGCTCACTCACCAGTCATTCTACTTATTCTTCCTGATAATTCAGTATGACCAGTTCCCCTTCTTTTACTCCATCTTTTACCTCAATGCTTCCGTCCACTTCTATCCCAGTACTGATTTCTCGTTCAACAACTTCCCGGTCTTCGAGAACCTTCACATATTGTTTCGAATTCTTTTGAAAAACAGCACCTGCAGGTACCAGAAGCACTTCTCTTGGCGACTCAACCATGACCTTCGTTTCCACCTCGAGGCTAAAGGCGAGTGCATCAGCGGACTTCGACAGACCGATCTCTACGGTCTGCCGATTCTCTTCCACACCGAGCTCCGACAGCGTTACAAAAGCCTTCGGATACACCTTGTCCACCTTCAAGCCATCAATATCAACATCAAGATTCCAGTCCTGAATTTCAGCCTCCATATTCGGTTTTATGCTTCTTGCATCTTCCACCATAAAATCAACTAGAACAACTTTTTCTGTCGGATCCTGAATTTCTATAATCAGCATCCCCGGAGACGGAATGTCCCCTTCAAAGGTGTGTATTTCTGTCACGATCCCTTCAATATCTGCATAGATCACATAATTATCTCGATTTTTTTCTAGCATGTCTAAAGTTAGAAGCAGCACATCGATTTCAGCTTCATATTTCTCCCTGACATTTTCTGAAATTCCTTTAGTGAGCTGATTATATGTGTTTTGAGCAATTCCAAGACTGCTCTTAAGCTGTTCCACATGACTCTCTTCCTGCTCGAACTCAATAAGAGATGCGGCCCCGATATTGTAAAGCGACTCGGTTATATCCTTGTTTTTTGTTGCCAGCGCCATATTTTTTTTGATTCTTGATACTTCTATCCAGGCGCTATTTACACTCTCCATATCCGTTCCTGAAAGGGCTTCATTATATCCAGCCTCTAAAGCTTCTATCTGCTTCTCAACTTTTTGAATTTCAAGATCCAGATTGTCTTCATATTTAATCAGGAGCTGTCCTTTTTCCACATGGTCACCCAGCTCCAAGGTCATTTCCTCTACCTTGCTTGTGCCACTTCCATAATATCTTCTGATATTTCTTGAACTGATCCTACCTACATCCTGAACGTATTTTCCCACTTCTCCCTTTGTTACTTCTACTGTATTGTACTTTGCTCCGATGTTGCCCGCTGTTAATAAATAAAATATGCCCGCTCCTATTACTGAAAACACAACAATGGCGATGATCAATTTCTTCTTATTCATAGTGACCTCCAATTGCAGCTGGCCTGCCGTTTCTATATTTTTCATGCTCAACTTGATGCTCCATACCATTAGAGAGCCCAGTTACTCATTATTACTGTTATTAATACCCATTTAAACAAACCTATAAAGCCCTACTAATCAAACGTGTTCAACGCACGTCCCGGCATCCGGCGGATTCTAGTATCATTCACACAGGGTATGAACAGTTCAATATTCAGAAATGGTTCAATTGGTAAAAAAATATTCGCCCTTTGGTTGAGTGTGTTTATCAGGGGCGAATGACATATGACACCGACATAATTATAAATCATCGTGCCTTTTCTGCAATTGCGGTATAGTCGAATTCATGACGGACAAATTTAATCGAGACAATAGGAACGATAAAGGAAGTTCATCACAGAAATTCCAGACTGTACTTGGTACGTATTGGCTAAATAGTTCAAGTAATCCTAACATTAAAAACCACACTTACTTATGGTACGGTTCACCGTACTTTACCTAACCCTAAAAAGAAATTCGACTTCCTCAGTCATGAGAAAATCGAATTCACCTTATATCTATAGCCCACATTATTTATCCCTAGAAAAACATTCCATATTGAGATTCATATTGATTAACGTTCAAGGGAAATTACACACTTTATCGGACTTGACTTTTGTAAAACCAAACTGTTTTGATATACTTATGACAGTTCTTTGATAACCTATACAGTATTAGATGCATTGCCCTTTCTTGCTAGTGATTTATTTCAACAAGTTCAACCGTTTTAACTTGTTGAATCTTTCATAAGCCTCTACAAGACAAATTCTGTAAATACCTTTTCAGCTCTTTGGCAATGGGTGATAATGCTCTATTCTTATGATACACAAAGAAGAATTCTCTATTTAGACTTAAATTCTTAATATTATGTATTTTAATTTTCTTTAATTGAACTTCGTTTTGTATTGCCATTTCTGAAATGAAGCTCACACCCATCTCAAGAGTTACCATTTGTTTAATTGTCTCGTTGCTTTCAATTGTAGAAACAACGTTTAACTCCTTAGCCAATACCCCTATATCGCTCAATGCTCTTTCTAGTATACGTCTTGTTCCAGACCCCTCTTCTCTCATTATTATGGGTAGTTGTCTTAAGAAGTTAATATCTAAGTCTTCTTCATTAAGCCATGGAAAGTCCTTATTATTAGGCGTAGCAAGAACCAATCTATCCTGACAAAACTCAATATATTCTAGCCCTTCTTCGTCATACTTCGCACCGACGATACCACACCCTATTTGATCATTTAGTAATTCTCTAATCACTTGTTTTGAGTCCCTGTGCTTTACGTTAAAGATAATCCCTGGGTATAATTCCCGAAATTCCTTCATAATCTTTGGTAAAATATATTGCTCTGGAATGGAACTAGCTGCAATATTCAGAATACCTTCAATCTTCCCCTCATGTTTACCAATTTCGTACACGGCCTGGTCTCTCGTGTTTAAAATCTCCTTTGCATATTTGTAGAGAATCTCTCCAGACTCAGTTAGTGTTATATTTCTATTTTTCCTGTTAATTAGAACAGTTTCTAATTCTTTTTCTAAGTTCATAATATTATTAGAAATCGTTGGTTGAGTCACAAACATTTTTTTTGCAGCATTTGAAAAACTTTTCAGCTCTATTATGTGTACTAAACTTTCTAATTGATACATCTCCATAAGCTCCACCTATCCTACTATAAATTTAATCTATCTCACTTCCTCCTATTATAAGTATTTTCGATTTCCATTACAAACAAAAGATAGCTATACTGACTAGGGTTTACTAAAATTCTGGAGGTACAGTATGAACAACTCATTTTTTGACACACCTAAGGCCATGATTTTTGCATCAATTGGTATTGCAATCAACATCGTATTGGGGACTATCACTCAAATCATTCATATTCCCCTATTATTTCTTGACACCATCGGAACTATTCTTGTTTCCGTAGTTCTAGGTCCCCTAGCTGGTGCCTTAACTGGTGGTTTAACCAATGTCATCCAAGGTTTCATAACAAATCCCAAAGACATTCCATTCGCACTTGTTAATATTGCTATTGGTCTAATCGTTGGTTTCATTGCTAAAAAACAAGGTTTTAAACTTAAAACAGCTGTCATAACTGGTTTGATCTTAGCTGTTGTTGCACCATTAATCGGTACACCTATTGCCATATTTATCTACGGTGGCATTACCGGAAGCGGAACTGATCTAATTTTTGCTTGGTTACGTGCTACTGGTTCTAGCATCTTTACATCAACATTTATTCCTAGAATAACAGGTAATATCATTGACAAACTAGCTAGTTGTTTACTTGTTTATGTATTGCTTAAACGTATTCCATCTGCTTTACTAAAAAGTCTTAAAGCATGATAAGAAAAAGTCGCTCCAGCTGGTTTCGGATTCGGCAACGCTGAAACCTAGTATTTCGCGTTTGCCATCTTCACGGACACCAATGGCAGAGAGCAAACCGTTTGACCGCACACGGCCATTTTCACGCACTTTAGTGTAGAGTGCATCGACGGTAACGAATGGATATTTGTTAGTCAGTTTTCGGTTCCTGAATTCATACACAATCGGATCTAAGTTCTTGCAAAGATCTGAAAATGTTGACTTGGAATACTGCTTGCCGCATAATTCTTCGGTGATTGCACTGACCTTTCGTGTGGACACACCGTTGATGACCATTTCCATCATAGCAAGTACCAGAGCTTGTTCGCTGCGCTGATATTGGCGAAACAGCGTGGTAGAAAACTTACCATCACGAAGTCTGGGCACTTGAATTCCAAAGTTGCCAACCCGTGTGGTTATGGTACGCATACGGAATCCGTTGCGATAACCGGATCGCTTATCAGAACGTTCGTAGCGTTCAGCTCCAACTTGTTCACTTGCTTGCGCATTCAGCACCTGGTTGAGGATGCATTCCAGCAGTTTGGAAAATGCTTCATCTTTGCCATTTGAAGTAAAAAGTCCCTGCAAGTTTTCAGAATCTAGGGTAACATAAAATGAGTCATTTGGTATTTCCTCCTCGGGTTGATGGTTTTTCGACAACTCTATTTTATCCGAGGTTGAACCCAAGTGGCTCATTTTTTTATTTTTTGAATGTACACCATTGTACGTCCTTTATCCACGTGCTCTTCAAGATTAAATGATTTCATTGAAGATCGTTAAATCTTCAATGATCGACTTTAAGTTTCTGTCTATCTGGCAATCACAAATTTCACTTCTCAACAAATAACTTTCTTTAATAATGCCTCATTGATTATTGAGCTGCTTAACATCCACTTATTTACAAATTGGTTATTTGTGGTACGGTTCACCGTACTTTACCTAATCCTAAAAATAAATTCGACTTCCTCAATTATGAGAAAATCGAATTTACCTTATACCTATAGCCCATATTATTAATCCCTGGAAGAAACATTCCCTGTAGATATTTATACTACTTGCCGGTCAAGTGAAAGTACACACTTTTTCGGACTTGACTCCAGGCCATCGATTATGTACAGACCGCTCCTTTCTTGACATATAAATAGACCAGTAGTACACTAAAATTAACAGACTGCCGGTCTATTTATAGAATGCCATGTCATTGTTTTTTACAAAGGAGTGTTATGATGAAAAATATCGATGTTCACAAAGAAATCAAAATCGAGTTTCCAGTCGGTTATATGGCCTTTCATAAAAATGAGGCATTTAATTTTCAACTCAATAGATTTTACTCTTTTGGTTATGCTGATTATAATGATCTAATGGATATTGCTAAACATGTTGAAAATGTGGATGATTGGAAAAGCCAGTTTCTATTGTATGCGAAAAAGATGGAAGCCGTTGACAATATGTTGCGTGCAGCTTACTATTACCGAGCAGCTGAATTCTTTATGCCGCCTTACGATCAAGAAAAAGCAGAAATCTACAATACATTCCAAAAGATAATCCATTCAATCATGATGGAAGATGGTATTGAATTTATCCAAGTCCCTTATGAAGAGGCTTTCTTGCCATGCCTAAGACGTTATACAGATCAAGAAAAGAAAAAAGGCGATTTACTTATACATGGCGGGTTCGATTCATATAAAGAAGAGTTCTATTCTACTATGAAATATTTTACTGATAAAGGATATGATGTTTATGTCTTTGAAGGGCCAGGCCAAGGGGAGGCAAGCAGAAAATTCAATCTTCCAATACACCATCATTGGGAAAAGCCCACATCAACTGTTTTGGATTACTTTGCATTGGATGATGTGACACTACTAGGTATGTCAATGGGTGGATACTTATGTTTCCGCGCAGCAGCTTTTGATAAAAGAATTAAAAGGCTAATTGCATCCAGTGTGGCATATGATTATACTGATTTTCCCCCAAAGCTTTTACAGCCTATCGTTTATTTATTCTACAATGTATTTAAGAAATACACCGCTAACGCAATTCTAAAAGTTATTAAACAAAAGGATATCAAAAGCTGGTATTTCGCTAACTTACAGTACATGCTTAAAACCAACGATCCAATGGATATGGTAAATTTTCTTACATCTATGACCTCAGATGAACTTCATTGTGAGAATATCACTCAAGATGTATTAATACTAACTGGTAGAGATGATCATGCATGCCCGTTTAAAATGCATGATAAGCAAGTAAAAGCCCTGATTCATGCAAATTCAGTAACCGATAAAGTATATTATGAGGAAACCAAGGCAAGCCATCACTGTCAAATCGGGAATATAGGTCTAAGTTTTGACGATATGTCGGATTGGATAGATAAAATACGAGGAAACAATCATGTCAAGAATTAGAAAACAAGATGAGTATGACTATAAGAAATTAGAGATAACCAAAGTTTCTGTCAAACTTTTGGATAGAATTGGTTATGATCAGTTCTCAATAAATAAAGTGATTGCAGAAGCAGGTATGACAAAAGGTGCCTTTTTCCATTATTTTAAGTCAAAAAAAGAATTGATAGAAGCGATCGTAAATATTATACTTGATCCTATGTCAGAAGCACTTGAGTCCATCGCAATGGACCGTGAGATTAAACCCAAACAGAAAATACTTCATATGGCAAAGGCCATAGGCAAAATAAAAGCTGAACATAAAAGTACAAGCCAACAACTTGTACGATTGTTGCAAATGGAAAAGAACAAACAAATAGCAGAGCTAGTTGTTGAAAAGTCCATAGAAATTTTTCTTCCGCTTTATGAACACGTGTTGATTGAAGGCAATCTTTCAGGCGATTTTGATATTCCTCATCCTCATGGTTCTGCCTTTATCTACTTCACTGTATTGGCATCATTAAACAAAGAAATTGGTAGAGTTATGACAAGTCCTACCTGCGATGAAAAACGTCTGATGCAGTCAAAAGAAAAAATCAAAGCCTTTGAAATATATGCAAGAGAATTGTTTGACCTTGAAGAAGATATTAAAGTAATAGACGAGGCAATTTGGAATATCAAAAAATAGTTTTGTTCCGATGAAATATCTGAAACAAACATCCTACTATGCATATTTTACTAACTCACCCATCTGCTACACCACCTGGTTCAATAGCAGATAGAGTGTTAGTAAAAAAACGCAGTTATTTATGGTACGGTTCACCGGAATTGATCCGGAATGCCCGGTAGATCTGCTCTAGAAGCACCACTTTCATCAACTGATGAGGGAATGTCATCTTCGAAAAACTCAACTGAAAGTTGGAACGCTTCCTGGCCTCTTCTGAAAGTCCCAAAGATCCGCCAATGACAAATACCAAGTCAGAGTTTCCTTGCACACCCCACTGCTGAATCTGCTTAGCGAGTTGTTCCGATGATATCTGTTTCCCTTCAATGGCCAAAGCGATAACCGTTTGCTGATCCTTGATTTTTGAAAGAATCCGCTGCCCTTCTTTGTCCTTCACCATTTCTTCCTCTTTTGGCGACAGAGTCTCTGGACATTTCTCATCGGGCACTTCAATCATGTCGATCTTGCAATATCGAGTCAGGCGCTTGGCATACTCCTGAATGGCGCCTGTAAAGTACTTCTCTTTGATCTTTCCTACGCTAATCACAGTTATTTTCATTTTGATCCCCTTTCATTTCTTCCATTTTACCACATCATCCCTCTTATGAATTTCCTCACATGTTTTTCCTGAAATTGGGTATTCTTATAGTGAATCTAAACTGGAGGGCACTCATGAGATACGTACCGAACATCTTAACCATGATACGCATGCTACTGATCCCCGTCTTCATCTGGGTCTATTTATCCGCAATACCAAACCATCATCTATGGGCATTATTTATCTTTCTTCTTGCCGGTTTTACCGATTTTTTGGATGGGTACATCGCACGAAAATATGATGCAGTGACAACCGTTGGGACCGTTATGGATCCCTTAGCCGACAAGCTGATGCTTTTGGCTGCATTGGGCGTTTTATTCTACGATAAAGACCTGCCCGGTTTCATCTTTATTATCATGGTTGTAAAGGAATCCATCCTTATGATTACGGGAACCATTATGTATTTCCATGACGGTCGGATTGTTATTCCAGCCAATTGGTTCGGAAAAACAGCAACTATCGTCTTCACTCTTGCTATCATCCTTTTATTCGCAATTCCAACTTCACCCGTCAGTTACACAATTTTAGGCTTGGCTGTCGGTCTAAAACTTCTTGCCTTTTTCAGCTACTCGAAAATCATGCTGAAAATTCTGCGCGAACGCAAACAGACCCCATAATTTGGGGTCTGTACTATTTTTCATAAATCTTGCGGCTCTAATAGATGTATTCATCTTTTTCTAATGATCAACTATGCTATGCTACAATCAAGCATATTCAGTAAGGAGGGGTACCATGCCCAAGAAAAAAGATACCAGTACCGCCTATGCGCAAGGCCTGCCTTTTGGCGTCGTCTTCGGCATTATCGCGTCTATCCTTTTTGATTTTAATATTGGACTGGGGATCGCTTTTGGCGCTGCCTTCGGCGGTGTATTTGGCATGATCTTCTTTGGAAACCAAGAAGACAAATAATTCATTTGACCCTCTGGCAGCTATAAGGTTTATCCTATAGCAAAAGGGGGTTATTTTATGCAACCATATTCCAACGAAACAATGAAACTCTTGTATGAACGAAGCAGCATTCGAGTCTTTGAAAATCGTCCCATTCCGCCGGACGTGATGGAAGAAATATTAGGCGCCGGGCTCCACGGAGCAACCGGAGGAAATCTTCAGCCCTATGCGATTATTCAAATCGAATCGGAAGAAAAGAAAAAACAATTGATGGATACAGGGGAAATGCAACCGCTGGTTGGCAAGGCGCCAACCAATCTATTGTTTTGCATCGACTGGCGAAGGATTGGCCGTTGGGCAAAAAGCTCCAACGCACCCTTCATTGCTACAAAAAGCTTTCGACATTTTTGGATCGCCTTTCAGGACACCCTGATCGCCGCTCAAAACATATGCACGGCCGCCGATTCTGTTGGACTTGGCTCCGTTTACATCGGAACCGTAGAAAGCTGTTTCCTGGAGCTGAAAGAAATCTTCCACTTGCCGGAAGGTGTCTTCCCGGTCGTTCTTCTCAGCATGGGGTATCCGGCGCAGCCCATTAAGATTGCGCCCAAGCTTGGATCCGAAATCCTTGTCCATAAGGAAACCTACCAAGATATTCCCATCGAGACTCTCGTTCAGGCGCAAGAGGAAAAATACGATCACAAAACCTTCCCCGTCAGCATTCAGAATCTAACCCGCATCAAAGAAGTTGCCTTTGATCTTGGAGGAGAAGCATACGAGAAGGAACTGGAAGATTCCATACTGGCGGCAGGCTCTATCAACATGGCTCAGCGCTATTTCGGGCTTCATTATAAAGCCAATTGGTCCGCCAAGAACAATATGGATTTACTTCACGCCTTAAAGGCCTATGGATTTCCATGGATTACGGGAGAAAGCTTTCCAAAATAAAATCAAGGGGACGCAAGCGTCCCCTTATTTTTGTATCTCCACTTGAATTTGTCTAACCCAGTGCTCAGGATTCGCCGATAAATGCGGATCAATCACAAAGAGTTCCAACGCATTTCCTGTTCTTTCATATCCTCTTTGTTCAACATACGAAAAGATTTTTTCATAGGTTGCCATCACCGACTGAGCGATCCCGATATGATCCATCACAGCAAATATCCCCTTGGGCATGTGCAATTGCGCGTCTTGAATTGGTTTTTCCGTCAAGGCTCCATAACAGACCAGTTTCGATTTTCCAGTTTCTTCGATTTTCATGATTCTCGACGGCTGAAACAACACCTCTACATGAAGGGGCTGATTCTTTTGAAAGGATTCAAGCGCCCGAAATCGCTTTTCCATATCGTCCGACTCTTGCACTTCAATCACATATCCGGTTCGTTCTGAAATCTCTACGATCCGTGGCTCCCGAATCCAATTTTCTTCATTCCATCGTCGCATCGCGTGAAGACTCCGATTCAAATATCTGAGCATCTGCTGCTCGTGTTGAATCTTGCTTTCCAACTCCTTCGAAAGTTTTTGAAAAATTTCTTCCGTATGCGCAAGCTCCGCATCCAACAGCTCTCGAATCTCTTTCAAAGAAAGCCCCGCAGACTTCAACGCCTTGATCTTCCACAATTGATCGGAAGACTCCTCATTATAAAATCGATAACCCGTCTCCGGATCAATCCACGCCGGTTTCAGTATTCCCTTGGAATCATAATGGTGCAGGGTTTGAATTCCAACCCCATGTAGCTTCGCAAACTCTCCAATCAACAATTTCATCGATGACCTCTAATACTTCACATCATAATTTCGCAACACGGAAATCACAGGAAAGGTCCACTTCTGATCGAACCCCAATCGCTGAATCCGTGCAACCAAGCTACGCAAAAAGATTTTTGCGTTTTCCTGCTTTTGTAGCCGCAAGTGTCCCGGCAGGGATTGATCAATGCCCGTCATTTCTTCTACCAAGATCTCTTCCCAATCTAAAAATTCGATTTTTTGATGTTTTATCAAGGCACAAGCGGCTTTAGCCATTCGCTCATCTTCCCCATGAATATACACATACTCCTGCACGGCCATCTTCTTAAGAATCGTGTGGAAAATCAGCTTCGATTGGCTTTCGCTCAATTCTTTGCAGGCGGCCAGTTCCGCAAAAGCATCGGAGAGGTGAGCCGTTGAATGCGCCCATCCATATTCCTCCACATAACCTCTCAAGTCCTGTTCTTCCTTAGCATAGCGAATCAAGTTTTCCACCAACTCAACAAAATGATCCTTCCGCATCCAGGATCGATGCGCCTTGACATGATCCTCCACCAAGGCGGCAATCACCAGCAAGGCAAAGCTTCGCTTGAAAACCCCATCCCCTTGCACTTCCTCAATGCGGATGAAGATCCCGTCGCTTTGACTGCGGGCAAGGAGTTCTCGGCAAGTATCCTTCGATAATTTCTCTCGTTCAATCAAGGTCCAAATCAATGACAGAGCGAGGGTATCCCGCAATTCTGAATCCAACTCGCCAAGCAAATCATAAAGTTCAAGTGCATAAACATTCGCCTTCACCTCTTTTGGCAATTGCCAATCATTTGCACGTATCGCTTGTAGTTCCTCTTTCCAGATCTCTGCCGTCTTCATTCTTCATCTCCTCTTCAATTCGATCATAGGCCTGCAACCAATTCAATGCCTTCAATGTCAATACGCCAATCCATTCATGATAAGCAACCTTCAGCTCACCCGTATAGAATGAATCGCCCCATGGCGGCATCCATCCGCCGTTCTTTTCCATTTTACAAACCATCCAATCCAGCTGACGATTCAAGTCTGCCGTGGAAATCCCGAAACTGCTCGCCCTTTTCGGATCCAAAAAATGCAACGGGGTTGGCACATACTCTTCCCAATCCTCTTCGTTCATTCGAATCAACTCGCGGATCGCTTTTGTCAGGGTTGTCTCCAATCGTTTTTGCAATTCCCCCTTCAATGCATCATAAAGGGGCAGATAGCAATACAACTCATGTTCAGAACCATACGCTTCTTTCTCTTCCAATTGACGAACTGCAAACAAAACCTGCTGATGAAGATCAAACACCTCCGGCTGACGTCCCGCCCGCAAAAATTGAGACAAGATTTCTGCCGTGGGGTTTCCCCAACTTTCATCAATTGCCGTGTGTCCTGTTTCCTGATTGATCGACCACCATGGCGCATGGGGATAATCCATCACGGTCTTTGGAACGCTATACCAACCGCCTCTCTCGCTCTGATAGGCTTCCTCAAGGTAGGAAAAAGCTTCCGCCATCATCTGGCTCCTTTGCTCGCTCTCCGGCAAATCCAATAGCATGCGAAGACCCACCGAGGTTGCCAAAGGGGAAGAATCCGGTAATCGAAAATCAGACTCCAATCCATGACCAAACCCGCCATCCGGATTTTGAAATGGAATCAATTCCTGAATCACATCCTCCGCCTCTCCATCGGCAAACAACCAGCAATACAATTTCGCTTCCAAGGATCGCCCAACAGTTTGTATGGTTCGTGCCATGCAATCCTGTGAGCCTTTCCTCAAAATCCTCATCTCGTCACCTTCCTTTTCCACTCTTTTCGATCAAATTTTCTATCATACATGCATTACTTGTCGATCTTATTCCAAACGCCATCCCAAATTTTTATCTCTTTGACTTGCCCTTGCGCGTACATCTCCAACAATTGCGCCGCTTCCCGGATCCACGACTCCATATCGGTATGGGGATGCACGGAAACCAAGTTGAAAAGTATGGTTTTCGTCTCCTTCGAAATGCAGGTTCGCGCGGAATCACTAGTCAGGCTGCCAAATGCGCCTGCTTGATCCATAAAGACCGGCAGAAATTCAATATTCAACTTCCCGCGTCCAATCCCTTCATACACCGTGCCCTCCGGTGCTGCAGAAAACTGAATATCGGCGTCAATTTTTCCAATATCATAGGCACAAACGGGGCATCGGCTTTTCATGGAGATATAATTATTGATCTCTACTACATTATTTACCCGATATAAGCCTAAACCTCTTCCAATTCTTCTCAAAAGGGCTTCCGAAGAAACTCGATACTTCGTTGGATCCTTTCCAACCCTTCTATAAACTTTTCTCATGGCGGCAATCGCCGCTTCCTTGGCAATGGCTGGAACCGGCAAACTTCCTTCAATTTCTTTCACCAATTGATCCAGTTCCGCGTTCAAACCCTCACTGCTCTCGTCCACCGAAACCTCTGCAACAATGCTGCCGATTTGAAGATCGGGTGCCCATCCCTTCCATCGCTCGTCGATATTAATTTCCATCGTTCTTCCCCTCATTTCGTAATCTCATTCTTCTATTCTTAGTTTATAACAAAAAACCTATCATTACTGACAACTTCCTGATTTTGGATAAAAACTCTGCTATACTGGATATGCAACTATGCTAAAAACAAATCACCTCTGAGGATCAGAAAGGAAAGGCCTATGCGCGATCGACAAATTCAAGGAATAAGAACAAGTCTTCCCAAAAAAAGTATCAAAGCATTGGAATCGCTAAAATATAGCAAATGAAGGTGGTAGGCATGAAAGAAAACATGAAAAAGAAATTATTATTTTTAGTAAGTCTAATTGTGTTTATATTTATATTCCTTACTATCTTCATATATTTTAAAAATATTAGTAATTCTGATGTTGTTGAAAACTTAGAGGGCCAAATCTATTACACAAAAAGGATTGATGGCGTAAATACTTTATATAAATCAGATGCTAATTTACAAAACGAAAAACTTATTTATAGCCACAAAGGCAAAGGTAGAGATAGTTATGGAAGTTATAATGATAATATTTCTGATTATTATTATGATATGAAAAGTGAGGCAATAAGTTTTATTGCCATGAATAATGGAGACTGGAGTTTGTTTTCGATAAAAGAAGGAGTAGATAATGCTACACTAATCAGTAAAGCAGAATTTGTGGAAACTTCTACATCTTATTTGGCGAATACGGATTATATTAAAAAACACACTGAAAAACTTATCGTTACTCAAAGGGAAGGCAGTATTTATATAATTGAAAATGGAGAAGAAAAATGCATTAAAAAGTTTTATGGCATATATGATGCTAAGTTTACGGGATATCACCCCATCGGATTTTCACCTGATGGGAAATATTTAATATATCATTCAATGGAACATCTGACTGCTTTCGGAACTCTTCTTGAAGGATTTATTAATGATTCTTATGGTCATAGTTATATAATGGATTTAAGTAGCGGTAAAAGTACTCGATTTATAGATGCGTCAAATATTCAATGGATTATGAGTGAAAAATAACTTTGTCTAACATAGCCCAATATATAAGCCAAATAAAATCTCTGGGAATTTCCCAGAGATTTTTAAGTGAAATATTTTAGGTCACGTACATCAAAATGGAACCCATTGTTCAACGAAGAGGTTTTTTTCTTAGCCACTGCTTAAGCCAAACGATCCCAATCACAAAAAGGACCGCCATGGCCAATTGCCAAGGGTGTCTAAAGACACTGACCTGTTTTGCCAACAATTCCGATGCCCACGGGATCCGCGCCTCAAGAGCATGGAGTCCCTCGATGATCCCAACGCCCACCAAGAAGGATAAAAATCCAAAGATCGCAAACAATCCCCGTTTTCTCTTGCCAGCGACCCAGCCCTTGCTGCCGTATTGAATCAGCGGCAGCGTAATAAATGAAAGCCAGCCAAACAAGACCAGAATCTCCACATCCACGGATGCGCCAAAGTACGCGAATTCATTGCGCCCTCGGCCTCGATACGCCTGCACAATCAGTAAATAGAGGATATACCACTGAGTGCTCGTAAGGAAATAGGCAAGAATCCCCGGATGAATTCCGTATGCCTCCAAGAGATCTTTGGCAAAGCTCTCAACATCCTCGCCAATAACAGACTGCGGCTGTCTTCCCGCTTCTTGTGCTTCCAAAAAGATCGCCAGCAATTCCTGTTCAATCTCTTTCTTTTCCCAATTATGCAAAGCGCTCTGTTCCATCTGTTCCATCACCTGATCCAAAGACTCTCGATAGTTTTCACGCAAATTTTTCAACTTTTGATTGCGGCTTTTGGCTTGATAGTACACCACAAAGGTGGCAAGCCCCGCCAATGCCAAGACAATAGCCGCGATGATTCCTTGGCCAGATCCGATTTGCCCTTGTTCGCTAATCTGCGACCCCCAGAGGAACAAGCCCGTCAATAACACGACCGTGCCCGCAATCACCAGGGAAAAACTCTTCTTCATCTTCTCTCTACGCGTTTTCATCACTTATCCTCCTTTCAAAGATCTGATCGACACGCCCTTTGGTTTCCGTCCAATGCAGGATAAATTCATTTCGCTCCCGCTCCCCCATTTCAGTTAATCGATAGTATTTTCGTTTCGGTCCATAAGGCGATGGCCTCTTTTCCGCAAGGAGCCATCCTTTTTTTTCCAACCGAATCAAAATGGGGTACACAATTCCTTCGTTGATATGGGAGAATCCTGCCTGAACCAATTGCTCGCAAACAGCGTATCCATAAGTCTCTTCCTGAGAAATAATTTCCAAAATGCATCCTTCCAGAACGCCCTTAAGCATTTGTGTCTGTTTTGCCATCTTCTCCCTCCTTTCTATATGGCATTACCTAGTAGCTATCTTAATTATACGCCCGGTACTTGGTATTGTCAAGTAGTGGGACGAAAAAAAAGGATCACCCGCTGATCCTTATTCCTTGCTTTGCTTCCCTGTTAGGGATTCAATCTTTAATTTAAATATCGTGAGCCCACGAATCGCATCGTTATCTCCCTCAAACCGCTTAATCAGATTCTCCGGATGCTCCTCCAGATGAAGAAACATCTTGGTCAACGCTTGGCTTTTCTCATTGATATCCCGAACGATCTCCATGGTTCCTTCTGCAACAACAGATCGATAGGCATGACTGCACTCCCCGTCAACATATCCGCGATCCTGAATCACGATCCCGCACACCTTTGGATTGGCTCGAATATAGTCCATCTTTCGACCCATCTTCGCACCATGGAAATAACAAGCATTTTCATCCTCGTCATATCCGTAGCTCAAAGCGACCGTATATGGAACGTCCTTATAAGACAATGCCAAAACCATGAATTTCCCTGCCCTTAGAATAGAATGCATGCTTTCCATCGACGTGATCTCTCGCTCTTTTCTTTGCATATGATACCGCATCTTTTCCTCCTCACCACCTCCATGATCCTGTATACCAAGGTCAAAGAGGATGATATAGCAAAACAATTGGTTATTTTATGGACACAAAATAGTGAAATCACATTCACAGAAATGATTTTACCCTACCTGATGAACCGTAAACGCAAAGGATTGATGTCCGCTATCTGGGAGAATCTTTACCTGATTATTTAAAGAAAGATGACGTAAAACTTTTATCTGCATAGCCCACAACCGAGGGCTTTTTTAATTGAATACGCGATGGAAAAACGATACTGGAATTTCACGAAGCCGGCGCTGTCGCCGAGTTTCACCCCATCGTTCCAAGCGAAAATCGCTTAGCCTCCCTTGTCCAACTAAACGCATCCCTTCGATTTCCAAAAAATCCATGGGACTAATCAATCCATCGGATCGATCGAAACTATGAATTCCCGCACGGCGAAAGACCGTCGCCACAAATTGCGAACAGAAATACGCGTTGCTTCTCGTTAAAGACACCCCTACCTTGGCAAAGGCCATCCCCAAGAGATTATAGCGATAAAGTTTTTTGTTGCGCTCGAAATAGCGGATCTGACGCTTCAACTCATGGTATTGCTTCTTCGTCACTTCGATCTCATAGAGGGCGAATTGCGCCTCTTGAAATCGCTGATAGACGCCGTCCTTTACGTCCTCTTCCACAAATCCCGCAAAAAAAGGATTGGAGTGATATTTTCTGCCAAAGGAATAGAAGGTTTGATAAGATTTATCAAAACCGATAGAGATATGAGAATAG
Source organism: Eubacteriales bacterium (assembly GCA_030625815.1). Lineage (GTDB taxonomy): Bacteria > Bacillota > Clostridia > Tissierellales > GPF-1 > GPF-1. Next base: position 21,378 of record DAOUQF010000023.1, read on the forward strand.
GGCATATCCGATGCCTTTCGAATGATGTTGCTCAACATCGAACCCGTATATGTGAGTAAAATATATGCATGGTAATTTTCGTTTTTCATTTTCTGCCTCTTCATTTCAGTAATAGCATTATCTTACCATATCCAACCCGAATCCCCTAGCAAATTCCCCCCTTACAAGTTCCTTAATTACTTCTTTTCCCGTTCTTTTTCTCTTCCCGTCCCTCCCGCTCCTTGATCTTTTTCTCCATAAATCGTTGCTCCCGCTCTTCACACAAATCTTCCTTGGTAAGGAGAATTTTCGGGCTTGCCCCGCTGCTCCACGCCTGCGTCAGATAGCGTTCCAATCGCCACATAATCTCCGACAGCCGGATAATCCGCCGCTGTGCTTGCTTCCTCCTGAAACCGTCCCCTCAATTTCGCAAGAAAATTCCCTTCGCTTCCTTTCAAATGATAAATGCCTCGATCCACACGGACAACGCGCGCGGTTTTATTTCCGCTATTTTGATTTCCACGATCCGCTTGATCCTCGGATCGTTTTTTATTTGTTTGATTCATTCAGTGCCCTCCACCTAATTTTGGGCATAAAAAAACCCGGACCTGTCACTCCGGGCTTTTGGATTCACAATGGGATCCAGTTCCTCAAGGTTTAATTCATACGTTCCAGAGTGAGTAATTTATTGGATTCACTTAATACAATGAGAAGATTAGTTTTCATCATTATCATCACTCCTTTTCCTCGAAGAATTTGAATTTACTATACCATGATCATTCAGAAAATTCAACCATTATTTATGAACGATAGAGAACTGGACTTCCGCCAAAAAAAACCCCCTGCTTCGCGCCCACGATTTCCATGGCTCTGACGTCCTCCACCAAATGCTTCAACTCTACACATTCGGATGGTTCTGCCGATTCATCAATCTCGATTTTTAGCTCATTGCAAAAAAAACGATGGCTTTTCCAAAGACTTTCCTCGATTCTTGGCAAACTGGAAGGCTTGCGAAGAAGATCCAAAATCTGCTCTCTTTGATATTCCAAATTGGCAATCGGTGTTTTCTTGTCGAACTGCGCAAAGCTTTTACCCATATCCCTCGCTCGCTCGTAGTCAAGCTCTTGACACAAGAACTTCATTTCATGCCAAGCCTCGTAAAATTCCGCCAAACTGAGAATTGTCTGATCTTGAAACCATAGATAGGCAAAGAGCCGACGACGCCAGTCCCACCATCTCAACGGATCCCTTAGGTCTTCCGCCGGAATCAAGAAAAAGCCCTCTCGATACAAAAGCGCGCCAAACACCCCTGGTGGGCGATTGATCTGACCACTCGTTTCCGAACCCTGATACACCCCGCAACTCGGGCTTGTCTCTTTAAAGACATAGGTATGGACATCCGCTATCTGCAGCCTTTTCAACCCCTGCAGACAAGCCGCTTTCAGTTGATCTGTTATATCTCGATCTCCTTGCATGACCGTAGCGCGATCATCCCAAACATCGATGCCGTTTCCTTCCATCACTTGCACCGGTATTCGCGGTGCGCCAAGTCCCGCTTCAATCTCCGGACAGATCGGATGCCAATCAATTCGATCCGCCTCGCATCCCATTTTCTCCAAGAGATCCCAACCCTCGCGATTATGCCATACCTTTGACCCGTACATGCACGCGCTAATTCCAATCGATACTTTATCATGAACAATCATGGTTTCACCTCCATCTACAAGAAATATACCCTTTTTTTCACGGTTTTTGAAAAAAACGAAAATCTTGGGGCATGATATGAATATAAGATAAAAAATTTGATCGAAAAGAGGAAGCAAATGAAGCTGAATTCAGCCCTTGTTCTCCAAGGCGGCGCCATGAAAAGCATGTTCACCACCGGTGTTTTGGACGCCTTTCTCGAAGAGGGACTTATTTTCCCCTATATCGTTGGTGTTTCGGCAGGCGCTGCCAATGGAATCGCCTTTCTGGCCCGCGAGAAAGGGCGAACCTGTCGCGTGAACTTAACGTATCTGCATGATCCCCGGTTTATGAGTTTTAAGAATTATCGAAAGGTCGGCAGCTATTTCAATTTTGATTTTATCTACAAGGAGGTTCCTCATCAAATCGATCCCTTTAATTATGACGCCCTCTTTCAAGCAGAAGAGGAGCTGGAAATCGGCGCCACCAATTGCGAAACCGGCGAGGTTGATTATTTTTCTTTTCAGGAAGCAAAACGCGGCAACGACTTTCAAACCTTCTTGAGATCGCTATATGCCTCTTGCAGTATGCCCTGTGTTTGTAAACCGATCACCCTTAACGGGGTTTCCTATCTCGATGGCGGAATCGGAGCTCCGATCCCATCCGGGCGTGCAAGAGAGCAAGGGTATCAAAATCAGGTTGTCATCCTGACACAACCCCTCGAACCGAAACAAGCTTCTCGAATCCGAAGCCTTCCTCCGCACTGGGTTTACCGCAATACCTATCCCAGCATGGTCTCCCTCTGCGATCATTACACAGAGATCTATAATCAAACCATCGACTCCCTGCGCGCTGAGCAAGAAGAGGGTAGGATCATCGTGATTGCTCCCGATGACACCTTCGGCGTCCGCGGTATCAGCAAAAATCGTACAAAACTTATCAGATTCTATTTCCATGGATTTGAAAAGGGGCTTGCCTATGCAAAACTCCTTCAGGCAAAACAATAGGGAGGCTCAAAAGCCTCCCTATCCTCGTGTTAGTTTTTCGATCAATTTTCGATGCATCGGATATGTTTGAACCAGATCCGCCTTCGGCAGCAATTCAAAATCCTCAAACTCAAACCCCGGCGCTACGGTGCATCCAACCAAGGCATACCCGAAATCGACACAACTGCCGAAGATATCCCCTCGTTTTACCACCGCCTGATAAACCTCTCCGGCCTCCAAATTTCTTCCGATGCGAATTTCTTGATAGGTGCCGTCGGCTTTAATAATATGAACCGACAAGGCGCTCCCCTCATAGAAATGCCAGACTTCGTCTTGCTTCAACCTGTGAAGCGCAGAAAAGTTCCCTTCCGTCATCAAAAAATAAATCGCGGTTGATGATGCATGGGGCTGAACCAAATCAATCCCTTGATACCCTTCAACCAATCCATCATCCTTATAGGTTTGTCTGTAAAATCCACCCTCCGGATGAGGAATCAATTCCAATCGATTGACTAATTCACTGACACGCTCCATAGTTGACCCCTCTTCTTTTCCTCAGCCTATTGTGCTTTCATGGCTTTCCTTATAATTTCAAAGACATAAAGTCTTGTCGAAGTCTTTTGAAATCGTCGATCCAATCAGCGATTTCTTGTTCGTGCTCCAACTCGTCATTTAAAATCTGAACTGCCATTTGATGGGTTGCGTGATCTTTTCCCATGGTAAATTCCGCGATTTCTTCATATCGTTGAATCGCGCATCGCTCTCCCTCTAGATTTTGTGCCAAGATCGCCTCAATGTAAGGATCGGTCGGCGCTTCATACGCGCATCTGGCCTTGTCCATCCATTCTGCCGGTGATAAGATTGGCGTCCCCCCCAATTGTGTGATTCGATTGGCAACCAATTCCGCATGAGCCAACTCTTCATTGGCATGAACCAATAGTTCCGGTTCAATCTCAGAGCGCATCGGACCAGTCATAACCTTGACCCCAATCCAGTATTGGTAATACGCCAGCCATTCTTCCGCCAATGCCTCATTCAGAATACCAATCAATTCTTCTACGTTGACTTTTACAATTGCAATGCCTTTTTCACTCATTTTAAATTCCTCCTTTATATGGAAGATTCCCCTCTTTTCATGTTCTAATCGGAAACATCAAAAATACTCCCATACCCCTTGCGGGTATGCGGTGTTCTATGGTAAGATAAGCAGGAAATGTTATTGAAAGGAGTTTCCTATGCAAATTAATGTACTCTCAAATCGTTGCCCGCAAAATCATCCGTGCCCTTCGACTCGAATCTGTCCAGTCGGAGCCATCAAACAAGCTGGCTACGGTGCACCCACCATTGATGAAGATTTGTGCGTAAATTGCGGACGTTGTCTGCGATCTTGCCCTTATGGCGTATTCCAACAAGCATAAGAAAACCAGCCAATGGCTGGTTTTTATTTTACGCGTGTTTCTTCTTTTTAATCGTTTTATAAGGCCATTTCTCGATCCCGCCAATATGGTTCACATCCTTGTATCCCATTTTCACCAAATGAACACAAGCTCTCATGGCACGGGAACCGCTTTTGCAATATACAAAGATCGTCTTCTCATTATCTGGCAATTCATTCCGCTTTCTGCGGAGCTCCGGAAGTGGAATCAAGTTCGCCTTGGGCAAATGTTTTTGCCTATACTCCCCAGGGGTTCTCACATCCAGCAAAAATATCTTTTCTTTATCCAGCCGTAATTTTGCTTCCTCCTGACTCAAATGTTTAAACTTCCTCGTATAGTAAACACCCATCGCCGTTCGATAGACAACAAAAACGGCTATACCGATCCAAACCCATTGTGACATCTAGTTTTCCCCCATTTGTTCATTTCCTTATTTATATCAAAATTTCGCCATAAATGCAATGATCATTCTTCCAATTGAAGCTCCTGTTCCACTAAAACTTGATAAACCAGCTCATGTTTTTATCGATTCAATCCGAACCGCTTTGCATGCAAAACACAGATACCCCCTATAAAACTTCAAATCGTATCATTGTTTTCTGTTTTTCATCGTCCTTTTCACACAGATTCATAAATCTTTCATCCTTCCGCCGCAGTCAAAACGATCAAAGATAAAAAAGGACTTCCGACCGCCTTAAAAGCCTTGAATCGTTTCTTTCTTGAGACCACGAACAATCGCTTCCGCCCACTTTGCGGTCTGCTTCAGGTCACAGAGGTTCGCAAAACAATGCGGCGTATGCGCATAGCGGGTCGGGGTTCCCAACACCAGACAAGGCACCGCATCGTGCTCCATCTGAATTAATCCGGCGTTGGTTCCGCCTCCCAAGCGAACCGCATCCTGATGAGAAATCTTTTTCTCCGATGCGACGGACTTGGCAAATTGAATCACACGAAAATTCGCGACCAGGGATCGATCCCGGTGCCGAATTTGAGGACCTTTCCCCAATACGGATTGCGCCAATGGCGCATCACGAAAAGAATCATCGGCAGGGGTTCCCTCAAAAACAACGGCAAAGTCCGGCTCGATTTTTTTTGCATTCACCTTCGCGCCACGCCCGCCAATCTCTTCTTGCACACTGATAGCACCCACAACATCAACCGGCAGATTCAAGCCCTCAAGCGCCTCCAGGGTTTGAAGCACACAGGCGCAACCCAAACGATTGTCAAAGGCCTTTCCAAACAGGATGCCTCGTTCCTTTTGAAACTCAAACTCCACAGCGGGAACAATCGGCGCACCCAGATCCACTTCATAATGGAACAGGACTTCTTCTCGTGTATTCGCGCCCAGATCAATCACCATATCATCAATCTCTTGCAGCTTCGTTTGCGCCTCGCCTTTCATAAAATGAGGCGGCGTTGAAGCGACGATTCCCGTCAGCCATTCCCCTTTCCGGTTTCGCACTTTTACCTTTTGCGCCGCTACGTTTTGCGGATGCCACGCGCCCATGGCCAAGAAATTCATGGTTCCATTGGGATTGATCGACTGCACCATAAAAGCAACCTCGTCCGAATGAGCATCCAACATGACCACCGGCTTGTTTCCATCATGATTTTTCCGATAGATTCTGAGATTCCTCATGGCATCTTCCTCAATTCGATACCGAGCTGAACAAAATTCGCGAATCACCTCGTTAACCTCGTCTTCAAACCCCGGCGCTCCCGGCGCATTCGAAAGTTTTTCCACCAATTCCAACCATTCCATATCTCGACCTCCTTCATTTTCTGTTTTTATTATAGCATAATTGTTTCCAATAAAAAAAAGTCCGGATTACTCCCGACTTTCCTCAACAGGCTCATAAAAGAGCCGATATTTCGCTTTTTCTTGGCAGAGAAAACAGACTTCCTCTGTTTCCGCCAATTCGATATTCGGCGCAACTTCCCATTCGACCACGGTCAAATCAATGATTTCATCCAGATCTTTCTCACAACTCCATCGCTCCATCTTCATCCTCCAAAAGTGTAAACACGTCGGTTCGTCGATCGCGCCAAGTCATCAGCAATTTCACATCTTCTTCCGGTGAAAACCCTTGGGTTCTCAACACATCGGCAACGGTCCGAAAGGCCAATTCCGGAAAATTATTCTCCCCGCTCAGGTGACCCAACAACACGATTTCCTCACGATAATCCAATACCCGCGACATCATCATCCCGCAGTCCTCATTGGACAAATGGCCAAGCTTACTCTTGATCCGCTGCTTCAGCGGCCAAGGATAGGGCCCCATCCGAAGCATCTCCGGATCATGGTTGGACTCCACCAGGTACAAATTCGCACCCTTGATTCGATCCTCGATATTCTGACAAACATAGCCCGTATCGGTCACCAAGGTAACCTTTTTGCCCTTGTAGCAAAAATTATATCCATTGGGTTCCAGGGCATCATGATGCACCAAAAAAGCTTCCACCTCCAGGTCCTGAAGGGTGAAGGGTTCTTCCGATGTGAAAATCTGTTGATTCTCCGGAGCTATCTTTCCGATGATCGACTCCATCCCGCGCCAGGTGTTGGCATTGGCATAGATCGGCAGCTTGAACCGCCGAGATAAAACCCCGACTCCGTGAATGTGATCCCGATGCTCATGGGTCACAAAAATCCCCGTCAAGCTTTTTGGATCAACTCCTATAGACTCAAGCCCCGCCTGAACTCGCTTGCCGGAAAGTCCGGCATCGATCAGGTAACGGCTAGCTCCCGCTTCCAAATAACTGCAGTTTCCACTGCTTCCACTAAATAAATTACAAAATCGAAACGCCATAAACCCTCCCTATCCTCGAGACGGTTCCGCAGAGATTCTTTCGATGTCTGCTCCCAAGGCGCGCAACTTCTCAATAACCTTCTCGTAACCACGATCCACGTGATAAATGTTTTCAATCAGAGTCTCATCCGATGCAATCAAACCAGCAATCACACAAGCAGCTCCTGCCCGCAAGTCCATGGCTTCAATCTTCGCGCCGCTCAAAAGACCATTGCCGATGACGACAGCGACTCGGTGATCCACCTTGATTTCAGCACCCATCTTGATCAATTCGTCGATATATTTAAAACGACCCTCGTAAATATTCTCTGTAATCATGCTCGTGCCTTCCGCCTGAGTCAGCATAACCGTAATCGGTTGTTGCAGATCCGTCGGAAATCCCGGATATGGCAAGGTTTTCACATCAATGGCTTTCAGCTTCCCGGTTGAAGTGACCCGGACCGCCTCATCAAATTCCTCGACCTGAACGCCCGCTTCACGCAATTTTGCGATGACCGGCTCCATATGCTTCGGAATGATATTCTTCACCAAGACGTCGCCGCCCGTTGCCGCACCTGCGATCATATAGGTGCCCGCTTCAATCTGATCGGGAATCACCGTATAGATGCAGCCCTTCAAGTCTTTTACCCCTTCGATCCGAATCACATCGGTTCCGGCGCCCTTGATATTGGCGCCCATGGAGTTCAAGAAGTTAGCTGTATCAACGATATGAGGCTCTTTGGCTGGATTTTCAATAATGGTTTTACCTTCCGCTAAAACAGAAGCCAGCATCACATTAATGGTTGCTCCAATACTAACCACATCCATGTAAATATGGTCGCCAATCAACGCCTCTGCTTCACAAGCAATCGTCCCATGGGAGATCGTCACATTGGCTCCCAGACTTTCAAATCCCTTAATGTGCTGATCAATGGGCCGCGTGCCAATATTGCAGCCTCCCGGATAATTGATGACAGCCTTTCGAAAGCGGCCAAGACCCGCGCCCAACAAGTAATAACTCGCCCTGAGTCTCTTGGTCAGATCGAAAATCGCGTTGCATTCTTCCACTGCTCCCGCATTAATGGTCAAAACCCCGTCATCCGACAGGTTTGCATCTGCGCCGATCTCTTTCATAATATCCACCAAAGTAAACACATCATTGATCAACGGCACGTTCTCAATAATGCAGGTTTCTTTTGACAACAACGTGGATGCGATAATCGGCAACGCCGCATTCTTAAATCCACTGATTTGCACCTCTCCCTGGAGAGGCTTTCCCCCGCGAATTACAAACATTTCACTCATATTTGATGCCGAAAATCGGCTTTCCCCCTTTACAATCCATCCTCTGAATTATTCACTAGCTCTATTATATAAAACTGAAGCCAGAATTCAAGCGAACCCTGCTCATTCACACTTTGTTAAAGATCTAAATACCGCACACTTCCGTCGCTGTACTGGAATCGCCAGGCCGGCAACGCCTCGCCCTCAATAACATCTCCAAAGAAATAGTCATTCTTGTAGGGATCGAAGTTATACGCAACCTCGGCAGATACAATCTGCTTATACTGATCTTCCTTGGTGCCGATCAAGATTAAAAGCGCATCCGGCATGCGCGGCAAAGACAATGTCTCGCCCGATGCGCGAACCACTTCCAAAGCCAAACCATGAGCAAAGATCACCCCGGCCCTCGTCACACTCAGATCAAAGAAACTGCCTCCGATCATATTTTCCCCGTCGGTGCTCAAGAGTTTCACCTGATAACTGGAAGGCTTCAATCGATAGCCCGTATGGGGTTCCCGGTATTCCACTTCATCCACATAGGCCAATCTCACGTGATCGGATTCGATTCCCATCTCGCCAAGAAAGCCAAGAGCAATTTCCTCCGCCTGCGCTTCATCCAGGTCCGGATAAACCTCCTCTACCGCTCGGCTGGTATAAAAGAACTCCTTCCCAAAATTAAAGGTCAGGGTTTCTGATTCCGTCTCATACTTTTCGAAATATGGATCCGTAGTCACCGCATACTCGCTGCCGAATAGGGTATACGCGATAGTTGGTCCATTCAGTTCCACAAATTGCACCATCACCGGCGCTATCAGCTTGCGGTCCGTATCCATCTCCCCCGAAAATCGAATATGATTCTCCTTTAATTGTTCCCGAACTGCCACAACATATTCCGCGCTGACATTCGGATCAACTTTTCTCTCCCCTTCTCGTATCCATAGAGAAAACAGCAAGAGATTAGTAATGATAAAGCCAATAATTAAGATGTTTTTCGCCTTCGACCAATCCATCCTTATCCCTCTTTCTCAACCACGTCCACAAGGTTCCCCGTATGCACATCAAAATAATACGCATAGTCATCAATCAAGACTTCCCAGATTCCGATCAATTCCATTTCCCCATTCCTCCGTTGCTCAGGGCAATCAAAATAGGAAAGCTTTACATCCTCAATCGCTTGATAGATAGCAACGCCGTAATTCTCCGGTTCCGCTTCTCCCCGGGCTCTCAAAGAACCCTGGTAGCGGGCGACAATGGTGTCAAAGTTCCGATCGATCACATCCTGCGGCCCCAAAGTGTCTTGTGGCAAAGGCTGAAAATCAGATTGAACAATCCGAAGCACTCTCCGATAGGTTTTCACCTCGTTGTTTTTCACCAGCACCACGATGGGAGCGCGAAGATTCCAGCTCTCCTCCATCTCTTTTTTTAACCGCACCGGCGTGTCATTGATAAAGTACGAAAACGCAAACTCATAGGTTTCCACCCCATAATGATCCTCTCCGATTTCAACCCCGGTCAAATACACCGGAACGCCGATCTGATCCCGATCCTCAATAAATTGTCCAGCTGCCTGCAACCCTTCAAATAAACTGCTCGATTGCCAGATCTGTACCGCGGTATTGGAATACTCCAACAATCCACCTTCTGAAATCACCAAGGTATCATTCCCTTGGACAAAAATCGTGGTATAGTCGCTCTCTATAATTCGTCTGGCATAGGGGTAATTCTCTTCAAAGAATCCTTTGGCAATTTTTTCCAAAGAGGCTGAATCATTGACATCAACCGCAGATTGCACCCGCACATTCGGCAATACATCCCCCAGGGTAATCGGCAGATAAAACTCCGCTTCATCGTTCAACAGAACTCCGGGATAGTAATGGATATACTCTTTCTCCCTCACCTCGCGAATCAATGCCGACAGATCGCCGGATCCAAGCTTCGGCGAGAAACGAACCGCGGATTTCTCCTGCATCAACACAACCTCGCCGTTATCCCCGCTGATCCAGATCCCAGTAATGGCATCCGGCAGTTGCAAGGATTCATCAGGAACAATGCCGTAGGTTCGCAGAAGCAATTCCGTCGGAACGGGAAAGGGAAACAAATAATCGATGGATTTTTCCGCTTTTTTCTCGCGCAAGACCTCCCAGTCCAGCTCCTCTTGCTTCGTGCCGGCAGCTTCCAACACCGATTTCAGTTGAAGCTTTCCAGCCTCCCAAAGGTTCGGTTCCTTTGTCGCAGACAAGATGGTGTGGGAATCCTTCGAAAAATGCAGCACCATACTTTCGGGCAAAACAAAATTGGAGAGCACAAAAAACGACTCCGTAGGCGTCGCTTGTTCCTCTCCAATCAATGGTTTTGTTGTATATAGGACTTGCGATGACAAGAATACCGACATCGCGAACAGTCCAATAATAATCATGGTTTTTACTCGTTCCATAAAACCCTCTCCAATGTCTTAATACATGGAAAGTGGCCACTGGATGGGGGCTAATACCGCTGGAGTGATATACGAAGATTCTGCTTCTTCCAGCTTCTCCAAAAATTCGGTTGCCCGCTCCATACTCGTTACGGTAACAGATAGCGCGTATTCCTCTGATCGCATCATATTGCCTTCTGCTTGGATCAAAAGGATATATCGCCCCGGCTGCAAGGTCAATTCATACAACCAACGTCCAGTCTGGCCAATGGTTTCCGAAAACATCTTGCTCGGCAAACTGGGAAGTTCAATCGTCTCGGTCGTATTCTCCGCTGCGATCTCTTCGCCAATCTCATCCGTTACGGGTTCTTCAACCCTTTCATCCATCATCATCTGCACCGCCGGCAAAACAGCTGCATGGTATTCAACAACCATGTCTCTGACATCCAATCGAAAGCTTCCCATGGACAAATACTCCGAATCCATCGGATATATTTTCACCGTGACAATGCTTCCTCCAGCAGACTGCAAAGAAATTGGGATTTTTCCAGTCGAAGACACATAGTTCCCCTCAGGCGAGAGAATCTCCATATCGAGTGGCTCACTATTCACTTGATTGATTGACCCCTCATCAGCAAAACCTGCGCTTGCGCAGCAGATCAACAAGATGAGCGCCATCCCGACAAGGATGAGTACGGGTGTCTTCTTCATTGAAATTCCTCCAGAATACACATTACCTACTCATTATATCGACTTATCATTACAGGATGGTTACAGATCAATTACGATTAATTTAAACTAGTTCTTGGGGGCTGCCATCCCGGAAACGAATCTCCACAATGGTTCCTTCTCCCAATTTGCTTTGAATGATAATGCTGCCCCCGTGCAACTCAATAATTTGCTTTGCAATGGACAAGCCCAATCCGGTTCCACCCATAGCTCGACTTCTTGCCTTGTTGACGCGATAGAATCTTTCAAAGATTCGATCCAGATCTTCTTTCGGAATGCCGCTTCCATTATCTCGTACACGAATCACCAAATGAGCTGGTTCCGAATAGGCGTGAACATCGATGGTGCCTCCCTCTTGCGTATATTTGATGGCATTGGAGATCACGTTCAGCATCACCTGTTCCAAGGCGTCTCGATTCCCAGTCAAGCAAGGAAGCTCCGGCTCGATTCGAACCCGCAATTGCTGATTATTGCCCTGAGCCGAAATCCGCATCTTCAAATCAACCATTTCCAACAAATCTTGCAGACAAACTTCCGTCAATTCCCACTTTGTTTCCTGATAATCCATGGATGACAATTGCAAAAGATCGCGAACAATTCGTGTCATGCGATCACACTCATTGTTGATAACGCCCAAGAATTTCGTCGTCATCTCCTTGTCATCCAAAACCCCATCCATAATGGTTTCTGTGTAGCTCTTAATGGTCGTAATGGGAGTTTTCAATTCATGAGACACATTCGCAACAAATTCTCGCCGCATGGTTTCGAGCTTGTATTGCTCAGTAATGTCTTGGAAAACCAAAATCAAGCCGCTGCGTTCCCCCTTGTCATTGAGAAAAGGCGCGTAATGAGCCCGATAGATTTCATCGGGACTGAATTCCAGCATCAACTCGCCCCGTGCATCCTCGGCGGTAATCAGCTGATTCAGTTGAACATCCGGGCGCAGTTCCTGCAGCATCGGCAATATATTTTGCTCTTCTTTCATCTCATCAATCGCAAACAATTTCCGCGCAATGGGGTTGGCGTGGAGCAATCTTCCCGCTGGGTCGATGGCGATCAAGCCATCCGCCATATTGGTGAATAGGGCTTCCATCTTGCTGCCCTCTTCCGAAAGCTGCGAAATCGTCTTTTTCAATTCATCCGTCAAACTATTGAACATCTTGGCTAGCTGACCCAATTCGTCATCAGATTTCACATCCACCTTCTGGTCGAAGTCTCCCGCCGCCATTTTGGCTGCCTTGATGGTCACCGCTTGAATCGGCACCGTAATCGATCGAGATAAAATGGATCCCATAATGACCGTAAGCAGCAAAGCCAATGCCATCCCTTGAAACAGGATGGTTCTCGACGCCAGCAGCACCTGATTGGTCACTTCCAGATCACTGGTTACATAAATCAGACCCTTGATCTCACCGTTGACAGAAAACAAAGGAACCACCAAATGCGCCACCGTATCCTCAGGCTGATAGGTTCCCCTCTTGATTTTATCTTCTTTTTCCCCGTTCAGGGCATTAAAAACCAACTCGTTATCAATCACTTCTGTTTCGTAGGCCAATTTCCCGATCAAATTCTGCGCCCCCATGGAACTGGACAACACCCGTGGCGCCGTTCCGTCCATGCGCAACAAATAGGCCTGATCCGTCTGTGCAATGGGCCAGTTGTTAAATGACTCGATCAATTGCGATTCATTCTCCACCCAGTCATCCGCTCGAAGCGACGGCAGCACCTGCACTTGTTCGGCATATTGCCGCATGTTATTGAGGGTCCACTCTTCCTGCTGCGAACGCAGCCGATCGAGAATAAAAACCCCAACCACGGTAACTGCCATAAAAACCAGTAAAAAGTAGATGATCACGAGTCGCCATCGTATGCTTTTAAACATCGCTAACTCCTCTTAAAATAGTATCCGACGCCGCGCTTTGTAAAAATAAATTTCGGTTTCGATGAATCATCTTCCACCTTGACGCGAAGCCGACGAACGGTCACATCCACCGTGCGAATATCACCATAGTATTCATAGCCCCAAACCTCTTCCAGCAATTGTTCACGAGAGAACACCTGGTCTGGCTTAGCCGCCAAGAACTGCAGCAATTCAAATTCCCGCAGCGTCAACTCAATGACTTGGCCGCGTTTTTTCACTTCATATTTGGTCAAATTGATTTCCAGATCACTGAAACGAAGTACCTGTTTGTCCTCTGGATTCTCCGCAATCTCTTCCACTTCCATGCGGCGAAGATTGGCTTTGACCCGCGCCAAAAGCTCTCGAATGCTGAAGGGCTTCGTAATATAGTCATCCGCGCCCAGCTCGAGACCCAGCACCTTGTCTACTTCCTCTTCCTTCGCTGTTACCATCAAAACGGGCAATTGTGACCGGTCCCGGATTTCCTTCAACACCTGAAATCCATCTTTCTTCGGGATCATCACATCCAACAAAACCAGATCCGGTTTCTCGGAAAACGTCTTTTGCAACGCTTCTTCCCCATCATAGGCATTCACGACCAAATATCCTTCACGTTCCAGATTGAATTTCAAAATATCCGCTATTGGCAACTCATCTTCTACCACTAGAATTTTATATGTCATTTCACCACTCCTCTTCCTTTCTCCAAAGCCTTTTGAAGAAAAGAACTCCCCAATGGGAGTTCCTTATTAGCGATACGCTGATCCGTCCAAGAAGTTATACGGGTTATACGCCACCCCATATTTTCGTACTTCAAAATGCAAATGCGGACCCGTTGAGTTTCCGGTATTGCCCACTGCACCAATTGACTTGTCCTTATATACTTTTTCACCTTTTTTTACATAAATCGCGCTCATATGCGCATATCGGGTTTCAAATCCGCCCCCATGGTTAATGTACACAACATAACCATATCCAGATTTCCATCCGGCAAAGGTTACCGTCCCACCATCCGCCGCTTTTATAGGCGTTCCTGTAGACTTCGGCCAATCGACTCCCGTATGATAATCAGGCCGTCCCGTGATCGGATGCACCCGGTTTCCAAAACGAGAAGACAAACTACTCACTTGCACTGGGTATTGGAATACCCCCGTCCCTTTCAACTGCGGGATCGCTTTGGTGCCCTGGGCAATCAATTTCGATCTCGGCTCATCGATAACGGCCTCTTCCAGCACTTCCACTTCCACTGCTTTCCCGTTTACTTTCTTAATATTGGCAACAACCTCTTTGGTTCCTTCCTTTCCGCTTCTTACAACCCGATATTCATCTTTGTAATAGCTGGATGAGGTCGTATATTCCGTTCCATATTCGATATCCTCTTCGTAGGTCGCTCTTTCATAGGTCGCGACTGAAACAAAGGGCTCCGGAACAATCAAATTCACATCATCGCCCGCATAAATCAAATTATAATTCATTTCGGGGTTCGCCGCTTTCAGATCGGCAATGGTCATATCATGGTCATAAGCGATCTTCTCGAACCAATCTCCTCTTTGCACCACATACGTTTCGTTTTTATTTGTCCCTTTTACAAGGAACTCTTCTACTATTGCTACATTCTTAATGGTTGTCGGATCCGTTGCGACCGTTTCAAAGGAAACCGTCTCAACCAATCCCACTTCAAAAATCTCCGAACCGTCTTCGCTCATCTTCGCGATATACGGCGCTTGAATTCCATCGATGATCTGCTGCGCTTCCTCTTCCGTTTTCACCGTTGCCAAAGCGATCCCATCCACCACAATCTGAGTGGCTTGCGCAAGAAACTTGACATTACTGTCAACCGCTTGTTGAATCGCTACCGGACTCGTTTCCGCTTCATCTTCAAAGTTCGTTGGTTCATATGTAAATTCCCCATCCGGAATCATTGCGAGTCCTTCCGCTTTTTCCAGGAACATTGCTTTCTCGTCAATAATTGTCTGAACATCCATGGCGTTTCGAACCTTGGCGAATAAATCGCCGTTGTAATACACCTCAAAACCTTGCGTATCGATCAAATGTTGAGTTGCGGCCGCTTCTTGATCGGCTTGCACCTTCATTCCAAATCCAACGGCGCTGAGAATCAGCACGCCAGATACAATCACAATTGCTTGGGTTTTTCTGGGTATTCGGTTGAGTACTGCTCTAATTTTCGAATAAATCTGCCCTTTAGCTTCCATGCTTCCCCCAATACTGGTAATTATTATGAAATAGTTTTCATGCACTAGTGTTATTATACCAATTCTCGTCTCTCAGGGCAACCAAAAAGCATTTTGTGTTATAATAGAAAGACCCAAGAAACGTGGAGGAAATCATGAGTTACCGTATTGAAGAACCAATGATCGATCTGGGAAACACCTCGATCGAAAACATCTTTATTCAGGAATATATGCCGCAGGGAAACGGGACCGCCGTCAAAGTTTATTTGATGGCTTATTTTTGCGCGAAAGAACCCAAATATCAAGCGAGTTGGGATCATTTCACCATCGCAAAAAATCTTAACCTGCCGTTGGACGAAGTCCTTCGCGCCTGGGAATTTTGGGAAGAAAAAGAAATCGTCCGCAAACATGTCTGGGGATCCGAACCGGACGAATACGATATTGAATTTATTAATTTAAAACAATTATATTTCGAAAAATTACAACCCAATTCGCAAAACAAGCGGAAAACAGCGTACACCAATGATGTCGCTGCCATCATCGCAACACGAAAAGACGAAACCACCAATCGCATGTTCAACCAGATTTCCAGTCTCACCAGGCGCCCCTTAGTCGCCGTGGAAATGTCCAGCGTCCTCAATTGGATCCGCGATTACAATATGGCGCCCGATGTCGTAGTCGAAGCCTTTCGCCTTGCCTACGAAAAGAAAAGCCGGCCGAATATCCGATACGTCGAGGGGATTATTCGAAATTGGTATGACATGGGCATCACCCATCCAACTGAGCTGGAATCTCACCTCGAGAAAAAAGAGGTTGATTTTTATGCGCAAAATGCCATTCGAAAAGCCTTGGGGCTTGCTCGTCCTTTGACTCAAAAGGAATTGGGCATGATCAAGGTATGGACAAAGGAATGGGAGCTGGCATTGGAGTTGATCATTCGAGCCTGCGATGAAAACATTAAAATCACCAATCCGAATTTCAACTATACCCATAAAATTTTGGAGCGTTGGAAATCCGAAGGATTGACCACTGTGGAAGCCGTTGAAAAAGCAGCGGAAAAACGAACCCCCGCCGCTTCCAAGTCATCCTCTTCACAGAAAAAGAATAGTTTCCATAACTTCGACGGACGCATGCAGAAATACTCGCCGGAAGAATTGGAAAACAAATATCTGAATCGCCACCGAAATAAAACCTCCGATCAGAAAGGGGGAAACTCATAATGAAAGAACAAAATATCAAATCACTGCTTCGAAGCTATGAATCCAAACGCGATCGCGCCAACTATGAACGCGAAAAGCGAAAAGCAAGAATTCGAAGAGAGCTTCCCGATTATCAAGCTGTGGAAGACCGCGCCAACGAATTGAATCTGCAATTGGCTCGACTTGCCCTGGGGAAAAGTAATCCCGCGCGAATTCAAGCGATCCGCTCTAAATTAGAGAACCTTCAACAGCAAAAAGCGATTCTATTGACAGAAAACAATTATCCCCTGAATTATCTGGACCTGCAGTACGAGTGCGACAAGTGCAAGGATACCGGCTATACGGATGGAAAGCCCTGCACCTGTTTAAAGCAGGCGCTGATCAATCATTCCTATGCGATGTCGAACCTCTCCCATGTCTTGGAGAAGGAGAATTTCTCCACATTCAACATCGAGCTTTTCAGCAATGAAACTTTCGAGGGGCACAAAGAAACCCCTCGGCAAAATATGTTTTATAATTTAAGCGTGGCAGAATCCTTTGTCTCGAACTTCAATAGAAACAACGATGAGAATCTCCTGCTCTACGGGGGCACGGGACAGGGCAAAACCTTTTTATGCAACGCCATTGCAAAGGCTTTGCTGGACCAATCCAAAGTCGTCTTGTATCAAACCGCCTTCTCCATGCTGGACACGATCCGAACCATCAAATTTTCTCGCGGAGACAAGCAAGCCATTCAGGAAGACTATCGATTGCTCTTCGATTCCGATCTGTTGATTATCGATGACTTGGGCACCGAGGTTGCTTCCGCCTTTTCCAATGCGGAAATCTTCAACATCATTAATACGCGGCTGATAAAAGGAAATAAAACGATTCTTTCCACCAATCTGTCTCCCTCTCAATTGGAGACCGTGTATAAGGACCGGATCGTATCCCGTATTTTTCACGCCTATACGCCGCTGGTCTTTTTTGGCCCCGATTTACGATGGGAGTAAGCGATGAATCTAACCTTGAAAAACGACTGGCAGGAACTGCTGAGTCCGGAATTTAAAAAGCCATACTTTCAAAGCTTTACCGAGTTTTTATTGGCTGAATACGCGAGCCAAACCATCTATCCCCCGGCGGATGATGTGTTCAATGCCTTGCATTACACACCCTATAAGGATGTAAAGGCTGTAATTATCGGACAAGATCCCTATCATGGACCCAATCAAGCCCACGGACTCTGCTTCTCGGTACAGCCCGGAGTAAAGATCCCCCCTTCCCTTTTGAATATCTATAAGGAACTCAAAGAGGATCTGGGCATTCCCATTCCAACCCATGGCTATTTGGAGAGTTGGGCGAAACAAGGGGTGTTGATGATCAATGCCGTATTGACCGTCCGAGACGGAATCGCCGGAGCCCACACCAAAATGGGCTGGGAACCCTTCACCGACAAGATCATTGAATTGTTGAACGAACGGGAAAAACCCGTTGTCTTTATCCTTTGGGGCGGATACGCCAGGAAAAAGGCGAAGATGATCACGAATCCGAACCACTTGGTCTTAGAGGCGCCGCATCCGAGTCCTTTGTCCAGCTATCGGGGATTCTTCGGCAGCAAGCCCTTTTCCAAAACCAATGAATTCCTGCTTCAAACTGGGCAAACACCCATTGAATGGAGCGTATAATAACAGCCGAGAGGATTTCCTCTCGGCTGTTTTTAATGATATACGTCTAATTTTTTCTCAATAAATCAAAAAACCGTTTCCCACTACAGGAAACAGTCTTTCACCCGAAGTCCATCGGGCATCTCTATACATACAGTATTCATTGTATTATTGGATTCTCTTAGTTGTCCGCTTCAACTCCGCTAAATCTTCAAGCTGCTTAATTTCCATTTTCCCGCATTGGTGCTGCTTTCAAGAAATTCAGGAGAGGCGCAATCGGATTTTGCACAACTGGCTGCGAGAATACGCGCAGGAGCCCTTTGGATAAATGAACATACAAAGAAAGCTTGTATCTTTTAACCAAGTTTTATTTGATGGCGTCAACGGGACAAACGGAGATGCATTTTCTGCATCCGGCGCATGCGCTTGGATCAATAACCGCTTTATTCCCGAACATGCTGATGGCGCCAACGGGACAAATGCTGAGGCATCTTCCACAGCCCAAACATGTTTCATCATTGATTTGAGGTTTACTTGTGTTTCTTTTGCTGATCTCTTCCCGCTTAAGGAGGGATCCGCAGTTGGGACAAGTTACTTCATAACACGGGACTCCGCGACCATGCGGAGTTGCATATCCGCAGCTTTCGCATACGCAATTGCCTTGAACGCCGAGTCCGAGATTCTTTCTGTTTCTTCCATTTCCGCTATTGTTAAACATGTATGGCCCCTTCCTTTTGAGTCTCAGTTAAGTTGATGGCTGCTGCACAATTAAATAATGGACATTCCGCCGTCGACAAGGATATATTGTCCGGTTACATAGCTTGACGCATCGCTTGACAAGTATACCAGCGTCCCGTTCAATTCCCCTTTTTTTGCGGGTCTTGATGCCGGATTCAACGCATTATACATTCCCATAAATTTATCATTGGCAAACAAGGTGCCGGAAGTCATTTCAGATTCGAACAAAGCGGGACCAACCGCGTTAACGGTAATATTGTTTTGCATATACGAAGCGGCCATGCCGGTCGTCAAACCCTTGACGGCAGCCTTTGATGCATTATATGAATGCCGTGCCAACAAAGGGTTCTTATCGGCAATAATGGCGTTTACGGAAGAGATATTTACAATTTTCCCGTAATTGTTTTCTTTCATATGAGGAACGACATATTTGCTCATCAAATAAATCCCTTTAACATTGACGTCCATGGTCCTGTCCCAAGCATCGGCACTTAGTTCTTCGACAGATCCTTTGGTTGCAACGCCGGCATTATTGAGCAGAATGTCAATCTTTCCATATTGGCGGATGATTTCATCTACAGCTGCGCTGACGCTTTCTTCATTGGAAACATCGCATTGAACGGCAATGGCATCATTTCCCATCGCTTTCAGTTCTTCTGCTAAAGCATCCAATTTCTCTTTTCTTCTGGCAAGGATTGCAACTTTTGCACCTGCTTGCGCATAAGCTTTTGCGGCGTCTGCTCCCAATCCGCTTGACGCGCCGGTAATTACGGCAACTCTTTTTTTCAAATCAAATATATTATCCATATGCTTCCTCCTGGTTTAATTCGTTCATTTATAAACTATATTTTTTAAATACAATTGTAAATAATCAAAGGATGCGGTTTGTGCAAAACTGTTGAATATTTATCAAACTGGTATTCGGCAGTACTTTTGAGAGAAGGATTTGCGGGGATTGGGCGGGTAGTGTTTCTAGGTCAATGGAGTAACGGAAGGCTGTTGAACTCCAAAAACAAATAAGATAGAATAAGATAACTTTAGATAAACAGTTTACAGAAAGGCGAACTAATGTCGAATTTTACCGAGAAGCTTCTAGCGAGTTCTTTAAAAAAACAAATGCAAACAAAAAAATTGGAAAAAATCACAATCAATGATATTGTTTTGGATTGCCAAATGAACCGACGCACGTTTTATTATCATTTTCACGATATTTATGATTTGGTTGAGTGGATTTTTCGAACGGAAATAACGGAAGCCTTGAATATTGAAAAAGAACCCCAAACCTGGCAAAATGGTTTTCTGGCGATATTCAAGTATTTGCGAGAAAACAGACGATTGGTCGTCAATGCGTACAATTCTGAAGTGAGAGATTATTTGGAGAATCATTTGTATAATGAAATTTGTGTATTGATTATCGAGGTGGTCAATGAATTCTCTGGGAATCTACAGGTAACGGAAGAAGAGCGAATGTTTATTATTAAGTTTTTCAAACTTGCGTTTATCAGTATTGTAATCGATTGGATAAAAAACAATATGAAGGAAGAACCCGAAAAAATCATAGCGCATTTCGATAAAATCATTTCGAGTGATATTTATCGCACATTAGTGGAAAGATAAATCTACAGAGGAAAAGCTCTGTAGATTTTTTTGTCCTAAGTGGAAATTATGATGATTTTGGCGTAATCAAAAGCATACTGGCCAGCAGCATAATAATTGACACAAGACCAAACGTTAGAAAGTAGCCAAGGGTATTGATGAAAAAGCCTCCTAGAATCGGAAGAATTACAACAAAGATATTTAAAGTGCCGCGGATTCCCAAATATTCAGTACGGTGTTTTTCGGGAGCGATATCAAGAAGATAGGGCTCGAAACCGATTTTCCTGCCGCTTATGATAAATCCGAGCAGAAAGAATACAATTGAAAAATAGTCGGCGCCCAGGAAAGAGGTGGCTATTGCAACAAGTGGAATAAGCCCTCCAAGCATAATGCAGGTTTTGACAATCTGTTTTGAATCAAATTTTTTTGCAAGATACCCCCACACCAAATTTGAGAGCAGGGTGCCGGATATTTGAAAAATCAGATAGCGTCCGATATAGGAGTTGTCGATTTGAAAGATGTCTTTCGCAAAAAGCATATAGAAGGGCAAAATCATTACACTGAAGCTTGCCATGTTTTCGACGATTATATATTTTTGAAAAGACAAATCTGATTTTACATAGTATGGTATTTTTTTCAGATAGTCTCGGAATTTTTCCTTTTCTTCCGGGATTTCTTTTGATTCCGGTTCTTTGAGAATCCAAAATCCCAATGAGGAAAGAAATAATCCGACAAAACCGATCGATAAACTGATGGAATAATTGGCAGGAAATAACAGTGTTTTTAAACTGAATATTCGACTGACAATAAGGCCGCCGCCTAAGGCAGCAAGGCTGCTAACAAATTGTTTGACGGCGTAGAGTTCGGTTCTTTTTTTGCGTGGAATTGTTTTTGCGATCAAATCTGCATAGGCAATTCCTGCGAAACCGGCGCTGACAGAGAATAGAAAGATCCATAGAAAGAAACTGCGGATGGCGATTGTCGGATTTTTCAATCCATAGAAATACGTGAAGACCGCCATTCCAAGAAATGAAAGAGATCGCATATAGATCCCAATCATCAGAAATTTCTTCTTTCGGGAGTAGGTCTTCAAATAATGGCTAAAGATCAGGTTGAAGACAAGCGGTGCGCCCAGCATGATTGAATATAATGAACCGAAGACAATCTTCGAATCTGTGAATCTGGAAATTAGCGCGGGAAAAACAGTGTTGAGATCAAGCATTGACATGGTCAATGCCAGGAAAAACCCATGCCAGATAAAAGCGCCATAGGTCTTGATATTATTGTTTTGACTGCTCATTTCGATACTCCTTGGGGTATATATTTCAACCTAGCCATTATACCGCAATTTTTTAGTTTTGCAAAAAGACTGCAGAATCATGAAATTATCCAGAATCAAATGACAAAGGTAAGTCACGATTCAAAATACGCCATGAAGATGATTAAACGAGGCTCCCCACCGCCGTTGAAAACCGCTATTTTTTTGGCTTCATCACATTATGTAGTGCTGTTTTGAAATCCTACGACAGATGTTAAATCTTCTACACATTTTCATTTCTAAATGTTCATTCTTTTAACTGTTTTTTTATGCTGTCTATGTTACTCTACAGGTAGGGAAACCTTTTCATAATCGGAAAATTTTAAGGAGGTACTTCAGTGGCAGAAAAAACGTTAAATCCTTTTGAGATTGCTCAACAGCAAGTTAAGAACGCTTGTGAACAATTACAAGCAGATCCGGCGGTGTATGAATTGCTCAAGCAGCCAATGCGTGTCCTTTCAGTCCCAGTTCCTGTGAGAATGGACAATGGCAAAATTCGTGTTTTTGAGGCATTCCGGTCGCAACATAATGATGCAGTCGGCCCAACAAAAGGCGGAATTCGATTCCATCCAAATGTTTCTTTGGATGAAGTTCGCGCCCTTTCCACTTGGATGACATTCAAGTGTGGCGTTGTCGGTCTTCCATACGGCGGAGGAAAAGGCGGAATCATCGTAGATCCGAAAGAACTTTCCGAAGGCGAATTAGAGCGCTTGTCTCGCGGATATATTCGCGCCATAGGCGACTTTATCGGCGATCGCAAGGATATTCCAGCTCCTGACGTAAACACAAACGGAAAAATCATGTCATGGATGGTTGATGAATTCTCCAAAATGCATGGCGAACTGATCCCAGGCGTTATCACTGGCAAACCCGTTGAATTCGGCGGATCTCTTGCTCGTACAGAAGCGACTGGCTATGGCGTATTCTTGATGATTCGCGAATCAGCCAAGAAAAGAAACATCGATTTGAAAAAAACAACTGTAGCGGTTCAAGGCTTTGGTAATGTTGGTAGCTTCGCTGCTTTCTACTCCATGCAAGCCGGCGTTAAAGTAGTTACCGTTTCCGATGCGTCTTGCTGCTTATACAAAAAAGACGGTTTGAATATTCCTGCATTGATGGAATACAAGAAAACCAACGAAACCATCAAAGGCTTCCCAGGAGTCGATGAAGAGATGGGTCGAGACGGAATTTTCGGAATCGACGTAGAAATCTTCGCTCCTTGTGCCCTTGAAAATGCAATCACAAGCGAAAATGCAGATCTGATTAAAGCGAGAATTGTTTGTGAAGGCGCAAATGGACCAACAACTCCGGAAGCAGAAGAAATCTTAAACGGAAAAGGGATCTTGATTGTTCCTGATATCCTTGCCAATGCCGGCGGCGTTACGGTTTCTTATTTCGAATGGGTACAAAACCTACAAAACTATTACTGGGGCTTCACTGAAGTTCAAGAGAAACAAGAGCGCTTGATGGTGGATGCCTTCAATGCAATCTGGGAAATGATGGATCACGCAAACGTAGACATGCGTACAGCAGCTTATATGATTTCCATCAAACGCATTGCCGATGCCATGAAACTTCGTGGCTGGTTCTAAAACGGTTAAACCAAACATCCTTTAAATGCAGAGGGCTCGCGATACTACTCCCGCGAGCCCTTTGTTTTGTTTTATTATGGTGCAGACGTCAGCCACACGGCTGAAATTCTGTGCTTTTTTTAATGAAATGAATCAAAATCCCTCAAAAATAAAACTTTCAGAAAATTTGAGATTCTTTCTATATCTCGTTTGTTTTTGGGAATAATAAGAATATGTACACAATATGTTGTTGTTCCATCTTGTTTTCCCATCTAAAAAAGCATACAATAATTATTGTAAATAGACTTAAGGAGGAAAGAATCGTGATAACCCGCATTCAAAAACGAGACGGTTCCATCGTTTCATTCAATCAAGATAAAATCGCCATCGCAATTGATAAAGCTTTCCGTGCAACTAACGAAGGCTCCACCGCTGAATCAATCCGACTGGCTGTACATATTGGAGAAATTCTTTCAGAAGCATATGGGGCCGGAGTTCCCAATGTAGAAAACACACAAGATTTTGTTGAACAAGCCTTGATGGAAGAAGGTTATACCGAAACTGCAAAGGCCTATATCATCTATCGAAAAAAACATGAAGATCTGCGCGTCGGCCATAAAAATCTATTTATGGACGCCGAACGCTTAATTGAAGAATATATCTCTTTGAAAGATTGGCGAATCAACGAAAATGCCAATATGGGCTATAGCCTTCAAGGACTCAATAATCATATCGTAGAAGAAATCACGAAGAAATATTGGCTGAACAAGATCTATACCAAGGATCAGCGGGAAGCCCATATCAACGGCGACATTCACATTCATGACTTAGGGTTGCTGGCGCCCTATTGCTGCGGCTGGGATCTTGAAACCCTTTTACTAAAAGGATTCAGAGGCGCGGCTGGAAAGATGGAGTCCAGTCCATCAAAGCATTTTTCTGCCTTTTTGGGTCAAATCGTCAACTGGCTTTATACCCTGCAAGGAGAAGCTGCCGGCGCACAGGCCGTCAGTTCCCTGGACACCTATGCGGCTCCTTTTATCCGCTATGATAACCTGACCTATGATCAAGTAAAAAAAGCCATTCAAAGCTTTATCTTTAATCTGAACGTGCCGACACGGGTTGGATTTCAAACACCATTCACCAATGTCACATTGGATATCACCCCTCATCCCTTGCTGAAAAAATCTCCTGTCATCTGCGGAGGAAAAGTCACAGATGATACCTACGGCGATTTCCAAAAAGAGATGGACTGGTTTAACCTGGCCCTATTCGAAGTCATGATGGAAGGCGACGGCGCCGGCCGAAGTTTCAGCTTCCCGATCCCGACGATTAACATCACCGAAGATTTCCCATGGGAATCTGACGTTGCGACAAGATTGATGGAGATGACAAGCAAGTTCGGCACCCCTTATTTTGCCAACTTCTTAAATAGCGACATGAAACCGGAAGATGTACGCAGCATGTGCTGTCGTTTGCGTCTCGACAATCGAGAGCTTCGAAAGCGTGGCGGCGGCCTATTCGGAGCAAACCCGCTGACGGGTTCCATCAACGTTGTCACCTTGAATATGGCGAGAATCGGCTATCAATCAAAAACCAAGAAAGAATTCAAAATGCGCATCCGTCCCCTGATGGAATTGGCACGCGATATCTGCGAGCAAAAGCGGGTCTTGTTAGAAGACTATATGGACGCTGGATTGTATCCGTATTCGAAATACTATTTACAGGGTGTCAAAGACGGTCAAGGCGGCTATTACAAGAACCACTTCTCCACCATTGGATTAAACGGCATGAACGAAGCCTGCCTCAACTTGTTTGGAAAAGACATCACCACAGAGGAAGGCCAAGCCTTTGCCATCGAAATTATGGACTTTATGAACGAAGTCATTCAGGCTTTCCAAATGGAAACAGACAGCCTATACAACCTGGAAGCCTCTCCGGCAGAGGGCGCAACCTACCGTTTCGCCAGACTGGACAAGCGCATCTATCCAAAGATCCTCACATCGGGCGAGAAAGAGCCTTACTATACAAATTCAACGCAATTGCCTGTTGGGCACACGGCTGACTTGTTTGAAGCCCTTACCCTGCAAGAAGAATTGCAAACCCGCTATACCGGCGGAACCGTCCTCCATGGATTTATCGGAGAGCAAATCGAGGATCTCGATGTATTGAAAGATCTCTTATACAAGAGCCTCCAGCAAACGCGGATTCCGTACTTGACCATTACGCCGACCTACAGCATCTGTTCCGAGCATGGATACTTGGCGGGCGAGCAGTGGAACTGTCCGACATGCGGCAGCCAAACCGAGGTCTGGTCTCGCGTCGTTGGATTCCACCGTCCGGTACAATCCTGGAACAAAGGCAAACAAGAGGAATTCTCGGAGCGCCAGACCTTCGGCGCCAAAGAAACCTTGAAGGAATCATAGGATGATCGTTGATTTCTTAAAATCCAGCATGATCGATTACCCCGGAAAAATCGCATCCGTCCTATTCACGACGGGCTGCAATTTCCGTTGCCCCTATTGCCACAACGCCCCCTTGGTCACAGGTGAAAACGATGCAAAGGATCTCGAGCACCTGCTGGAAACCCTGAAGAAACGAAAGCGTTTTGTTGACGCAGTTGTCATCTCCGGCGGCGAGCCCACCCTGCATGAAGAGTTGCTTCCCTTTATGAAGGAACTGAAAAACGAAGGCTTTTCCATCAAATTGGATACCAATGGAACCAAGCCGAATCGATTGAACCAATGGATCCGAGCAGGCGTGCTGGATTATATTGCCATGGACATCAAACAGGCGATCCCGAAATATGGTCACTTGGTCCATATGCCCGTTGATTTGGACGCTATCGAGGAGAGCGTCTCAATCATTCGATTGAGCGAGATCCCCCACGAGTTTCGTACCACGGTTTATCAAGAAGGCTTTCAGCAAGAAGACTTCCTTTCCATCGCGAAATGGCTCAAGGGAAGTCCAAGATATGCCATTCAGAATTTCCATCCTCAGGAGGAGCTCTTGAACTCGGCCGTGAAAATGACGCCGTATCCGCTTGAAACCCTGAAGGAAATTCAAGAAAGCTTGGCTCCCTATTTCGGGGAAGTCATCCTGCGGAAATAACGCAATATAACAAATAAGGGACAGCTTCTTCGATTTGATCGAAAAAGTTGTCCCTTTTATTCTTTCCATTATTTCATTCGCACCGAACTCTCCGATGCCAACGGCGATCGCTCGCAATCCTCTTCCGACAAGGTCAGTTGATAGCAAAGCGAACTTCCCTTCATGCGCTCAGCTGCATAGCAGAGACCATTGGTTCGTTCATCCAAGAATGGATGATCGATCTGCTCCGGATCACCAACCAGAATAATTTTGGTGCCGGCACCCGCCCGGGTTATAATCCCCTTCACCTGTCTTGGCGTCAGGTTCTGCGCCTCATCGATAATGACCCACTGCTTGGCGATGGATCGTCCGCGAATAAAGGCGATCGCTTCTGTCGTGATGATCTTGCGGTCAAAGAGCTCGTCAATCTTATCCTTTAAATCCATCTCGCTTTGATAGCGTTCCGCCTCGTTGCTGTCCACCAAGATCTCGAGATTGTCGATAATCGGTCGCAAGAACGGTGCAATTTTCTCTTCTTCCGTTCCAGGCAAGAAGCCAATATCCTCATCCAGCTTCACATTGGGACGACAAACCAGAATCTTTCTATATCCCTGATCCTCTACTTGAAACATCTTATGCAGGCCAACCGCCAAAGAATAGAAGGTCTTCGCGGTTCCAGCAGGACCCTTCACAATCACTAGGGGTGCCAAGTGCGCATCCATCATCAAGGCTTCCTGGAAAAATTTCTGCCGCACATTTCTCGGTTTCACTCCAAAGGGTCTCTCCTCATCATATCGCAAAGGCACAATACTTTTGCCGTTAAATCGTCCGAGGGCTGTTTGCTGCGGATTGTCGCTGGAATGAAGAACCAAGAATTCATTCTGCACCAAATTTGGTTTTTGATGCACATTATCCTCATGAAACGCTTCCGAAACCGGCAGTCCATGCTCATGATAGAATCGATTCATTCCTTCCCCGGTTGTCCAGAGATCGGAAACCCCTCTGTACTGTTCATCATAGGTCGGCGCCTGCTCATTAAAGAAATCCTGTGCCGTAATCCCGATCACATCTGCTTTAATCCGTTCAAAGATGTCTTTCGTAACTAGAAAAACCTGTTTTCCGTCATCCTGCAGTCCCTTGCAAACCCGTAAAATGCGATTGTCGTTTTTCACGTCTTCCCAACTTTCCGGAAGCACGACAGCACGATGATTCATTTCAATGCGAAGGGTTCCACCGTTTTCCAATTCCAGCCCTTGTGTCAAATCGCCTTGTTCTCTCAAACGATCCAAGAGTCGCGCGACTTGCCGTGCATTGGCGCCCAATTCCGTATTGTCCTTTTTGAATCGGTCCAGTTCTTCCAAAACCACTTCCGGTAAAACGACTTCATTGTCCTCAAATGTAAACATGGAATACGGAGATTGAAGCAAAACATTAGTGTCCAGTACAAAGGTTTTCTTCATAATGCGCCTTCCTCTCTGTCTGAATTTTTTGAATACTCCTTGCTTTAATTATACTCCTTTCATACCCCATTTACACAAAAAAAGACCCCCACCACAAGATTTAGTGGTGAAGGTACTCTTTCATAATGGGCAGCCGCCCACGGATCTCCTCAACTTCACGAAGCTGTACGGTTTGCAGGATGATTCCTTCTTCCCACTTCAACCCACTCACCACTTCGCCCCAAGGGTTCACAACCAAAGAGTGGCCCCAAGAATGATAATCCGCCTTCGAGTTTAAAGCAGGCGCGCAGCCTACCATAAAAAATTGCTGATCCACCGCCCGCATCCGAAAAGTCAATTCCCAATGGGCCGGTCCCGTTGTTTCATTAAATGCCGCCGGAACCACAACCACATGCGCCCCCGCTACGGCCATTTCACGGAACAATTCGGAAAAGCGAATATCAAAACAGATCGCCACTCCAATCTTCCCATACACCGTATCGACCACCGTCATCCGATCCCCCGCCGCCAAGCTGTCCGATTCAAAGAACTGAATCTTCCCCGGCACATCGATATCAAAAAGATGAATCTTTCGATGCTTTCCGATCAAGTGTCCATGGGGATCAAAAATATAGGAGGTGTTGTAGATCTCGCCCTCATCCGATTCCGGCACCGAACCGGCAATCAAATAGACATTGAATTCCTTCGAAATTCTGGCAAGCCTTTCGAAGACCGCACCGCCTTCCGGTTGTGCCTCGCGACGAAATGCAGCATGCTCATAGGGACAAATGAACATCTCCGGCAAAACAACCAGATCAGCCCCTTTTTGCGCGGCTTCCGCGATCATTGCCTCCGCTTTCTTCAGGTTTTCTTCCGTTGAATCAACCACCGTCATCTGACAAACTCCAATTGTACATTGCATGGCTTCGCCTCCTTTCTTTTATTTTACCCGATCCACATAAAAAAACGACATCTCGTAATTGAGATGCCGCAATTGGTGCAAGCGAAGGGATTCGAACCCTCACAAGCTTTCGCTCACAAGAACCTGAATCTTGCGCGTCTGCCAATTCCGCCACGCTTGCAAATGAACATTCTCATTATAACATATTTATTGAAATTTTCCATTTCCATCTTAAACTTTTCTCAACAAAAAGTTGTATACTGATATTAGGAGGCCGATATGACAACGACACAACAATTGATCAAAAACGACAAACAAATCAAAAAATTCTGCGCCTATGGTTTTCTCAAAAATCTGAGATTTTTCGAACCCTATTTGGTGGTTTATCTCCTAGGCTTCAATCTGAATCTCTTTGAAATCGGGCTCCTTTACTCTCTGCGGGAAGCCATCATGTACCTTTTTGAAGTTCCTTCCGGGATTATCGCAGACCACTACGGCAAGAAAAAAGAGCTCATGCTCTGTTTTCTTTTTTATATGGTTTCCTTTGTCTTTTTCTTTATTGGCGGAAACTTTGCAGTTTTCTCCCTAGCCATGTTCTTTTTCGGTTTGGGCGAAGCCTTTCGCTCCGGCACCCACAAAGCCATGATCTACGGCTATCTGGAAAAGAAAAACTGGTTTGATCAAAAGACCTTTATCTATGGACGCACGCGATCCTTCTCCCTTATTGGCTCGTCGATTTCCGCTCTATTGTCCATCATCTTTGTCTTGAACCTGCCAAGTCTTCGCGGACTTTTCCTCATTGGGATTATTCCCTATTTACTGGACTTTATCCTGATCGCATCCTATCCTGATTATCTGGACGAACGGCGAGAAACCACCATTTCCGCGAGCATCGTTTTCAAAGAAGGATTCCGGTCCCTCTCTGTGTTGAAAAAGGATCATCAACTGCGAGGGATTTTACTGAGCTCTTCCAGCTTTGACGCCTTCTTTCGGACCATCAAGGACTATGTGCAGCCCCTGTTGTTGCTACTTTTTGTCGGTTCCCTTCAAGACGAAGCAACCATGCAGGTCAAGGTTACCCTCGGTGTTTTATACGGAATCATGAACCTCGCCAGCGCCTTTGCTTCACGGAATGTGTACCGCCTAACGGAAAAATCATCGCCGGTGTCCTGGATGAACCGTCTCTTCGATGGATTCGGCCTAATCGCTGGATTGATCGCTCTCGGTATCTTTATCAAGCAGCCAATCCTGATCATGATCGCCTTTTTCCTTCTCTTTATTATGAAGGATGCACGACGCCCCCTTTTCGTTTCCGCAGCTGGTGATTTGATTCAAAAAAAACAACGCGCAACCATTCTCTCCGTAGAGAGTCAGCTGCGCGCCTTGATGCTCATTGTTTTGGCACCGGTTTTTGGATTCTTTGCCGAGCAATTCAACATTTCCCTGCTGTTTTTAGGATTGGGAATCCTTATTCTGCTGATAAACCGCTGGCTGGTTGCCAGCCTGACCGACTCATAAGGGGAAGCATTCTGCTTCCCTTATGATTTCACCTTATTCTTTGCCTTATTATACGCCCGGGCTAGATCCGGCAAATCGGAGAATCGCTCATTCAATTCATCTTGATCCTTGAATCTCCCTTTTCGAATATCCTTTTCCAATTTCCGTTTGGCAAAAGACACAAAAAGCTGACTCATATCATAGTCTGGCGGATAGAGCTCCTCCGCTTTGGCAAGCTGCTTGACCCGGCGCCGCGGCAGCTTTCTCTCCTTGAAATCCTTCACTACCGTCACCAACCCCTGACCATCCTCATCCATATACACAATCGCCTTCTCGCCCGTATCCAAACAGCGCACCAGATCACCCTGATCTAGCGGTTCATAGGATTTTTGCTCCTTTATTGTTCGCTCTTTTTTCCGCTTGAATTCCACTTCCTGAACCTGCAATATCCGAGATCCTGTCTCTTTATGGACAGCCATCTCCTTGGCGCGAGCCAATACCCGCGGCTTCAATCCCAATTCCTCTGAAATCCAGAAGGCATTGCTTGCGCCGGAGGCGCCCATTTCCAGTTGATACAAGGGCTCCAACGTCTCCGGGTTAAACTTCATTCGCGCGTTTTCAAAGCCCGGCATCTGCTCCCCGAAATCTTTCAACACCCCGTAATGGGTTGTCACTACCGTCAAGGCGCCCTGCTTGTACAAATCCTCCAGGATTGCCATGCCCAAAGCCGCGCCCTCGCGCGGATCCGTTCCGGTTCCGATCTCATCCAACAATACCAGTACCCCTGGATTTGAACGATTTACGATCCGAACCAAATTCGTCATATGTCCAGAGAAGGTGCTTAATGACTGCGACAAATCTTGCTGATCTCCGACGTCCACCAAGATCTCTTTGAAGATCGGCAGTTCAGTTCCTTCCCCGACCGGCAAATGCAGGCCCGATTGGGCCATTAAAACAAACAAGCCCAAAGTCTTAAGGACAACAGTCTTGCCCCCGGTATTCGGTCCCGTGATGACCAAAGTCCTCGCCTTATCTCCCAATTCAAAGTGAAGAGGCACTGCATCTTCAATAAGGGGATGCCGCCCAGAGCGAATTATCATCCGTTCTCCTTTATGGAGTTTCGGTCGTCTGCCATCCATTTGAAAGCTTAGTTTCGCCTTGGCAAAAGCAAAGTCGTACTCCGTCATCACTTCGATATTTTGTCGAATTGTACGCTCTTCCATCATCACCAGTCCCGTTAATGCAGACAGGATCTGATACGTCTCCGCTTCAATGCCCCGCTCAATCCCATAGAGTTCTTCCGTGAGTTTTCCCATCACCGTCGGCTCCATAAAGAGAGTTGATCCCGTTGCACTCTGATCCACCACGGTGCCGGGGAATTTCGACTTATTCATGGCCTTGACGGGCACTACGAACCTTCCATTTCTACGGCTAATAAACTGCTCCTGCAAAAGCTTCGCCATCTCAGGCCGCTTCAAAAAGGAATTGATCCGCGTCTTGATGTTTTTCTCCACCTGTTCCTTGGATCGGCTGAGTCGCCACAACTCTTTAGTGGCACGTGGATGCACGCCTTGCGGTCCCACCGTTTGATGAATTTCTTCTTCCAATTCCGCCATGGATTCCAGATTCATGGCATAGCTGGAAAGTTCCGGTGCCAGGTGCGATTGATCCTCCATAAATTTCTTCATCGATCGACATCCGCGCATGAAATCTGCGATGGCTATCAATTCCTTCGGCTGAAGCACATACTCTTTCTCAGCACGATCCAAATCCTGATCAACACCAGAAATTCCGTACAGAGGTACTGAACCCTGCACGTTCAAGATTGCTTTGGCTTCCGTCGTCAGTCGTTGCCGATGCAATACAATATCCAAACGATCCGATGGCTGCAACTCTTCAATTTTCTTTTTCCCCAAAGAACTATTGGCGCAAGCCATTAAACGCTCGCGAATAATTTCAAAATCCAGGGTATTATTTCCTATTTCTTTCATGTTGTCTCCTCTCATCGCCAATCCTGATGAAATTTCAAATTCGAGTATAAAAAAAGGATCGCAGAAATTCTGCGATCCACAATTGCAATTTATACAAGGTGGTGTCCCCAGAAGGGACGCGGATGCTAGATTTCATCAGTAACTGGCCGGTTTTTAAGCATCACAAAATGAGCCTTTTAAACCATTCCAAATTTTCTTTACTGAATGAAACCTCGAACCATAAAATCCTCCTTGTTCAAAATCATTGTACCTTGATCAATTTTATTTGTCAATTTTTTCAGAAAACAGCGTCCGTTCAACCTGTTCCATGAACTGTTTCAGATCCTCACCCTCTTGAAAACTGCCTTGCGCGGAACTTGCTCCGCCACCGCCGCGGCCATTCACCGTTTGGATGGTTTCTTTAAAGATCTTACCTGCATGGAGCTCTTCGAGATTATGCATCAATATGACCTTTTTTTCCGACAAACTCCCGAATAGGCAAACCGCTTCTCGTTCCTTCAATACCGTTTTCGCCAGATTCATCATCATACCCGCTTCCATATTTTCAAAGGTTCGAACCAGAAGCGTCTGCTCCTCTCTTACCAACTCCTCCATCATTCGATCAAGTTCCCGGAGCCGATAAGCTTTCAGCTCCTGTTCCAGACTCGCAAGTTTCTCCCGCTCCTTCTTCAATCGAGCGACAAGATTTGCGGTTTCCGCTGAGTATTGCTGATTCAATTCCCGCAAAACGCGATGCTCGAAGGTGGAGTATTTTACCGCCCGCATCCCGCAGACAAATTGAATCCGGGTCATGCCCTTGTACTTGTCCGCCCGAAGAATTCGCAAGATCCCCACTTCCCCCGTTCGCGACGGATGCGTGCCACAACAGGCGACACAATCCACCCCCGGAACATTGACTACTCGAATATCAGTTTCCACAGTCGGTTTCTTTCGAAGGGGAACATCCGCCAATTCATCCAATTGCTCGGCTATGCGGATTTCGACCGGCAAATTCTCTTGAATCTTACGATTCACTTCCTCTTCGATTTCAAGAACCATCACTTCAGGAATCTCTGGCAGATCGATATCCACCGTCACCACTTCCGCCCCCATATGAAAACCCTTGTTGTTTCCCTTCAAACGCTCATAAATCACGCCGGACAGAAGATGCTCGCCGCAATGCTGCTGCATATGGTCGAGTCTCCGTTCCCAGTCAATCTTAATTGTCACCTCTGTCCCAGCAGGAATCGGCTCTGCCACAAGATGGCGAATGGTTTCCCCATTTTCCCGCACATCGCTGACAGCAATCCCATTGATCCAACCATGATCCGCATCCTGTCCGCCGCCCTCTGGGGCAAAAATCGTCTGATCCAAAATCACCCAGACTTTTCCGTCTTTCTCTTCAACCGCCTCGACTCTCGCCTGGGCTTCTTTTAGATATACGTCCGTGTCAAATAATCGTCTTGTCATTTTCACCTCTCCTAAAATCGCAAATTCAGCCCCTTAGCAATCACCCGCTTAAAAATCCAAACCCCGGATAGAACAAAGGTCAATTCCTCCGTTCGCTTCATCACAGGCAAGTGCAAATATACATCAATTCCATCAATAGTGTGCTTTACATATAATTCTTCTTCCGGTGCCGCCGGCACCGCGAGCTGGATCTCCGGCTCGATCACAGAGCCCGCTCAGCCGCCACCCGCCATGCGAAGACTCAGGGTAATCACCCGCTTGTCTTTTCTTAGCAAGTGCGCTTTGACACTTTCCTCAATGACGATCTTCATTTCCGTCCTCCATCTATTTTCCTTTTTCCGATAGAATCGTTACAATTCCCGTATTTCCGTCTACCTGAATCCGATCTCCGGTTTGAATCTTGCTCGTCGCTTGATCCACCCCTACGATGGCAGGGATCCCATATTCCCGAGCGACAATCGCTCCATGAGTCAACAGTCCTCCTACCTCCAAAACCAAGCCTCTGGCATGAATAAACAGCGGGGTCCAACCCGGATCCGTAAAGGGCGCAACTAAAATTTCACCAGGTTCCATCCTTGCCTCTTCCGGGTGTTCGACAACCCGCGCAACGCCCTCATAAACACCACTGGAAACGCCGGTACCCCCAAGCTCATTTTCATTCAAGCTTCGATTCGCATCTTCCGGCGGCACGATCCAACCGCGATTGGTTACAACCCGCGGCACGCGCCGACCTTCTGCTTTCTCGAAAGCAAGTCTTCTTTCTTTGATCCGTTCTTGCATGGCTTGTTTCTCTTTTACCATTTCAATAACTTCGTCAAATTCCAAATAGTAGACGTCCTCCACCGCATCCAACCATCCCAGGTCAACCGCCTCTTTCGCGATGCGTAGAATCTCCTTTTTCACCTCGCCATACACCAAAATCATGCCATACTTTCCATGTTCCCGCGCAGGCATCAAATACAAAACCCGATCCACCATGTCCCGATAAAACCGCCGAAAAATCATGCGGAATCCCGCACTCATTTGCGCCACAATCTGATCGCCGGCCGCAATCGATGCTTGCGTCAATGCCTCGTACTCACGGCGATGCTGGTCCGGCTTGAATACCCGCAAATGATTTTGAACACTCAACACAATGGCTGACGGATCTTCGAACCAGCGGGCATTGGTAATATCGATTTCCCCAATCCCTCGTGATCCGTACCGGTCCATAACCACTCTCATTTGATCGCCGGTTGATCCCTCTGCGCGCATCAGTTCGGAAACAAAAACCTTTGCGTCCCATTGATCCAAGCGTCGATGCCACACATTGTCTTCCCGAATTTTCTCCGCCAAGTCTCCTATGACGAGTCCCATCTCGGTGGTCACATTGCCGATCAAACCCTTCACCAAGGTCTGCGCCAATTCATCAGTTCCCAAGAAACGCTCGGTTTTTTTCACAAGAAACCGATAGGACGCCATCCCCGGTCCAATATAGGGAACAAATCGTGTAAAGGCTTCCAACAAATACCCCTGTATGCCTGCCTTGCAAATCTCCAACCGCTTAATCGAATCCTCTTCTTTTTCTAGGTCATCCTTCAACTGATTGAGATAGGCACCGATAAAAACGTTGCACGCCTCAATCTGTAATTTCTTCGGGCGGCTGGCCTGTCTCATCCCGTGAATCAAAAACTTCACCGTATCCCACAAAGACTTTCCCTGATCGCTGCGTGGCTGCATGCCTTTTACAAATTCCTTGTCCTTCAATACTCGGCGCATACTGCCCGCCATCACCGCATCGATCACGTCTATTCTAGTTCCGATCGTCTTTCGAAACAACGGCACGGCCAGATAATCCGTCATATCCACAAACAGGTATCCACCGGCATCATGCATAATTTGTGTCTTTCCCGACTCATCCCTATCAAAGGGAAAAACCCATTTCAAACAATCCGCTCCTAACGTCCGCATGGGTTTCATCATATTTTGAATATGATGAAAGGAGAGATACACCGCATTTCCTTCCCGCTCCGGATCAATCAATGGAAATAGCGTCGTAATGGCTCTCGCCTGCAAGATCCAAAGCTTCCCCTCTCGATCAAGCGCCCATTCAATATCCATTGGCATGCCGTAAAGATTTTCAACGTCACCCGCGAGACTCGCAAGCCGGTGAATCATGGACTCTTCCAGCATGCCATTTTCTTCTGATTCTTGTTGGTGCGCTAGAATCTCTTTTGCTTCACGCTGATAGACGATGGTATTGGGCGTCATTTTTCCCGCTACCAACTCATCTCCCGTACCTCTTACATAGTCCACCGTCAAATTCTTTCGATTCTCAGATAACGGATCCACGGTAAAGACTACCCCTGAATATTTTGGCGCAATCATCCGTTGAATGACAACAGAGATCGATAAATTCCGATGAGTGATCTGATTTTTCAACCGATAACTGATAGCACGGTCATTAAACAGAGACGCCCAGCATTTTCGAATAGAAACCATGACCGCTTCAATCCCTTCAACAAAGAGATAGCTGTCCTGCTGACCGGCGAAGGAGGCTTCCGGCAGGTCTTCCGCCGTAGCGCTGGAGCGCACCGCAAAGGAAGTTCCTTCAACGAATTCTTGTAAGACTGTCCGCATCTCCGTCTCCAGCGTTTTGCTCAATTCCGTTTGAATAATCAATCCGCGAATCTCTTTGCCCTTTGCTTCAATTCCTTTAATATCCTCCGGGTCCAATTCATCCAAGGCGAGCAGTTGAGCGCTCCCACCGATCGTGTGAATCATCTCGTCAAATACCCGCGACAAAACACAGAATCCTTCGGGCACCGGAAAACCCGCTTGCAAAAGAATCCCTAAATTATGCCCTTTTCCACCAACCAAATGAAATTCTTCTTTTGTCAATTCTTGAAAATATTTGATCATGTTCGACTCCCACATTTTGTTTCGGATTTGTTATCTTTTCTTGCCAATTAATCTTAGTTTATTCCAAATTTTCGACTTGTGCAATTCAGCATTTCATTACGATCTGCAATCTCTGCTACGTTTTGTGATATCCCCTTTTATTATCCAAAATTTAGGCGCATACTGGTGGCAACGCAACACCAAATTCAATCGTAGAGGAGAAAAAAATGGAAAATTCTTTAGAAAAAGAGCTAAATATGCTACATGACATTGGCAACGATCTTCAAGACCTTGTTGAATCAATCGGACACATTCCCCCCAACTCTGAGCTTGAAGAAAAAATTACCGTCTTCCTCAATGTCTGTATGAGCAGCTTCAGCAAATTTTACGGTTCCGAAACTGAACGCTATCAAGTCATGCATGATCTTGCTAATCCAAAAAAATTGACGGGTAAAAGATATGCCCAATTTGTTGAACATATTGACGCCACCTTTAAAGCGTACAAACAGGGTCTCTTAAAAGTCATTCCTTCAACCAGACCAGACTTGTTCAGCAATGGATACATCATCATGGACGACGACTTCGATTCGGACAATCCCGATTATGAGGAATCCAATTTAAAAGACTCCGTTCTTCCTCTGTCATAAAAATACACTTATCCACAATCTGTTCAAAAAAATCACCTGTTTTCCACAAAGAAACGACACTGTCCCCAGTGCCGTTTTTTTCGTCCCACTCTATTCTTCTAACACCCTATTTAACTCGGGTAACAAACTCCTCAATTGCGTCAATCACTCGCTCGTCTACATGATTCGGCAATTGGTATTCACCAGGATTCGGATCGCCTTCCCCAGGCATCATCAGATGATTCAACTGATCAAAGAGTACGAATTCCGCATGGGCGGCGCCAATGGATTCCTTCCAACCTTCAAATTGGGCGACAGGTACCTGATAATCCCGCTCTCCCTGTAAAAACAATTTCGGAGTCGTGTAAAATTTCACCTCTTCCAAAGGCCGATACGCATTTAGATCAATCCAATAGGCTGGATATGCGCCAAGAATCGGCGACTTTGGATCCAATTTTTCTGGATTATTTACTTGTTCCGCAATCGCTGCAATCTGCGCGATTTGATCCGCCTCATCCTGGCTGGTTTCTCCATCCAATTCCGCCAAATAGGTGTACTGGTCCACAATCATTCCCTGCAAAGGTTGGTTGGAGGCTGCCATAAAGATCCATCCCGCCACCTCATTGGTGTGCACCATCATCTTGGGAATCAAATAGCCTCCCAGACTATGTCCCAATACAAAGATTTGATTTTCATCAACCTGCGGATCCACCTTGGCAATCTCGATAGCCGCCAACACATCCTCTATGGTTTCTTCCCATACGGTAAACTCATAGTTTTCTATAAAGCTCTCTGCGTGGGCCAATGTCCGTTTGTCATAGCGCAAAGTCGCAATTCCCTGTGCCGCCAAGCCTTCCGCCAAATCCAAGAAGGGCTTGTTCGGTCCAATGGTTTCATCCTTGTCCGTTGCTCCAGATCCATGAACCAAGATCACAAGGGGAACCTGAGTTTCTTCCGATGCCTCCATGGGAAACATCAGCTGACCCTCCAATTCATAAGGACCAACTGAAATGGTGTCGCTGATGGTTTGTGCCGTCGCTGTCGGCTCTTCCGTGTCATCTGGCAGCTTGGCCACATCGCTGTAATTCAGACCCGCAATCTCTCCAAATTCATTGAAGACCACGTTGATCCCAAACGGCTTATTGACAAAACCAATGGCAATCTGAACAATTTGATACCCTTGGGCTTCCCACTCGGCAGTCCCCAAAACCTCACCCGGTTCCCCAACCGACTTGTAGAGATCCTCCATAATCTGCTGATAAACCTCGGCATTGACCGCCTTTTGCATGGCTTCGTCATGGGCATAGCTTGTATAGGCTGCCTTATAATTCCCTGCAGTCAAATCCCCCACATAGGCCTCAGCCGTTGCTTTCATCTCCTCCAAAGTCGCAAGTGTCGGCGCCTCCGGTTCCACTGCAGTCTCTTTCCCTTTGCAGCCTGTCAATGCAAGCATCAGTATCAAAAATATCCCAATCCACTTTTTCATTTCGTCCTCCTTGTTATATACACACTATAACAGTTATGTATTCATCTTATACCCCGATTATTTCTCTGTCAACAACTTATCAATCCTTTTACCTTTTTCTTCCTTGCGATACAATAAAAGAAAAAAGGAGAAAACCTATGCATATTGTCAGCTATACCGGATACTACGATCCCCAACCGATCCGTGACTTTCTAACCGCCCAGCCAGACGTCGACTTTACCATTTGCTCAAGCGAAGAAGAGCTACTGGCCGCTTTGCCGGAAGCGGAGATTCTTATCACCCTTCCCTTTACGAAAGACATGCTTGCCGCGGCGCCCAAACTCAAATGGGTGCAGTGTTTGCGCGCCGGCGTTGACGGCTATCCTTTTGCAGCCATGAAGGAACGAGGGGTTCTTCTCACCAACGGCAAGGGAATCCACAGAAATCATATGGCGGAATACAGCATCGCCATGATGATTCTCTTTGCGAGAAACCTGCATGTTTTTCAACGACAGCAACGAGATTCAAATTGGAAGCGCAATGTCCCTCAAGATGAAATCTTCGGCAAGACCGTAGGAATCTTGGGCTTCGGCGCCATCGGAGACACCCTGGCTACCCGGGCGCAAGCCATGGGCATGCGCGTGCACGCCTTGAAACGCACGCCATTGAATCAAGAAAATGTGGATCAATGGTACACCCCGGATCAGACACAGGAATTCTTGGAAACCGCTGATTATCTCGTTAATCTCCTACCCAATACCCCGGCAACAACTCATTCCTTGAATGCCGAATCTTTTGAAGCCATGAAAGCGTCCGCTGTCTTGATCTGCATCGGAAGGGGCAAAACCGTGGACGAGCAGGCTTTGATCAAAGCCTTGCAAACCGGACAGATTCGCGGATTGGCTGCCGATGTATTTGAAACGGAACCGCTACCTGAAGACAGTCCGCTTTGGCAGATGGAGAATGTGGTAATCACCCCCCACATCTGCGGCGAAAGCATCCATTACCTGGAGAAGAGCATCGAAATTCTCAAAGAGAATTTCCCGAAATTCATATCGGATCCCGAGACCTTGATCAACCGGGTCAATCTGGATTTGGGGTATTAAAAAAGAAGGGTCCTAACGAACCCTTCCTGTTTCTTCCAATCCTTTTAACGCCA
>DAOUQF010000025.1 GCA_030625815.1 Eubacteriales bacterium
AGGTGTGCGAGCTGAGAGCACAGCGAGGCATAGAGCTCGCGGGTGTTCCACTTGTTGAAATAGAAATCAGCTTCAACATTTGTAAGTTTATGTTATGCAGTGGGAGACAGACCCACCTGGGAAAGCCTAACCAGCACCCAGTATCAAGACCTTGGACACGAAGCGGTAACGTTAGTGTTAAGCGTAGGCCAGAGAACGGAACGAGCCGAAACGAAAGTGAAGTAATTGAGCCCCGAAAATCCCGTTAAAATGGGAAGGCCGATGCAGTACCTGTTGCAGCAGGCAGCATCACTATAGACGGCATGGTGAGGATATAGTGGCTTCCCCGGGGTCAGAGAGCTTGGCGAGACCGTAGAGCATAGCATGAGAACAGCTGAGATCCTATATGTTCTGCTTATGGCAGTATGGAAGTCGAAAGCGGAGAAATACCGTAAGACGAACAGACGACATATAGGAAGTCCGACTACCTCATAGTACCTGAGAAACCTGTGAAAGCAGATGGAGGGAAGGGGGTAGCACATGTCGTACTGGACAGTGGAAATACGAATACAGACAGGAGCTGAAGAATATTGGTAACGAAACTGAACAGGATAAGAGAATATAGTCAGAACGGAGAGCGAGTGGAGAACTTGGCATCTCTCATTACCGTGGAATCCCTGAAAGCCATACATTTTGCCATAGATGGCAAGAAGGCGGCAGGAATTGACGGAGTAAAGAAAGAGGCCTATGAAATCCACTTGATCGACAACCTTGAACGTCTTGTAGAGCGCATGAAACGCAGAAGCTATAAGCCGAAGCCGTCCCGCAGAACCTACATCGACAAAGTAGGGAGTAAGAAGAAGAGACCGCTGGGAATATCAAGCTATGAAGATAAATTGGTAGAAACCAGAATAGCACAGATATTAACAGAGGTTTATGAACCGAAGTTTCTTGAAACGTCATATGGATACCGACCGGGACGGAGCTGCCATGATGCAATTAAGGATTTAATAGGCAAAATGAGTGGCAAGACAAGCTATGTAGTGGAAGCAGACATACGGTCATTCTTCGACAAGTTGGACCACGATTGGCTGATAAAATTCCTGGAACATGATATCGCAGACAGAAGATTTCTAGAAATAGTACAGAAGTTTCTGAAAGCGGGTGTTGTAGAAAAGGGGAAGTTATTAAACAGCGAATCTGGAAGTCCGCAGGGAAATGCGGCATCTGCGATTCTCGCAAATGTCTACCTGCATTATGTATTGGATCTGTGGTTCGAGAAAAGGGTCAAGCCTAGACTTAAAGGCGAAGCGCACATTGTCCGCTATGCGGACGATTTTGTGGTCTGCTTTCAATACTGGGATGACGCCATTAGATTCTATAATGCACTGCCTGGACGATTTGCTAAGTTTGGGCTGGAACTAGCAGAAGAAAAGACTCGAATCATGCAGTTTGGAAGGTTTGCGGCGCAGACGAGAGAACGGAGTGGAAAGGGGAAACCTGAAACGATAACCTTTCTGGGTTTTACTTTCTATTGCGGCAGAAATCGCGCAAATACGCAATTTGTAGTCAAACTGGCATCAAGTCGAAAGAAGATAACAGACAAGCTCATGAGGATGAACCAATGGATTAAGGTGAATCGGCATTTGCCGGTAAAAGAGTTGATAGCAAGAATTAATCGGTCACTTGTAGGGCACTACTGCTATTATGGAGTAACCTACAACGGAGAGAATCTCAAAGCTTTTCTTCACCAAACAGCAAAATACCTTTACAAATGGTTGAACAGAAGAAGTCA
This sequence comes from Eubacteriales bacterium, assembly GCA_030625815.1. GTDB lineage: Bacteria > Bacillota > Clostridia > Tissierellales > GPF-1 > GPF-1. Next base: position 1,775 of record DAOUQF010000025.1, read on the forward strand.
GAAGAAAAGTTACAATTGGGAAACATTCCGATATGGCCTCTTGCGAACAATTCCGCTTGCGATACCAAAGATTTACGTTAATCTATATGACTAAAAAAAAAAGATCAAAGACATGTGAAGAGCCGTATGCGTTAGTAGCGCACGTACGGTTCTGTTGGGGGGCTCGGGCAGTGATGCCCTTGTCTACCCGAGTGGAAGTTGGAGGACGAAAATTCTTTATTCGAACGGCGGAAGACGAATGCGATATGAGCTATTTGGGATATTACTTTAGAGAAGGTCGATATGGCGGTGTTGTGGGTACCATGTTGCTTCGAACTATCTATTTGATTCTTTGGACGCTGCTACTGATTATTCCAGGAATCATCAAATCCTATGCCTATCGCATGGTTCCGTATATTTTGGCGGATAATCCTTCTATTGGAGCGAGTCGTGCCATTGAGCTCAGCAATGAAATGACGCAGGGTGAGAAATGGGAGATGTTTGTGCTGGATCTTTCCTTTATCGGGTGGTATCTAGTGGGACTTTTGGCATTGGGAATTGGTGTTTTGTTTGTGATGCCGTATGAGGATGCGACCAAAGCTGAGTTGTATTTACACCTGAGGGACCGAGCGGTGGAACGGGGAGCAACAACGCTAGATGAACTACATTTAATTGTAGCAGAAGAAGGATAATGGAGAAGAGGAGCAAGGAGGAGAAGCGTTAAACTGGATAAATCCTATCGCTTTTGCCCATCCTGTGGACAAGAAATCTAAAATCATGCAATTGCGATGGGGGAAGGCAAATTAACTGGGAGTGATTAAGATGATTGAGTATGGATTTTATCAATATATTCGTTCGATTCGGTGTGATCTTTCGTCGGTCGATCAAGGGGTCTACCCGTATAATCTGCAGGCAGTTCATGCATGGAATGAAATTGGCTTGCATCCCAATGTGACCTTCTTTGTTGGTGAAAACGGGAGTGGGAAGTCTACCTTGCTCGAAGCGGTTGCGGCTGCCTATGGATTCAATCCAGAGGGCGGGAGTCGAAATTTTAATTTTCATACAAAGGAAACGCACTCGCAGCTATCGGATGTCTTGCGATTGGTAAAAGGGGTTACGAAACCGAAGGATGGTTATTTTCTGCGAGCGGAAAGCTTTTACAATGTCGCTTCGAATATTGATGAATTGGATGAGGACGCCGGTGGACCGCCGCTTATTGCATCCTATGGAGGGATCTCACTCCACAAGCAATCTCATGGCGAGTCATTTATGGCGCTATTGCTTTATCGTTTTGGGGGCAAGGGGCTTTACATCCTCGATGAGCCGGAAGCGGCATTATCGCCCACAAGGCAATTGGCATTATTGAGAAGAATCCATGAGTTGGTTTTAGATGATTCACAGTTTTTGATAGCAACCCATTCGCCGATCTTGATGAGTTATCCCCATGCCGAAATTTATCAGGTGGATCAAGGGTTTCAAAAAGTTTGCTATGAGGATACCGAACATTATCAAGTCATGAAGAATTTCATCAATGATCCGGGACGCACATTACAATACATATTAAATGATTGAGCGAATAGGTGGGATGAGGTTATATCGTTAGGAATTGATGATTCACATTATGATAGTGGGGTGATTATGTTGAATAACGGGTTTATTGGTAACTTTTTTGATTTCATTATTAATAGAGCGGGTTTTGTAAGTGCGATTATTATTTTGGTGTTCTCTCTTTACTTATTGAAATTTAAAGCAAATCAGATGTCTAAACTCCAAAAAACGGGAGCGTTAATAGTGATGGTGGGAGCAATATGTATTTTGGGTGTTTTTGTATATTTGATTATTGGGTTTGGAAAACTGCCAAGTCATATACCGATTCCTATTGAAAAGCCATAGGTGAAATCGATTCATGATTTTCAGAAGAACAAACGGCTTAGTAAAATCGCTTTATGTTAGACTTAAGCATGAATAAAAGGATTATCTAGAGACAAATTACAGTTTTGTTGGTATTCTAGATAAAACAAAGAAAAAAGCAAAGGTTTTGAGGAGGAGAAAATGAAGCGAGTAGTAAAATTGCATTTTTCGCCCAATGGGGGATCAAAAGCGGCGGTGGATGGCGTTGCAGCAGGATTTGCAGCGGAAGAGATCAAGGACATTGATTTGACGGTTCCAGCGAATCGAGCAAATACATTGGCTTTTAAAGCGGATGATTTGGTTGTGGTGGGAATGCCGGTATATTCAGGGCGATTGCCTGCAATCTCTACAGAGATTTTTCAAAAATTAGTCGGAAATCAAGCGCAAGCGATTGCGATTGCATCCTATGGCAACCGCCACTATGATGATGCACTTTTGGAGATGACCAATGAGCTGTCGGCAAAGGGATTTCGTGTAATCGCGGCAGGCGCCGTGATTGCGGAGCATTGCCTGGAAACCAGCGTTGCGGCAAATCGACCGGATGAAGCGGATCAAGCGAAGCTTTTAAAGTTAGCGGAAGAAGTGAAGGCGAAGCTGGAAGCGGGAAATGATCAACAGCCTGCGGTGCCGGGGGATGACCCGTACAAGTCGATCAAAGGCTATGCCTATCCAACCGGGAACGATGAATGCGACCAATGCGGTCTATGTGCAAAAAGTTGTCCGACAGAAGCCATTGATTTCATGGATGGAAGGAAGACGGATCCGGAGAAATGCATGTTCTGCGGACGTTGTATCAATATTTGTCCGAAGGAAGCGCGTTCCGTATGGACAGAGAAGTTTGACGGCATGCAAAAGTGGTTGATTGACAATTGCAGCGAGCGCCGTGAGATGGAGTGGTACCTGTAAAGCGAGGCGTTATATAAAAGAGGACTCGATTCATTTTTTTGATGAATCGAGTCTTTTCTATTAGAACCATTTTTTTCTTTTAAAGAAGATCAGCATAAAAGCCGCAACACCTGCACAAGCCGCAAGAAAGAGGGAAAAGGCCTGCGGAGAGTCGATTCCCGGCATCTGGCGAAAGTTGGTTCCGAATAGGCCTGCCAAGAAAGACAAGGGGATGAATACTGCAGAGAATATGGTGAGGGTTGTCATAATGGTATTCATTTGATGGCTGAGTTCCGATAGTTGACGATCGTGCAGACTGGACGCGAGTTCACGAATGGTCAAGATCTGTTCTGAAACCTGCATCAGGTTGTCATGAGCATCCTGAAAGTATGGCTGAACTTCTTCGGAGATTATGGTTTGCTTTCCGTGCAACACCCTTGGAATCGCAGTTTTCATAGGGAAAGTGGCGCTTTTTAATTGCGCCAATTCCTTTCGTAAGGGATAAAGGGAATCGATGGCAATCTTCTTTTGATCATAGATCGCGGCTTCGTAGGAATCGAATTTCCGATTTAGTAGAGACAAGGTATCGAAATAATGATCGATAATGGAATCGATTAAGGCAAAATAGAGATAATCCCCCTTCATGGTGCGAAGGATTCCTTGGTTTTTTTCAAGTCGGGACCGTACAGAATCGAAAACATCGCCCTCGTTCTCTTGAAAACTGATCACCCAATTGTCAATAAGCAGAAGGGATACATGCTCGTGTTCAATTTGCCCTTTTTTCATGTAGATCATTTTCCACACTGAGAAAAGAAGATCATCCGATTGCATCTTGCTATATTGGGACACGTTTACGATATCCTCCAGAATCAAGGGATCGATGGAAAATCGAGTGCCCAATTCTTGAATGACCTTGGTGTGAGACAAGCCTGTGATATTCAACCATTTGATCATGGCATCATCGGGGATGCTGGATAGATCACCGATGGTTTCTTTCGTCCAATCTTCAGAGTTGTATTTATATAAAACCATGCTCAGGGGGACATCGGTATAGGTGCCGGTATAGATGATGGTGCCTGGGGCTTGGTTTTTTATGGATGGATTTGATTGTGCAATCATAGCAGCCTCCTTGTCATTTGTTACCATTTTACCCAATTTCACAAACCCATAATCCGATTTTAGATTTTATGATAGCAAAGAAAGAAACGGGTTATGAAAGTAATAAGAGGTGAAAAATATGAGGATCAAAGGAAATATTGCGGAAGCGGAAGTTTTTACGGATGTGTTGGATGAGGGGACCCGGGAGCAGATTCGGGAAATGCTGAATCAATCATGGGCAAGGGATGCCCATATGCGGATTATGCCGGACGTACATATTGGAAAAGGCGCTACCATTGGAACGACATATTATGTGCGGGATCGCGTTGTTCCATCGGTGGTGGGGGTTGATATCGGCTGCGGCGTATTGACGGCGATTTTTGGCAAGCGAGATTTTGATGTGAAAATGCTGGAGAACTTCATTGTGCAGACAATTCCTTTGGGATTTGATGTTCATGAGCAGCCTTTGGTGAATTATTCTAAGCGTTTGAAATCATTGAAATGCTGGGACCGAATTCCTGATAAGCTTGATTTTTATTCCCGCGGAGTTGGAAGCCTTGGGGGAGGCAATCATTTTATTGAAGGCGGCTTGTCCAAGACTGGTGAGTTGGTTTTATCTGTGCATACGGGCAGCAGAAATCTGGGTCTGCAGATTGCGGAAGCGCATCAACAGATCGCCTATGAAGCATTGCAGATGGCGCATGGGAAACTGGAGAAGAAGGATAAGAAAGATAAGAAAGATAAGAAAGATAAAAACAGAAAGAAGAAACGGCCGCCAATTGCTGGAATTCCTTATAATCTTGCGTATTTGGAAGGCGAAGCCATGGAGGATTATCTTCATGATATGAAGGTTGCCCAAGCATATGCATGCTTAAATCGGAAAATGATTCTCTATCAGATCGCGACTGGATACTTTCGGTTGTCAGACTCGGAATTTAACGGCTTGCCGATGATCGAGTCGGTGCATAACTATATCGACATGGAAACGAGGATCGTCCGAAAGGGAGCCATCTCCGCAAAAACGGGGGAAATCATGGTCATTCCATTGAATATGCGAGACGGGATTTTGATCTGCGAGGGGAAGGGAAATGCAGATTGGAACGAATCGGCGCCCCATGGATGCGGGCGGTTGTACTCGCGGACGCAGGCGAAAAAGATATTCACCATGGAAGGGTTCAAGGAATCTATGGAGGGAATTTACACCACCACTATGAATCGATCAACATTGGATGAGATACCGGCCGCGTACAAGCCTTGGCAGGAGATTGAACAATGGATTCGAGAAACGGCGGAGATTGTGGAACGGATCCGGCCTTTGTTTAATGTGAAGGGAGCTTAAAAGAGCACGCTATGGAGGAAGCGACCCGTTGATGGTGCCGCAGAAATAGGAAAATTGCAGCATCATAAATAGGTTATCGAGAAAGGTAAGGTGGATGTAAGAAATCGTTATGAGGGAGAAAAGAACTGCAAGATATACTGGAACCAACAGAGAGGGAAGGGAAGGAAAAGATGAAAAAAATCTTGCAGGTTCGAAAAATGGAAAAGACATATGGAAAACGGGGAAATATTACGAAGGCAATTGATGGAATCAGCTTCGATGTAGTGAAAGGCGAATATATTGGAATTATGGGTGCATCGGGGAGCGGAAAGACAACACTCTTGAATTGCATTTCAACCATCGATACGGTCACGGGTGGTTCGATTACGATTAACGATTGTGATGTGACGGCCCTATCGGCCAAAAAGCTTTCCGCCTTTCGTCGGGAGCAATTGGGTTTTATCTTTCAAGATTTTAATTTGTTGGATACCCTGACAGCTTTTGAGAATATTGCATTGGCCTTGACCATCATGAAATGCCCGGCGGTTGAGATTAAAAAACGGGTGGAGGAAGCGGCGGAAAGACTGGAGATTCAAGAGGTGCTGGGGAAATATCCCTATCAGATGTCAGGCGGAGAAAAGCAGCGGGTTGCCGCGGCGCGAGCGATTGTAACGGAACCGGCGATGATTCTGGCCGATGAACCCACGGGTGCATTGGATTCGAAGTCTGCGAAGATGATGTTGAAAAGTTTTGAGAAGATGAATGAAGAGATGAATGCCACTATTTTGATGGTGACTCACGATGCTTTTACGGCCAGTTATTGCAAACGGATTCTGTTTATCAAGGATGGCCAGTTGTTCCATGAAATTGATCGAGGAAAAGAGAGCAGAAAAGACTTTTTTAATGAGATTATCGATGTGGTTTCCGTTTTAGGGGGGGACAACAGCGATGTACTTTAAATTGGCGAGAAAGAATGTGCGAAAGAGCATCAAGGATTTTGCGATCTATTTCTTGACCCTTGTTTTTGGTGTCTGTGTTTTCTATATGTTTAATTCTCTGGATGCGCAGCAGGAATTGATGGCATTTACGGAATCACGGCATGAAACAATGGTGGCACTCACTCAAATTCTGGCCTATTTTTCTGTCTTCGTATCCGTGGTATTGGGGTTCTTGATTGTTTATGCCAATGGATTTTTGATCCGCAGACGAAAACAGGAGCTGGGGATGTACATGCTGCTGGGAATGGAGAAATGGAAGATCGCGCGGGTGCTGATCTATGAAACCCTGATCATTGGCGTGGTTGCCTTGGGTGTCGGACTCGGGCTTGGGGTTTTGCTTTCTCAGTTGATGTCTGTTTTTACAGCCAGGCTCTTTGAGGTGAATATGACCGGTTTTCATTTCGTTTTCTCTCTGTCTGGGGCGGCGAAAGCCGTTATGAATTTTGGTTTGATTTTTATGATTTCTGTATTGTTTGGTACGATTTCAATTTCCCGCTATCAGCTGATCGATCTGTTTCAGGCAAGCAAGAAAAATGAAGAGTTGAAATTACGTGGGATGAAGGTCTCCGTGGTGATCTTTATTCTTTCAGTTTTGTGTTTGGGTTCGGCCTATGGGTTGATTCTAAAAAACGGGTTGCTGAATATGGGCTGGATGTTTACCGCGTCCATTCTTTTGGGTTCTGTTGGAACCTTTCTATTCTTTATGTCCTTGTCCGGGTTCTTGCTGCGGACGGTTCAAGCCAATCCCAAACTCTATCTGAAGAATTTGAATATGTTTGTCTTGCGGCAGATTAACAGCAAGATCAATACGACCTATGTGTCCATGACCATTGTTTGTCTTGTTTTGCTGCTGACTATCGGAACCTTCTCCAGCGGGATGGGAATTTCCATGGCTGTATCAACGGATTTGGCGGCCGCTGCCCCCTATGATTATTCCATTACACAATTTCATTCCGAGAACGATCCAGAAGAAATCTCGATTCTGAATCAAATCAATGAACGCTTCGGAGAAGAGGCTTATCTGGAAGCGGCGGAGATCAGGGAGTACGATTCGGGGCTCACCCTGAGGGCGTTAATGGAGCTGTCGGGCGAGGAGTTGGACTATGAGGAGATGGCGGAGATCCATGCTCCGATGATCAAGCTATCGGAATTGAATGCGCTTCGTCGCATGAATGATCAACCGGGAATTGCATTGGAGGAAGGAAAATTCTTCTTGGTCTGCACGAATGGCGATTTTAAGTCGTTCTTCGGGAATCTTTTTGCTGTGACGCAAACCCTTGAATTGGGAGGTATGTCCTTTGAACTGCAGTCGGAAGAATTGATTCAAACGGAATTGGAAACGGGGATGCGCTATGGGAATATGGGGGTCTTCGTCCTGCGGGATGAGGAGTTTCCGGAAGCGGCGTTGGCGCTGCAAACGTTGAATTTGAATTTTGAAAATGACGAGCAAGCAAACGCGTTTCGAGCAGGCATGTCGATCTGGTTTGCCGATGCGGAAACCCGGCCCTTTCATCGTGCAATAGCGAAAGAGGAACTTTATGAGGCGGGTGTTTCAACGCGAACGATTCTTTCCTTTTTGGCGATCTACCTGGGATTTGTATTCTTGATTACCTGCGCGGCTATTCTCGCCCTTCAACAATTATCGGAAGCAGCGGACAATCGCGAACGGTATGAACTGCTTCGAAAGATCGGCGCGGAAAAGAAGATGGTCAATCAGTCGATTTTCTTTCAAATTTTCTTGTATTTTATGATGCCCCTGGGATTGGCGATTGTTCATTCCATAGTTGGGCTGAAGGTTGCGAATGATGTTATACGTTTGCTGGGTGACATGGACATCGTAGGGAATTTGGTGATCACGGCGTTCTTTATTTTGGTGATTTATGGCGGTTATTTTTTGGCCACCTATTTGGGTGTGAAGGCAATTGTAGCCCCGGAATCCGGTGGAATGAAAGAATAGAATATATAAGGAGACAATTGATGGCATTTACCTTTGCGCACCCTGCGGCAGTGATTCCCCTGCATAAATATAGAAACAGGTTTCATCCTGCGGCGCTTGTTTTGGGAGCGTCTTGCTTTTTGCAGGATTTCATCTTTGTTTTTTTGACGGAAGCCTTGGCGGACTGGTGATGAGCATATTGGACAGCGTCTTGTTGAGCGTTATTCTCATCTCGATGATTGATCGGATTTTTGGGCGCAAGATTGAGGCTTTCTTTTTAAGAATGGCGGAATAGGAAGAAGGGGTTGCAATCTTAAAGCATAATGGGTAGAATAGGAGGGTATCAATGAAGTGATTGATTAGAGGGAGTAACTATCCTTGCAAGATAAGGAATCAAAGTCGTCATTACGGAAGCAATTCCCGGCTTTGGTGGCATATTTATGTCATGTGAGACTCTACAATTAACGTTCCTGTTAATTGTGGGTCTTTTTTTGTGGAAAAGCCCCCAAGACGATGCATAAAGGAGAGGAACAGAATGAAAGAATTATTATTGCAGAATTTGGAATTATGGCCGTCACTTATTCTCTTTGGCGTTATTGCAGTTAGTCTTTTTATCCTGAGTCGTGGAGCGGATTTGCTTGTCGATGAAGCGGTCAGTTTATCGGTTCACTGGGGTGTGCCGAAGATGGTGATTGGCGCGACCATCGTTTCCTTGGGAACCACCCTGCCGGAGGCGAGTGTTTCCGTTATGGCAGCCATAAATGGCAATCCGGACATGGCGTTGGGGAATGCTATTGGATCGATCATTGCGGATACCAGTTTGATTATTGGTTTAGCCGCGATTATGGGTCACCTGGTTGTAGATCGAAAGATGATTTTGCGGCAAGGGAAGATTCAGCTAGGAGCAGGAATCTTGCTGGCATTCGTCTGTTTGCCGTTTTTATCGGCGGGAGATTCTGGACGGATTTATCAGTGGATGGGTTTTGTCTTTCTCGGACTTTTGGTAGCTTATATTTATATCTCCATGAAATGGGCAAAATCGGCAAGCGAAAGTCCTCAGGGATTTGAAGAAGAGGATACATCGCTTTGGATGCAAATCATAAAAATGTTGCTCGGTGTTGTTTTGGTGATCGGATCGTCGCAGGTATTGATTCCTGCTGTTGAAATTATCGCGATTCGCCTGGGTATCCCACAAAGCGTTATCGCGGCAACCTTGGTCGCTTTCGGAACGAGCTTGCCGGAACTGGTGACTGCGATTTCGGCAGTGAAAAAAGGCCATGGCGAATTGGCCGTTGGCAATATTATTGGAGCTGACATCCTGAATGTTTTGTTTGTTGTGGGAAGTGCGGCGGCTGTAACAAAGGGCGGATTGGTTGTGCCTACAACCTTCTATCATATTCAGATTCCGACCATGTTGATCTCCTTGGGGCTGTTTCGATATTTTTCCAGAGGCAGAAAAGCATTTATTGCCAAGCGGGAAGGCATTGTTCTGTTGGGAATTTATGCAACCTATTTGATTCTCAATTATGTGTAAGGCAAGTTAATAAAGATAAATGTAAAAAAGGTCGACGGAGGTCGACCTTTTATTTTTTTGCGGAGTCTTGTGCTTCCATGCTTTTTAAAATCCAGCGTTCCGTCAGTCTTGTCAGCACGCTTTGCTTGTTTGATTTCAGATAGCGATAGCTGAGGACGCAGGGGATCAGCGCGCCTGCAGAATGTACGATTAGATCAGTCATGGTATCCAGTAGGCCTGATTTTTGCATAGTGGTTTCAAATAAGGTGTCGCTGACGAATTCATGGATTTCCCATATGACGCCTGTGGCAATGGCGAAGCAGAAAGCGAAGAGCAAGATAAAGAAGGGACTGAGGGAGACTTTGTTTTTTGGCGTATTGTTCAGAAGATATATAAGTATGATCCCTGCAAAGCCAAGAAAGATCCCGGAGAGGCCGTGTAAAAAAATGTCCCACCACCAAAACAGATCATAGAAATTCAAAATGCTGCCCAAGAAATTCGCCGCAAACAAAAAAATCATGGCGAGTAGGTTGATTTCAGGAATAATTTTGATATGGCTATGATCATTAATGATCTGAGTCAGAAAGGTAAATCCAAAAGTCGTGACGGAAATGATTAAATGATGCCATTCTTTGGTTGCGAGGCTGGAAAGAATCGCAAGAATGACGAGAACACGAAAGATCATTGTAAATAAATGATCGCATTTCTGGATAATCAGTTCTTCACGCAAAGGGATCTTTTCCATTTTGGACCTCCTTTCTTGGAGTATTCTTTGTGTTGTTACTTTAATTTTACATCGATAGTCGTAGAAATCAAGAAAGCAGGCAAAATCTTTATAGAACTTGCTGTTGGCATCCGGGAGAGGAGGCTTTTTATTTGAGTTCCATTCAGATTTTATTATAGAGGTGTGGTATAATTGCAAGAAGTGTTACACAAGAATGCATATGAAAAGCGTAGTGAAGGGGCAGTGAAATGAAAGCAGAATTATTGAAAGTAAAAGGAACATGGCGAGAAGTCGCTGATTCCGCGCGTACAACCATTCACCGAGAAGCGGGAATCAAGGAACCGAGTTCGTCTTGGAAGAAACGAATTCTCTTAGCGGAACATTCTCCCATACGACAACTCTTCGTCAGCGCGAAATGGACGGATTTGAAGTATTGGGTATCGGTGCATATTGTGCGCCATAAATTTGGGATCGAGCATTGGGTGCGTACTCAGCGAACGGATCGAACGGGATTGGATCGCAATGATTTGCCTCAAGGAAATGAAGTGGAACATGAGATCTTGGCGAATGCACAGGCGATGATTACCATTTCAAGAAAACGTCTCTGCAGACAAGCGTCAAAAGAAACGAAAGAAGCCTGGACTGGAATTGTTGAAAGCATCAAAGAAACTGAACCGGAGTTGTATGCTGCTTGTGTGCCGGATTGCGTGTATCGCGGATGGTGCTATGAGTTCAAATCATGCGGTTACCACAAAACTGAAGACTTCCAAAAAGCGATTCAAGCGTATCGTGAAGGGATCAATGAATAAGACAGCCGAAAGGCTGTTTTTTGCATAAAAGGGAAAAGAGAATGGTATAATAAGAAGAAAGACAGGATGATATCGGAGGAGTAGATGATTCATTTTATTGCGGTCATTGGACCCAGCGCTGTAGGAAAATCAACAATAAAAAAACGTCTTGGTTATGATACCGTGACGACATGGACCTCGAGGCTTCCACGCAATGGAGAAAAACATGGCATCGATTATTTCTTTGCAACGCGGGAGGAAATGTTGAAGAGAAAGGAGTCGGGGTTCTTTCTCGAGATGACGGAGTATGACGGCAATTACTATGCAACTAGCTTGGAGTCGTTGGAATCCGTTGTTCAAAAAAAGGAAACCGTAACGGTTGCAGTCGATCTTCATGGAATTGAGGAATTGAAGAGGCATTTTAGCAAAAGTGTGCTAGCCCTGGGGCTTTATATTTCGAAAGAAAGTTGTCAAAACCGGCTGGAAGAGCGTGGTGAAGGCAGTGTAGAAGAGCGATTGAGCAATTATGAGGATGAAATTCAGGGATTATTGGCTCATAGTGATTTGATCGTGAATAACGAAAAGGAAAACTGGGATCGGATCCCATTAATACTCGATGGGGTGCGGACCATGGTGCGGGATTCGAGCAAGGGATAGAAAGGAGATAGAATGCCATATTCACTGAAGGATAAATTGGTTGTGGCAATTTCATCGCGAGCCTTATTTGATTTGGAAAGAGAGAATCAAATTTATTTGGATCAAGGATTATCCGCCTATGCGGATCATCAGATTCAACACGAAGAGGAGTTCTTGCAACCGGGTACGGCATACTCTATTGTTCAGGCGTTGTTGGATTTGAATCAGGTAGGCGAAGAAGCTCAGGTCGAGGTGATTGTTTTATCTCGCAATAGCCCGAGTACGGGATTGCGGGTGTTTAATTCCATTGAAAAACGGGAGCTGGGCATTCATCGCGCCGCATTCACCGGAGGCGAAAAGATTTCGAAATATTTAGAGGCATTGAAGGTTGATTTGTTCTTATCGAAGAACAAGGATGATGTGCAAGACGCCATTGATGCCGGGTTTGCGGCGGCGCTTCTATACGATGCGCCTGAAAATTATCAGCCGGATGAAAGTCAGATTCGAATCGCATTCGATGGCGATGCCGTCATTTTCTCGGGGGAATCCGAGGAAATTTACAAAGCGGAAGGATTGGAAGCTTTTATCGAGAATGAAAAGAAAAACGCAGAGAATCCTTTGATGGAGGGACCATTTGCGAAGTTTTTGAAGATGCTCTCCTTGATCAAGAAGAAAGATCCGGATCGAATTCGAATTGCCTTGGTGACTTCGCGCAACTCTCCAGCGCACAAACGAGTAATTTTAACTTTGAGAATCTGGGGCGTGGATTTGGATGAAGCCTTTTTCCTTGGTGGAGTCGAAAAGACGGATGTATTGAAAGCGTTTAATGCACATATTTTCTTTGATGATCAGGATTTGCATGTACAACCTGCTTCGGAGGAGATTCCATCGGGGCGAGTGCCTTATCGTTCTGGATCCAAGTTGTCGGAGGAAGCGTAGGCCTATTTAGAAAGAGGGAGTATAATGGGGTATTTAGAAATCATCGAGCGGTATGAAACGAAGAATGAGCAGGAGAAACGAGATCAGTCCTTGATATTGGAGCAAATCGGACTGGTTGGCGAGTTGATCTTGACGCGGCAATGCGAAACGGCTCATATGACAAGTTCGGGTGTGATTCTGAATCCAACGTTGGATAAGATGTTGATGATTCACCATAAGCTGTATGATACTTGGGCATGGACCGGGGGCCACGCCGATGGGGACGACGATCCCTTAGGGACGGCAATACGGGAAGCGCAAGAGGAAACCGGGATAGAAAATATTGTGCCGCTGAGCACGAAGGCTGTATCGGTTGAAGTCCTCCCTGTTTTTGGCCATCAAAAAAAGGGTGCCTACGTATCTACCCATCTGCATTTTAACGTATCCTATGTATTGATCGCGGAGGAGTCCGAAATCCTAAGCGTCAATGAAGAAGAAACCAATGGGGTGGAGTGGGTGCCGGTTTCTAAGATTCCTGAATACTCGAACGAACCATTTTTTGTTGATATTTATCAAAAGATCATTGCCCGAGGGCAGGATCATGCAAACAAGGAGGATGGAAGCCTTTCATGCTGAGGAGATCTTTTGGCCCATCAGCAGCAAGGTGAAGGTGGATGCTGTCGACGGATTGGTAGACATTGAAATCTCGCCATTCATCGGTGATTTCATTCCACGGATGACCGAGGATTCCGGGTTCGTCGCGGGTCCAGTACCATGCTTCGAAGATTCTTCCATTATAAAGGACATGATCGCCGGTGTCGTAGTGGTCTTTGGTGGAGTCCCATTCTGGATAATCCGGTAGCGCAGGTTCGTCGGCTTCTTCATTTTCAGCATCGATTAAATCGTAGGCAATGAACCAGTCGTTGTTTTCTTGAACCCAATGAACATTGCGCATGGTTTGAAACGTAACTTTCTCAATAATTGATGCTAAGGTTTGAAGAGAATCAGAGAAGTCATCTGCAGTCTGCTCGGTGGAGTCATCAAAGGAATGGGAAACATGCATGGTAAAATAATGATCCTCCGCATTTTCGACTAGGGAAATGGTTGCAAGATCAGCTCGAAATCCAGATTGTCTTTGAATCTCCATATAGCTTGGTACTGAGATCGTAAGAATCAGGCCTAGGATGGCCAGAGTGACGATTAATTCAATTAAGGTAAATCCTTTAAAATTTCTTTTATAAGTTTTCATGGTATTATCATATCTAAACAATCCCTTGATAAAACGAATTGAGTTTAAGTTTAAGTTTTTTTAAGAATCAAAAAGATCATTTGAAAGGATAATGTAATGGGAAAAAGCAGAAAAACAATAGTCGATTGTACGCATATGATTCATGAAGGAATGCCGGTTTTTCCCGGTTCCGACAGACCTGTTCTCGATCCTGTATTTACCTTTGACGCGCTGGGATTTCGCGAGAAAAAGTGGACGATATTTTCGCATACGGGAACGCATATGGATGCGCCGGCACATATGAAGGAAGACGGCAAAACTTTGGATCAGTTCCCGGCTGAAACATTTATGGGGAAGGGGTTTGTTTTGGATGTGCGGGAGTGCACGGCGGAGGAGATACCTTTGACGAGAATCAAGCCCTTTGAGAAGATCTTGAAAGAGATTGACTTTTTATTGATCCAAACGGGGTGGGAAGTCCATTGGGGAAGTGATCAGTACTTCGAAGGGTTTTCAGCTTTATCGGCGGAAGCGGCGGAATATTTGATGACGTTTGAATTGAAGGGAATCGGCATTGATGCGATCTCCATTGATCGCATGGATACAAAAACATATCCGATTCACAAGATTCTTTTTAGACACAAGAAGGTCATTATTGAAAACCTGAAGAATTTGAGCGTTTTGTCTGGTGTTTTTAATTTTCAGGCATTTCCGCTGCATGTGGTGGATGCGGACGGGTCGCCAGTTCGAGCAATTGCCGTCGTTGAGGAATAGAAAGGAGAACTGTCATGCATATTGGTTTTATGATCCAGAATGAATCGATGCTGCCTCATGGGAAACTCTTGATGCAGAGTCTGGAAAAGACAAAATATGAATCGGTGCGAATGATGGTACCGGAAACGGAGATGGATTTGGTGCAGGAATTGCGTGCCGTGTATCCGGATCCGAAAATCTTGGTGACGCCCTTTTCCATTCCTGAGCGATATCGAAAGTTCCCCTTTGCCGATAAATTAGTGGGAGCTGCGGTAGCAGAAGCATTGGTAGAGGGGACGCTCTTGTGGATGGATACAGACAGCATCGCGTTTCAAGATTTAAGCAGCTTGGAGTTGAAAGAGAATACGGCCTTTGCCTATCGGCCTGTGGACAAAAAATTGGTTGGCTGCGAAGACGGAGAGCCATTGACTGCTTTTTGGCAGCAGATTTACAATGCGTTTGAGTTGGAGGATGAGTTTTCACCCATGAAAACTGGGGTGGAAGAATTGGAGATTCGTCCGTATTTCAATGCTGGATTTTTTATTCTGCGCACGGAAAGAGGGATTCTTCAGTTTTGGCGGGACCGATTCTTTACAATTATTGAACACGAAGAGATGCACCATTACTTTGAGGAACATGTACTCTTTAAAATATTTATTCACCAGGCGGTTCTTACGGGGGCGGTCTTGGCGAGCACAACAGCCGCTGAACGGCAATTGCTGCCGGGAACTGTGAATTATCCCATCTACTTTCATGATCAACATCCCATTCATGATTCAGTTTGTACTTCGAACGATTTGATCAGTTGTCGTTACGACACCTATTTTAATCAGGAGCCGGAAGAACAGAATTTCCCGTTTTCGGAGTCGATGAAGTCATGGATTGATGCGGAAGTTTTGAAACTTGGATGGTTTTACGAATAAAAAAGCACGCCTGATGGCGTGCGTGCAGTACCCGAATTGAAGTGTCCCAAAATGTTGGATTTTATTGTCTAACTTTCTGGTTCGTTTCAGCTCGGGTGTTTTTTTATACCAATGATTTGTTGGTCCATTTCTTGCTTTTCCAGCGCAGAAACATGGAAAAGCCTCGGATCCATTCGTCCAACAAGAAACCAAACCAAAATCCCGGCAATCCGTACCCGAGAACGACGGCAAAGAAGTAACCGCCGACGACGCCAAAAAGCCACATGGAGATCATGGCCATCACAACAGGGAAGATGACATCGCCCGCTCCGCGCAGCCCGTTGATAAAGATAATGTTGAAGGTGCGCCCGGGTTCCAGGAATGCGTCTACAGCTAGAGTCGCGGCACCGATGGCGAGAATTTCGGGATTATCCGTATAAAGTCCAATTAAGTTGCCTCCGAAAAGGAAGAGTCCGAGTCCGGTAAACAAGGAAAGCATAAAGGAGATTTTAAAATTGCGAAGTCCGATATCATAGGCTTCTTCTATTCGCTTTGCGCCAACGGCCTGCCCGATCATGATCTGGGTTGCTTGTCCGATCGCGATGGCGAAGAGAAAGGCAAACCAGCAAATGGACCAGGCGTAGGTGCGCGTGACATAGGAGACTTCTCCGATGGATACAAGGATCAGGGACATAACAACCGTTTGAGAAACGGAATACGACATGTTTTCCAGGGCGGCTGGAAGTCCGATTTTCATCAAATTCTTAAGAACCTGTTTGGGTTTGTCAAAGATATGCCGAAACATTTCAAAGGGAACCACTTTTTTAAAGAGGAAAGCATAGGCGACGATCGTTGCGAGAAAGCGGCTGGCTGTGGTGGCGATGGCTACCCCTTGCGCGCCCAGAACAGGAGCGCCGAAAAGACCAAAGATCAATACCGCATCTCCAAAGATGTTCAAGATATTCATGCCGAGACTGATCAGCATGGTTTGTTTGGTGTATCCGTGGCTGCGGATGATTACGGCCGCGGTGTTCAGCAATGCCTGCAGGAATAACGCTCCGCCGACAATCTGAATATAGTCTGCGGCATGCTCCATTAGGTCCGGGGTCACACCCATTAGAACCAAGATGTTACGGCCCCAAATCAGCATGGGCAAACTGACGGCAATACCTAAGAATAGATTCATCACAATGGAGACGGAACTGACGCGCTCAATCTCCAGTTTGTTTTTTGCGCCAACATTTTGCGCGACCAAGACAGCGGTACCCGCTGAAATGATGGCGAAGATCAGGTTTAAGTTGCCGATCAGCTGATTGGCAGCGCCAACGGCGCCGGCAGCCAGGTCGCTGTATTTGCTGAGCATATAAATATCAGCCACTCCAAGGAGCATAAAGAGTAGGGTTTCTATAAAAATCGGCGCGGCAAGCCGAAAGAGTTGATTTTTTGTCGACATGGGGGAATCCTCATTTCTTTTAGTTGAGTAGTCAAACTATTATACGTGGTACATATGGAAAGGACAAGGGATTATATGGTGAATGTCGGTAAATATTGAGAATAGTACATAGCCCTATAGGTATGCACTGAGTGAGCCAATGGCTCAGAAGAGAGATTATGATCTCTCTTCTTTATCATTTACGGCTGCCGATATTGAATAGGTAGATCTAACCGTGCAACAGACATGAATTTTAAAGTGGATGGCGAAACCGCACCAAAAGCAATGGATGCAGGGGTAATTGTTGCAGCAGCGGCCGTTTTTTTTTGGGTTGAAATGGGGTAAAGAAAAGAGTAAGAAGGGATGTGATGAGATGTTGCTGTCAGGATTTTTATTGATCCTTGTGATCATACTCGTATATTTGCTGATTATTGTTTTTTTCCCAATTATGCGGGAACCGGTGATCAGGATAAGAAATCAATCCAGAGAGAGTAGTGTGCCTGAAAATCGGGAAGAGATCGAATATCAGGTGGAAGGGGAAACTATCCGCGGTTGGCTCTACCTTCCGGAAGGAAAAGCGGATCTGGTGCCTTGTATTATTTTGAGTCATGGCTTTGGCGGAACCAAGGATGCGCTTTTGGAGCAGTATGCCCTTCGATTCAATGAAGCCGGCTATGTGGCGCTTACATATGACTACCGTCACTTTGGAGAAAGCGACGGAGAACCCAGGCAATTCTATTCTGCTACAAAGCAGGAAGAGGATCTTCGGGGAGCGATTGACTATGCCCGGCATCGAAAGGAAATTGATTGCAAGCGGATTGTGCTTTGGGGGACTTCGGCATCCGGTGGATATGGACTGATTGTGGCGGCTGAGAACCCAACTATTGCTGGTGTGATTGCGCAGTGCCCGGCATTGGATAAAGATATTGATGGACGGGTCGCCTTGGAACGGGAAGGATGGAGATTCTTTCTCAAACTCTTTGTTCATGCGCAACGGGATCGAGGGAGAGGGCGATTGGGGCTATCGCCTCATTATATTCCCATTGTCGGGAGACCCGGTGAAACCGCTATGGTGACGGCGTCCGGTGCCTATGAAGGGTATCATGATCTGCTTTTTCATGCGCCGACCTTTCAGAATCGGGTATGCGCGCAGGTGCTGTTGACGGGGCAGGGGGAGAATCCATCTTTGTTTGCTGCACATGTGCATTGTCCAACATTGCTTGTTGCCTGTGAGAAGGATACCTTGGTCAGCATGGAATCGGTTGAAAAAGTGGCAAAGATCATGGGGGATCAATGTCGCGTTATAACCTATCCCATTGATCATTTTGAGATTTATCAGGGGGAGGATTTTGAGCATGCAATTCAGGATATGCTTGAATTTCTAGAGGGAATCTTCTAGGCGGTATGATTCTCATCAAAAAGGTTTCCAGTAAAATGGGAGCCTTTTTGATGAAGACTATCTTGATGAACCCTATCTGGTTTATCGCAAGAATTGTCCGGTCGCAGTTCCTTATTTTGGGTATACTAAAAGCGACTTGAGGAGGAATATGCGATGCAAGAAGTGATGCGGGAGAAATCTTGATGCGATATGTGCGAAAGCGCAAAATGCAGCATGCGACCCTTCGAATTCGGAGAGGGGAACGGATTGACGATGTTGCCTTGACTTGAGCCAATTGGAATCGAAGAATTAGAATCTTTAGGAGGGAGAAAGATGGAGAATTATTTAAGCGAAGTTTTCTTTGAGACCTTGCCGGATTTGACGGTGTTTAGTGCAGTGGTAATTAGCAAGAACCCGGAGGAGGAAGTCATTGCTTTCATGGAGAGGTGGATCGAAGAACATCCAGGTTTGAAGGCGGATCGACGGTTTGGGTTCGATGTTCCCGTATCGATGGCGCAACAGGATGAGGGATTGCGCGGATATGAGTATTGGATTTCAGTTACAGGGGAAGTGAAAGTTGCCAACGGAGTGTCAATCAAGACGGTTGACGGTGCAAAATACGCGGTGATCCGTATTGCGGATCCATTTTCAGATCCCTTTAATCGAATCGGAAAGGGCTGGGGCCGTTTGGTGCAATGGGTCAAGGAGAATGCCTTGCCGGAAGAACATGCTGAGGGCGTAAGGTATTGCTTGGAAGAAGTGAAAGAGATTGATGGCGAAACGGTGATGGATATTTATATGGCCATTGAATAAGGGGAAGGAACACGCCTTGATAAGGGGCGTGTTTTTTTATGCAAAAAAGTTTGTGATACAATCGGACATAATAGGGAGTTTGTTCGTTATATAAACGGGAGGAAAGGAAGGGGTAGAAGATGTTAAAACTATTAAAACAGCTTGTGAAAATTGATTCTTCAAGTCGAGAGGGGGCAAACCAGGCGGTGGAACTGGCAGCGGCTTATCTGAAGGCGCATGGCGTGGAAGGGGAAATTCTGACCTGCGAGGGGTGGAAGAGTTATGTGGCTGAGCTTGGGCAAGGGGGAAAAACCTTGATTTGGAATGGTCATTTGGATGTGGTTTCTGGTCGTGCCGATCAATTTGATCCCATTGAGCAAGAGGGACGCTTGATTGGTCGGGGGACTGCCGATATGAAGGGCGGCTGTGTCGCCATGATGGAAGCTTTTATTGCCTTGAAGGATCAGCCGCTTTCCACAAAGGTCATGCTTCAATTGGTTCCCGATGAAGAAATTGGCGGGATCCATGGAACGAAGCATTTGGTGGATCAGGGCTATTTGGGTGATTTTGTGATCTGCACGGAACCGACACAAATGAAGGTTTCTCTGCAGGCGAAGGGAATCTTGCGGGTATTGGTGCATAGTTATGGGAAAGCTGCCCATGGAAGCCGGCCGTGGGAGGGTGAGAATGCCATAGTCAAAGCCATGGAAAATGTCGAACGAATCAAAGTCTTGCCGATTCTGAACGAAGGATCCTCCTTCTATGAGAAATCATCGGTGAACTTAGCCTTTATCCGTGGGGGCGATATTTATAATCGCGTGCCGGATGCCTGCACCCTTGGGCTGGATATTCGTTATGTGCCGCATTTGAATGCAGAGGAGATTGTTGCCGCCATCGAAGAGAGCGTTGACGGGAAGATTGAAATCGAAGCGATGGAACCTGGTGTATGTGTCGAGGAAGAGGCAAAAGAGATTCAACAACTGAAGGATTCGATGTCGGTTGTATCACCAGATTTGTCCTTGGAAACGACAGCACAGCATGGCGCGTCTGATGGAAGGTTCTTTTCGGGGCGAGGAATTCCGGCAATCGAGTTTGGTCCTACAGGGGATGCGTGGCATGGCGATAACGAATATGTTGAGTTGAAATCTCTGGAACAATTGCGAGATATCTTGATTCATTATGCGCAACACTTTTAACGAGGATTTTTTCATTTGGCGGGTAAAGGGGTTATAAGAAAATCAAAGAAGGTGAAAGCATGTTTCATGAATTAGTCAGTATCTTCTCTCAATATCGGGGATTGTCCCGTTCCGCCTATGTCATTTTTATCGCTCGCATTGTCACCAATATGGGGGCGTTTATCTGGCCGTTGTTAACCCTGATTCTGTCTCGGAAGATCGGGTATTCGGTATCGGAAATCGCGATGCTTTCCGTGATGATCGGATTGATTTTTCTGCCGGCAAATATTATCGGCGGGAAGTTGGCGGACAAATATAGCAGAAAAAAAATTATTATTATTTTTGATATCATCAGCGTATGTTTCTTTATGGCTTGCGCGGCGGTGGAGCCGGGCAATCTGATGACCTTTTTCTTTGTGATGGCGGGGCTGTTCGCGAATATGGAGCATCCGGCATTCGAGGCATTAATTGCGGATTCAACCAAGCCGCAGGAGCGGGAAAAGGTGTACTCGCTCTCTTACTTAGGACACAATCTTGGGTTTATGTTCGGAGCCGCCATTGGCGGCATGCTCTTTGAAAACTATCTGTCGTTAGCCTTTGTTTTGGATGGCGTGACAACGATCAGTTCGACTATTCTCATTATTCTTTTCGTGAAAGTCTTGAATGTGGAAGACTTTAAGGAAGAGGAACGGAATGAATATGAAGATCATGCGGGAGAAGGGGTTACAACCTTCCAAATTTTAAAGGAACGAAAATCCCTTTGGATTCAAATCGTGGTTGCCTTGTTTGCTGCCTTTATCTATGATCAATGGTCTTTTGCGCTGCCGCTGTATATGACGAAAATATTTAAAGCGGATGCAGGACAGTACTTTGGGCTCGTCGCCAGTTTCAACGCCTTTGTGGTGATTTCCTTTACACCGATTATGACGCGTGTCTTGGTGAGGTGGCGGGAATTGAGGAAGGTCATGTTGGGATTGGGTTTGTTTTCCTTCAGCTATTTGTTTTTACTGGGGACACAAGCCTACTGGATTTTCTTTGTCATGATGTTTGTCTTCACCTTGGGCGAGATTATCAACATGCTGGGCTCGGCGCCGTTTATCAGCCGTCGCGCGCCAGCATCTCACCGGGGACGGGTGAACAGCTATCGCAGTATCGCCTACTTTGTTGGCGGTGTGGGTGGTCGCGTTGTGATGGGCACCCTCATTGAGCGGTATTCCTATGCGACGGCGTTCTCCTTTTTAAGTGTTGTCGGCATTGGGGCAATTTTGTTAGTTGCATACAACTATCGGGTGGATCAGCGGATTTTTCCGAAACTCTATCAAATCTCAGAAGAGAAAATCGGCGAAGAAATTTCTTGACACAATCCCTTTATTGCTTTACACTACTAAAGTAACAAGAAGGACGATGAGAAGAACAAGTAGAGACAATCCCGCTTTTGTAGAGAGATTCCGGCTGGTGAAAGGAATCAAAGCAATTGCCTTGAACACCTCTTTGAGTTGGGCACCGAAATCCATGATGGAGAGTAGGCTGTACCCGGGTATGCGCCCGTTATCCCGCAGAAGTGTGATTGCACTTCATGAGGTGGTTGCCGCGAGGCAATCATAAAGCAAGGTGGAACCACGGGAAACTTTCTCGTCCTTCGTATTTCGGAGGACGAGTTTTTTATTTTGATTAAAGGGAGAGAATAAAATGAAAAAAATGATGATTTTGGTTTTGGCAGTTTTGATGACGATGGGTGTTTTTGCAGGATGTGCAGCGGAAAAACCGGTGACGGAAGAGCCTGCGGCAGAGCTTTCTGGTTATGAAGCCCTAGTGGAACGCGGATATGTAATTGTTGGTTTGGATGACACCTTTGCCCCATTGGGATTTCGAACAACGGATGGCGAATTGGTTGGATTTGATGTAGACTTGGCAAAAGAAGTATTCGCTCGTTTGGACTTGGAAGTGCGATTCCAACCGATTGACTGGTCCATGAAAGAGACGGAATTGAATTCAGGAAATATCGACATGATCTGGAATGGCTATACGATTACACCGGAACGGGAAGAGAAGGTTGCCTTTTCAACACCGTATTTAAAGAACCGTCAGGTCATCGTTGTTTTGCCGGAATCTGGAATTACAACGAAAGCGGATTTGGCTGGCAAGAATGTTGCCTGCCAGAGCGAGTCGAGTGCATATGCTGCAATTGTAGCGGATGAAGCCTTCACGGCGGCATTGGATGGCGGAGCGCCAATTGCATTTGATACCAACAATGAAGCGTTTATGGATTTGGAAGCTGGACGTGTAAACGCCTTGGTTGCAGATGAGATTATGGCAATGTACTATATCGGTGAAAAAGGCGTTGAGAACTATATCGTATTGGATGAAGACTTTGGCAAGGAAGAATACGGCATTGGATTCAGAAAAGGCGATTCAGAGTTGGTTCAAAAAGTGAATGAAACCTTGGATGCGATGAAAGAAGACGGAGCGGCAGCGAAAGTTTCCACGGTTTACTTCGGCAAAGATATTGTAAACAAGTAGAGAGAGGGTTGAAACGATGGGTACGATTTCGGAATTGATGGGGAATACGGTAGAGTTGCTGAATTATGTTCTAGCTTTATTGCCTGCCTTGATGAGTGGGGTTGTCATCACGTTGAAGGTATTTGCTTTCACCTTGGTTCTCTCCATTCCCATGGGGATCCTGGTGGCACTGGGACGCTTGTCACGGTTGAGGATCATTCGACGGTTAGCCCAGCTTTATATTTGGGTAGTGCGGGGAACACCGTTGCTTTTACAATTGATCTTTATCTTTTTTGGTCTTCCCATGATAGGCATCGTTTTCTCTCGATTTAATTCCGTGATGATTGCTTTTTCTTTGAACTACGCGGCTTATTACGGTGAGATTTTTCGGGGCGGAATTGCATCCATTGATCGAGGCCAGTATGAAGCGGCCGAGATGCTGGGCATGAGCAAGCGGCAAACATTTTTACGAGTGATTTTACCGCAGGTGATCAAGCGAACCTTGCCGGCGGTTGCCAATGAGGTAATTACTTTGGTGAAGGACACCTCCTTGGTGTATATTCTTGGATTGAGCGAGCTGCTGCGGGCGGCGAAGATTGCTGCAAACCGGGATGTAACCCTTGCGCCCTTGGTGGTGGCAGGTGTTTTTTATCTGATATTAACGGGCGTTTTTACCAAGGTGCTTCAACAAATGGAAGAGCGATACGCGTACTATGAATAAGGAGGAAATATGGTTTTACAAGTGAAAGGCATTACAAAACGCTTTAAAACCCAAATCGCAGTTAAAGATTTGAGTTTCTCCTTGGCGGAAGGCGAGATCTTGGCGTTGATTGGGAAGTCTGGGGCTGGAAAGACCACGGCGCTCCGATGCATCTGTGGGTTGGAGCGTGTTGATGAAGGAACGATTGTGGTAGATGGCTTGCCGCTTTGTACGGAAGGCATTTATGTGGATCAAAAAGAGGTACGAAAGGTACGGCAAAAAGTGGGGATGGTTTTTCAAAACTTTAATCTCTTCCCGCATCTTTCGGTTCTGGAGAATATTATGGAGTCTCCCGTTCGTGTTTACGGCATGGATAAAGAGGAAGCCAAAGCAAAAGCGATGGACTTCCTTCGGAAGTTGGATCTGGCGGAAAAGGCGGAAGCCTACCCGCATGAATTGTCCGGCGGCCAAAAACAGCGGGTTGCCATTGCCAGGGCCTGCGTACTGGAACCAAAGGTCATCTGTTTTGACGAACCCACCTCGGCCTTGGATCCGCAATTGAGCGAGGAGATTGCGTATGTAATTAAGGATTTGGCGAAGGATCGGAATCTGTCGGTTTTGATCATTACCCATGATATGAACTTCGCGAAACGGACGGCGGACCGTGTGATCTTTATGGAAAACGGGGAAGCTGTGGAAGAGGGAAGAACAGAAACACTCTTCGAGGACATTTCCAATGAACGGATTCAAAAATTTATGTCGAATTAAACGGAAAACCCTGGAGCGCATGAAAACAACATGCGCTCTTTTTGTACGCTGAAAATGGTTGAGGCTCAAACGGATTTTAATGGTTGCGTTGAATTAAGTCCTAGCTCCACATATAATAAAGGAGCCATCTATTTGGGTCGGATGAAAAGACAGGACATGCATGTGATGATGAATCCATAAGGAGGAAACGATGTGAGCAAAAGCTGGGACAAGAAGCTAGTGGAAATATATGTAGAAATGACGCGGGACTATCAAGGTCCTTTATTGATTGATTGGATGCTGAAGTATGTGGAACCGGGTTCGAGTGTCTTGGAATTGGGCATGGGACCAGGGAAAGACTTGGCGGAGCTTCAAAAGTATTATCGTGCGACAGGGTCGGATTCCGCGCCGGATTTTTTGCACCGGTTCCGCGCCTTTCATCCCCATGCGGACTTGTTTTACATGGACGCTGTAGCCATGGAGACGGATGAAAAGTTTGATTGCATCTGCTCCAACAAGGTCTTGATGCACTTGACGCGAGAGGAGTTGCAAGACTCTCTTCAAGAGCAGAACCGTGTATTAACGCCGGACGGTACGCTTCTGCATACCTTTTGGACGGGAAGCGGAGAAGAAGAATATGAAGGGATTTTAACGGTATCCTATTCGAATGAAGAATTGAAAGCGATCTTTCAATCGGAATTTGAAATTGTAAACATAGAAAAGTATCAGGAAGAAGCCGAGGGGGACTCGATTCTTGTTGTGGCAAAAAAACGGGGGTAGAAGTTTTTGGCGAGAGATCAAGAGTTCGTTTCTGCAGCATTATTTCGAGAGTATTTTAGAAGACGAAACCAATGACAATGCCATTTTAATTGAAAGAGAGGAATCGTAATGACCTATACACAAGTGTTAAATGAAACCCTATCCATTTACCGGGAAAAGGGAGAAGAAGCAGCCTATGAATTTGTGTCGAAAGAGGCGCAAACCCTTGTTGGCGAGTATCCGCAGATTGATAATTTCCAATATACCTTGGCAGCTGCCATTGGGAAAAAAGAGGAAGCCATGGCCTTGATGCGGGAAGCGATTGAGAGCAAAGGCTATTGGTATTCGCATGAGTATCTCAAGCAGGATGATGATTTGGATGCCCTGCGGGGGGAACCGGATTTTGAAAAATGGTTGTTGTTATGTCAAGAACGAGAAGAGGAGGCCTTGTCGAACACGGAATCCAAGATTTTACTCCTGGAAAACGAGGGGGAGGAAAAGCCTCTTTTGCTTGTTTTGCATGGCAACCAAGAGAACCTTGAAATAACAAAACCATATTGGGAAGCGGCAGTCGACGAGGGCTACTTATTGGCACTGGAGCAATCCTCGCAAATTGAATTCAGCCATGGATACAACTGGAATGATAATGCCCAGGGCGTTGCGGAAGTGGGGACCTACTATGAAGCATTAAGCAAGGAGGGTCTTGTGGGCGAAGAGGTGTGGGTCGGCGGTTTTTCTGCCGGTTGCGGTGTAGCGTTGCGCGCGATGCTGGACGGTGCGATTCCTGCAACCCATTTTATCTTTATGGCGCCATGGTTGCCTGAATTGGAAGAGTGGAAAGAAGAGTTGTCCGCGCTGGAAGCTGCGGGAGTATCGGGTCATATTTTGGTGGGTGATCGAGATCGTGACTGCCAAGAGGGTGCTGAGTTATTCGCTGAATATCTAAAAGTACTGGGTATTCCAGTAACCTTTGAAAAAATTGAAGGGCTTGATCACGACTATCCTGAGGACTTTCATCAGCGATTGAAATCTTGGCTAGTAAATCATTAACGTCGTGTATATCGTTGATGAGGGTGAGAGCGGAGGTGGAAAATGAGCAGATGGAAGCACGTAGTAGTTGGAGATGTCGCTGAGGGTATTCTTCACGCTGCATTTCAGTTGGATCAACAGAATGCCACTCTTGGGGAAGTGCGAAATTTTCGGGATGATTTATCGATCGGGAGAATTGATAGTTTGATGGAAGGATACGATGACCGTTTTGCATGGTTTTCCCGAATTACGGCAGGCACAGAATTCGGCGAAGAGATAAAAGACTGGCTTTCTCCATCATTGGAAGAAGCCTATGGCAAGATACTTACATTCGATCCTCAAGATCACATTGTTATTTGGCATAGCGGTATTGTTTCGGAGCAAATCACTTTGTGGTATTTGGTCAGTCGATTAGCGGGCCATGAACTGTGGGAAGTGGAAGTCTTACCGGGTGCAATAGGAGCGTGTACACCGCAAGAATTGCTGGAAGCATTAAAGACGATTCGACGAATAGCCAATGAAAGGCAAGAACAATATCGGAAATCGTGGGCAGCCTTGCTGTTGAGTCAGTCGGTGGTGCGAATATGGGAAAACAAGCGTATTCGATCGGTTGAGGAAACCTATTACGATCAGCAATTGATGGATGCATCCAGCTCGGTTTATCAGTCCGCGGCACGAGTCGTTGGAAGGGTCATGGGAACAACCAATCAAATTGTCAGCGATACCTTTTTGGACTATCGCCTGCGCAGATTGATCCAAAAGGGCAGGTTGGAGGCAAAGGGAGAGTTAACAGCTTTGCGATTTTATGAGGTGCGTAAAAGAGTTCGACCTGTGTTATAATAAGAAGAATTCTGGAAAAGAGGTGAGTGCGAATGATATTTCAATTGGATCGCTGAGTAAGCTATATCACGGATGGTGCCATGAAACGCATCACCGATGCCTTTGGTCAAAGGCTTCAAGGAAGTGGAATTACGCGGATCCAGTGGATCGCACTGTATTATATGAAAACCAATCAATCGATATCACAGCGGGAACTGTCGAAGTTGATGGCAATAACGGATTCCAGCGCCGGACGATTGATTGATCGCTTGCAGCGAGACGGGTTTGTCGATCGGATTCCAAGTCAGACGGATCGCCGTGTTACGATGATTCGCTTGACGGAAGAAGGGGATCGTTTGATTACGAGTCTTCTTTATGTTGGCGTTGAGTTTAATGATGATTTGATGAATGGAATCAGTGAAGAAGAGAAAGAAATTTTTGAGCACATTTTGACGAAAATGACAAAGAATGTAACGCAAAAGAATGCAAAATGAGCATTCTTTTTTTTTCGGAAAAATTGTTTGAAATTTAACGAATCATTTGCTATACTTAACATTGTCATAGCAATTAAATTTTTAGGAGGATTCAAATGGCTTATAATGTACGTGAAATGTTGGAAGGTTTTACAGGTGGACTAGGGGTATTGGCGGAAACAAATCCGGAGCATGTAGGAGCATTTATGGGATTGCTCGGTTCTGTTTATGAGCCAGGCGCAATCGACTACAAAACAAAAGAATTGATGAGTGTAGCGATCGGCTGCTACAACCGTTGCGAGTATTGCATCGTTTATCACTGCTATAAATCATTTGAAGCAGGCGCTACAAAAGAAGAAATTATTGAAGCGGCAATGGTCGCAGCTGCATTTGGAGCTGGCCCATCTATGGCGTATACAGTAACTTTGCTGAAAGCTTGTATTGATGAATTTGAAGGAGACTTCGAGTAAGATATGGGGGAGGGGGAATCCCTCCTTTTTCCACTTTTAGGAGGAAAAAGATGAAGCATGATTTAACGATTGATAAATTACCCGGCCACGAAACCAAGGGCAAGGTCATGGGGATTCAAAAGAAGGCGGGAGACGCCATTGAACCTGGCGACCTGCTGTTCACGATTGAATCAGGCAAAGGGAATATGGACTTCTTGTCTGATTTTAAAGGCACCTTGGATGCATTGACTGTAGAAGAAGGACAAGTTGTTAAAAAGAACGAGAAAATCGGAGAAGTAACTGGAGAGCGGGTAGCTGGGAAAAAAGCGGCTAAACCTGCCGGCGAAAAGAAAAAGCCAGCTGGAAAACCGGCGGCGGGTTACAGTTTTGGGATTTCAAAGCCTGCAAAAAAAGAAATGCATGCCGATCTGGTTGTGGTTGGCGGCGGACCTGGCGGATATGTAGCGGCGATTCGCGGGGCGCAGGCTGGACTTTCTGTGATTCTGATTGAAAAAAACAAACTGGGCGGCACTTGCTTGAATGTTGGATGCATTCCAACAAAAGCATTGGCAAGCAGCGTATCGGTTTTGGGCAAAATTCAAGAAGCGGAAGATTTTGGCTTCGAGGTGCCTAGCGTTGGCATCAACATGCAGCGTGTAATGGAAAGAAAAGATGAAGTCGTATCGACTTTGGTTGGCGGAATTGCCCATTTGATGGAAGTCAATCAGATTGAAGTGATTGAAGGAGCAGCCTTCGCCATCGATCAAGACACCATCGGAGTAAAGACAAAGAAACTCGATGCGAAAATCACCTTTGGCAATTTGATTCTTGCCATGGGATCCTCTTGTTTCTATTTGCCGATTGAAGGCCATGATGATCCGGAGTTGTTGACAAGCGAAGAGCTTCTGGACTTGAAGGAAGTTCCAAAATCATTGACTATTATCGGTGGTGGTGTAATCGGCATGGAGTTCGCCTTTATTTATCGCGCACTAGGTGCGGAAGTGAATGTGGTGGAATTCTTGCCTCAGATTTTATCCATGTTGGATGAAGATGCAGCCGATGTGATTCGTGAGTCAGCGGAAGAAAAGGGCATTCGATTGTTTGAAGGCCATGCGGCTTGCTCCATTCAGACAACCTTGGATGGACAAAAATTGGTTGTTGTGAAGAAGGATGAAGAGAAAAAATATTTGACCAGTGAAAAGGTAGCTATGGCAGTGGGTCGACGAGCCAATCTGGATTCAATGGATCTTGGAAAATTGGGCGTAGACTTGAACGAAAGAAAGAATGGTGTTGCAGTTGACGGCTTTATGCAGACAAGCAATCCCAAAATCTATGCCATCGGCGATTTGACCAATAAACTTCAATTGGCGCACGTAGCGTCTGATCAAGGGCTTGTTGCAGTTGACCATATCAAAGGCAGCACTCAAGAAATGCGTTATGATTGGGTGCCAAGCGCCATTTTCACCAACCCAGAAGTGGGACATGTGGGCATGACGGAAAGACAAGCGGAAGCGGACGGAATCGAAATCCTGGTGGGCAAATTCCCATTAATGGCGAATGGAAAAGCATTGGCCATGGGTGAACCGGCTGGATTTGTCAAAGTGATTGCGGAAAAGAAAAGCAAAATCATTATTGGCGGAACCATTGTTGGCGTTCATGGAACAGATATGATTGCGACAATTACCAACTTGATTGTTTCTCAAAAAAGTTTAGAAGAAGCGGAGCATGTGATCTATGCGCATCCAACGACAGCGGAATCTATTCATGAAGCGGTTTTGGCTTCGCAAGGACGTGCGATTCATTTTGGATAACCGTCAATTAGCAGGGCGGAAGGTGATTCGGGAGCACGAGCATGAATTCGAATGGGGGAAGTTTTCTATCCGATACCGCGTTTATGGCGGCCGCATTCGTGCTTGTACAATCATGACTTCCCGTGATGATTTGATCCCAGCCCTTATTTTGCAAGAGAGGTTGAGTGATGTCGTCGCATTGGGAAGCACCATGGCGCATATTGTAACTGAAACCATTCCTGATTCTCTGATTTGCGAGGAGCTTGTTTCATGGTTGGAAAAAGAAATTGTTTTATAAAGGATGGGGGTTCTCCCCATCTTTTTTGTTGTGCAATTTATGGTAAACTGGAATCATGAGAGGAGTTGGGAGTGATGGATTTGAAACTGCGGGAGAGAGGAAAATCGGATCAAGCCTTTATGGAGGAGATGCTCTATGAAGCCATTTATGTACATGGGGGAGAACGGCCTGACCGTTCGATTATCAAGGATCCGAGACTAGCGAGATATATCAGCAATTGGAAAGGAAAAGAGATTTGTGTGATTGCAGAGGATGGAGAGGGAAAGTCGATCGGCGCATGTTGGCTACGATGGTTTTCGAGAGAAAATCCCGGATATGGCTTCACTCATCAAGACGTGCCGGAGCTTAGTATCTCGATGCTGCCGGGATATCGTGGGCAAGGGATCGGAACCATGTTGATGAATGCGGTTATTGATCAAATGCCCGAGGGATCTTTCGGGATCTCACTGAGTGTCGATTGCAGAAATCCAGCGGCTCGCCTGTATCAAAGGTTGGGATTTAAAACCATCAAAGAAGAGGGAAATTCCCTTGTGATGCTGCTGGAATTGGATTCTGATCGAGCAATTAAAACGGAACGTGAAAAGATGCTGGATGGTGAATTTTACAATGCGTTGGATCCTGATCTGACGGCAGGGCGTCAAAATTCTCGCCGATTGTCCCGTGTATTCAATGTGACCGTCGAAGATGAAAACCGCGTTGCAATCCTCAAGGAGTGGTTGGGACCAACGGGAGAAAATATTCATATCGAGCCGGGATTTCAGTGCGATTATGGATCCAATATTCACGTGGGCGATTTTTTCTACGCGAATTTTGATTGCGTGATCTTGGATGTTTGCAAAGTGCGCATTGGGGCGCATTGCTTTATGGCGCCGGGGGTGCATATCTACACGGCGACGCATCCCATTGACGCGGTTAAGCGGAATGCTTGGGTGGAATATGGGAAATCGGTGACGATCGGCGACAGTGTGTGGATTGGCGGCTGTGCGGTCATTAATCCGGGTGTAACCATCGGAGACAATGTGGTGATTGCTTCCGGGGCGGTGATAACGAAGGATGTGCCATCAAATGTTGTTGTGGGCGGAAATCCAGCGCGGATACTCAAGAATCTGGATCCAATTTCTTAGACACCTGATAAATGCCGGATCATTACGGTATCTATATTCTAAGAAAGCGAGGTGGATCATGCGATTCGGTGATTTTACAGGACTTCGAAAAAAATCGATAATACAGGTATTGAATAAGGAAAACCCTTTTGGAGAAATTTTTGTTTTTACTTTCTCGATTCCGGACGGTTTGACTTGGCGGCCAGGGGAACACGGAATCTTTCGATTGAAAGGAATCGAGGGGATGAAGTGGCGGGCATTCAGTCTTGTGTCGATACAGGAAGAGGGCGTGATTCAAATCGCGACACAGATTGCGGAAAATCCAAGTCCCTTCAAGGCACGTTTGCGGGAGCTGGAACCGGGAGATTCCTTGCAAATGAGGGGTCCCTTTGGGTGGTTCACAATTCAAGATGAGGATTCGCCGATCCTGTTTATCGCAAATGGAATTGGAATTACACCGGTCCGTGCTCTGCTGGAATCCTTGAAGGAAGACGGGGCAAGGGAAGTGCATGCCATTTATGCGGCAAAGGAGAGGCACTTGTTTCAAGAGGATTTGGAAGCGGTTTGCGAAGAAAATCCCAAAATTTCTATTTCCTTTGTTCATGGACGTGATGCGGTTGCCACTGAGATTATGGTGCATGCGAAGAAGTATGGAAATAATGCCTATTATTATCTCTCTGGATCTCTTCAGGCGAATAAGAGCAACCAGGCTTTATTGAAGTGGCAAGGAATTCGGGGCTTTCGTATTATTCAAGATCCGTTTTTTGGATACGAAAAGAGGTGAATTCATGCAAATCGACTTGCCGGAAGAACTGCAAGTGGATTTGCATGAATTCAAGTCTTTGTTTGAGATCGTGCCAAAGCAAACCAGGTATGCCATGATACTCATTTTTGGAAAAGAGCCGGCAGTTTTGCAGAAACAAGCGCGAAGTGTTTTGCCACGAAACGTTCTTTCGCAACAACGGATGAAGGAAAAAAGAAGGTTGAACAGCAGACTAGGAAGTCCTGATTACAGGGCTTCTTTTATAAAAGAGGGAATCGGGTTTGAATAACAATAAAAGCAAAATGATTGTAGAAGGGCCGATTGGTCGAGTGTTATTTGAATTAACGACACCTATGATCTTTGGGATTCTAGGACTGGTAGCCTTTAATTTAGCAGATACATATTTCGTTGGGAAGTTGGGAACGATTCAAATGGCTGCCTTGGCATTCACCTTCCCCGTGGTGCTTGTCTTCAATAGCATCAATCTTGGAATTGGTATTGGTGCATCGGTGGTGATATCAAAAGCGGTGGGAATGAAGGAGTGCGATCGAGTTGTTCGTTTGACAACAGACAGTTTGTCTTTAGGGCTTCTCATTGCTGCGAGTGCATTGATTATAGGTGAACTGACCATTGATCCGCTGTTTGGACTGTTGGGTGCCGACAAGGAAGTAATGCCCTATATTACCCAATATATGCGTATCTGGTATGCGGGTGTCCCTTTTGTTGTGATACCGATGGTGGGAAATAACGCGATCAGAGCACTTGGCGACACCAAAACGCCCAGTATTATTATGATGATTGCAGCAGGTATGAATATGCTTCTGGACCCCATCTTGATTTTTGGTCTTGGATTTATTCCGTCACTGGGCGTAGCGGGAGCTGCCCTTGCTACAGTATTGTCGAGAACGGTTACTTTCAGCGTCGCACTCTATGTATTGGGTTTTCGAGAACGAGTGATCTCCTTAAGAAACATCAGATTGATCGAGGTGTTTGGATCTTGGAAGTCGATTTTATTTATTGGATTGCCAAATGCGATAGCGAAAATGATTATCCCCCTTGGAGCGGGGATTATTACGGGATTAATCGCCAGTCTTGGGATTGAAGCTGTTGCGGGATTTGGTGTGGCAACAAGGGTTGAGTATTTTGCGATGGCTGTTGTTATGGCTTTGTCTTCTATATATACCGGTTTTTGTTGGCCAAAATTTTGGAGCAAAAAAAATAGATCGGATTAGAGCAGGTTTTTGGATTAGCGAAAAATTCTCTGTGATTTTCGGTGTGGGAATGTATGCCGCTTTATTTTTCCTTGCGAAGCCGATAGCGAGCCTATTT
The DNA here is from genome assembly GCA_030625815.1 of Eubacteriales bacterium. GTDB lineage: Bacteria > Bacillota > Clostridia > Tissierellales > GPF-1 > GPF-1. The sequence goes on from DAOUQF010000025.1 coordinate 34,894, forward strand.
ACCTCAAGTGATGCGGTTTCAAAAGTGATTGTAACCTACTTGAGGATTGTACCCTTGGGGTATGGATTCCAAGGCATCTTATTAATTTCGAATGGATCGCTAAACGCTCTTCATATGCCGATTAAGGCATCCTTGGCCAATTTAATCCAGATGCTCGTCGTTTATGTCCCATTGGCAATCTATGCAGCGGATCATTATGGCGTTTTTGGTATATTCGGATCCTTGGTACTCTCGCACTGGGTGGTTGGAAGCATCTATCATTTCGTTGTGAATAAAAACATCAATAAAGTGGAGCAACGAATGAGGGTGGAAAAGGAAACGGAAATGATGGTGTGAACGGGGAAGGAGAGACTTTTGCGTTACAAATTGGAATTGTAGCTTACAAGTTAGTGTAGCATACAAAATACAAGGCTTTATGACATGTATATTTGACTTTGCGAGCGATAAAAGTTACACTTGAAACAAATAGGAGAGGAGGCAGTTTGATGTGGTATCAAAAGTATCGGGATGAACGTGTGGAAGCGGCAAAGAGTCAGATCTTTCGGGAGCTCTATTATTTGATGATGGGATTTGCAGGAATTTCGGTGATTATGAAATCGATTATGTATCCAGGAAATTGGAAGGCGAGTTTCTTTGAATTGCTTTTAATCATCTTTTCATCTGCCTATTACATTCTTCGATCTGTACAAAAGGGACTGTATACCGATAAGATAGAAGTGCATGATCAACAAAACAAACGATCAATGAGTCAAAAGAACCTGCTGATCGGACTGGGTTCGGGGATTGCCATTGCGCTTTTCTTTGGGATTCGCAGTGCCGTGGTCTTTGGGGGAGAAGGAACGACCATTCGCTTTTTCTTTTTCAGTTTTATTGCTTCTTTGATGATCTATATTCCGTTTTTTGTGGGTTTTATGGTCATAGGCGATCAGTTGGCGAGGAAAGCAAGTCTGCGAAATGCTAATAAACGGGATGAGGAATAAGATGAAAAATATCAAAATGAAATTGGCGCGGGTTGAGAAGGATTACACCCAAGATGATTTGGCAAAACGAATCGGGGTTTCCAGACAAACCATCGGACTGATTGAAGCGGGCAAATACAACCCCTCCTTGAAGTTATGCTTATCGATTTGTCACGTGCTGGAGCGAACCTTGGATGAATTGTTTTGGGAGGAAGAACAGGATGGATAAAGGGAAAACACAGGTTGTATTATTGGGCACGGGAACGCCCAACGCGGATCCGAAACGTTCGGGACCGGCAGTTGCGGTGGTTGTCGGAGAAAATGCCTATGTGGTTGATTTTGGTCCCGGTGTGGTTCGCCAAGCGGCTCGCGCCTATGAAATGGGAATTGAAGCTCTGGCGCCGGCGAATTTAAAATTTGCGTTTTGCACCCATTTGCATTCAGATCATACCTTAGGCTATGCGGACTTGATCTTTACGCCTTGGGTGTTGGGCCGGACGGAGCCGTTAAAGGTATGGGGACCAAAAGGATTAAAGACCATGACGGATCATTTGCACGCAGCTTATGGACGAGATATTGAGGAAAGAATCGATGGAAAAGAGCCGGCCAATCCGGAAGGATGGCAGGTCGAGGTATCGGAAATCGAAGCGGGAATCGTGTATGAAGATCAAGATTTGATTGTGGAAGCTTTTCCGGTTTCTCATGGATCGTTTATCTCCTTTGGGTATAAGTTCATTACGCCTGATCGGACGATTGTAATTTCCGGCGATACAGCGCCAGTGGAGGAAGTGATTCGGCAGGCGAAGGATTGTGATCTTCTGGTGCATGAAGCGTATTATGCAGCCGGTTGGGAAACAAGGAGTCCGGAATGGAAGGCGTATCATGCTTCCGTGCACACTTCAACCTTGGAATTGGGAAGAATCGCTGCAGAGGCAAAACCCAAGCAATTGATTCTTTATCATCAGCTCTTTATGATGGATCATCAATCGGAGCCGACAAAGGTGCAGGAGAAAATTCAAGAGGTTGAAAAGGAAATGATCAAGGAAGTGGAATCTGTTTATGAGGGCGAGGTAATCTCTGGACAGGATATGGGGGTCTATTAGGAAAGGGGAGAAAACGATGGCAGTACGAGATGTAGAGGTGCAATTTATTCGCGAATTTCGAGGGGTGCTCGATACGGGGCAAACCACAGCGGCAGTCGGTTCTGAACCGGGGGAACTGGCACCGTATGATATGCTTTTTGCAGCATTGGCATCATGCTTGTATGCAACATTTTTGGATATCGTCAACAAGAAGAAAATTGATTTTGAATCAGCCAAGCTAACCGTTACGGGAGAGAAGCGGGATGCAGTGCCGGCAACCCTTGAACGGGTGAAGGTGAAGTATGAGATTCAGGGATCCGACAATGAAAAGGGATTGATGCGTTCTGCTGAACTGGCGGCAAAATATTGCTCGGTTTATCAAACCTTCTCTCATGTAGCGGAGATGTCTTGGGAGTTGCAATATCAGAAATAAAGACAAAGACCGCGAGTTTGCTCGCGGTTTTTTTTGTAATGCGAAAAGAATGAATTGTAATGATATTGATTTACACATATAAAGTTTGATATACAATTAAGAGGAAAGAGGTGAGGGCATGACTACGAAAAGCATTAGTTTTCGAGTTGATGAAGCATTGAAGAATGAAGCAGATATAGTGTTGGAGGAAATCGGCCTGTCCATGACAGCTGCTTTGACCCTATATCTCAAACAGATTGTGAATAAGAGAGAAATTCCATTTAAACTGGAAGCGATTGATCCGTTTTACAGCATTGAAAATCAAATGATTTTGGAGCAAAGGATTCGCGAGTATAAAAACAGAAAAGTGACGAAACATGATTTGATCGAGGCAGATTGATGGACAAGGTGTGGCTTAATGGAGCATGGGAAGAATATTTCGAGTGGCTGAAAAAAGACAAACGTGTTTTTAAGAAGATTAATGAAATCATTAAAAGCATTGATCGGAATGGAACTCATTGCGTTGGCAAACCAGATAGCCATTCTTCAATGTGGCACACATTATTCGGATTACTGATTTTTTGGAGGAAAGCAAAATTCCCGCATGCGTAAGCGTGCGGGAATTTTTATGGAGATTTTCTTTAAAAGGTTACTCGGTAATTTCCACCTCAAGGGAATAGGTATGGGTGAGATCGCCGCTCGGCGCGATCACATCACAGGTGATTTCATAGCTTCCCACTGATTCGCTTAAGAATTGTAAAATCCTTGAAGAGCCTGCACCGACTAAGGTGGAGGTCTTTCCTTGACTGATATACACGTCGCTTAGAAGGGTGAGGTCATCCGGGTAGGAGATCTCGGTGCGATATCCGGTTGTAGGATTTACATTGAGGACAACCTCAAAGGCTTCTCCGACAGGAATGCTTCGAATGGCGTTTTCAATGGTGAAACGCACGACGTGGGGGGGCAATGGAATAACTTTTGGTTCTTCGATGGGCTCCAGAATCGGGGTTTGCGATTCCTCGGTGGCAATGACTTCCGTTGCCCAAATCTGCAGGGGATAACTCTCTGCAACTCGTCCGTCATAACGAACTTGGAGGATCATGCCTGGTTTAAGAATCAAGGCATAATTAAAATTCTCCGGCAAGTGTACAACGACATCTCCCACAATGCCTTCGACACCGTTTGTCAGAATGCTTCTCTCGTTGATCTCGATAATGGTTCCTGTGTAGAGCGCGTCCATGTCGGATTCTGGTTCGATTTGCGATGGCTCCATGGACGATGGTTCGGGTTCATTGTCTCTTTCGTTTGAAACATTTTTGAAGGCGAAAAACGCGATGCCAAAAATCACGAGTACAATAAGCCCAAGAAAGACTAATTTATTCATGATATTCATCCTTTCAATTTATCCTTACCCAATTTATTCGGTTGTAGATTTAGACGAATTATAAGAAGAAATTGTTTCGAAAAAGGACCCGACGAGAGGATTTTTTTAAAATGGACATGAAACAAAAAATATTTAAACATGGTTGGGAAATATTTGATAAAATAAAAGGAGAAAATAAAACATGATCCTTTATAGGATGACGGGAACCGCTAAGTATGAAAACCCTTTGGCGCGATTGGGAAAGTATAAAACAGGAGTTTTCTGTCTGTACCTCAGGCATCTTGACAATGTGGACGAGCGGGTGTTGAGGGAGATGTTGAAGCGGACTCTTGAATACATGCAAAAGAAGGAGGATTAAGATGCGACCGATATTTTGGCAAAGTCAATTAACGACGTTTTTGTTGTATTGCAATGGCACGGAGTTGGAAAAAAAGATTTTGGATTGTGGGGCGGGGGGAAGAAGACCTCCTTTGGCGATTTTCAAGGATCAGGGTTATGAGACAATGGGACTTGAAATCTCGGATCAATCTCTAGAACGAACAAGAAAATTCGAGTCGGAATTCGGATACGATTTACATATTCAAAAGGGAGATTTGCGCGAGATTCCGCTGAAGGATGAGTCCATGAGTTTTGTGTATTCCTACAATACGATTTTTCATTTGCCCAAGGCGGAAATCAAGGCTGCGCTCCATGAATTCAATCGAGTCATAAAGCCTGGCGGGCTTTGTTTTATCAATCTCCTCACAACAGAGGACCATGGATATGGCGAGGGAGAAGAAGTTCGCCCGGGCGAGTTTCAGCAGGAAGAAATGGGGGAGAAAGTCCTCCACTGCTATCATGAGAAGGATGAAGCGGAAGCCTATTTTGCAGAGGCGGGATTTGATGTGGTGTACAAGGAAATCAGAAAGCGGATCGGCCCGAGCCGGACTGGCGGCAAGATTACCTTGGGATATGTGGACTATATTGTGGAGAAAATCAAAAAACAATAGACTTTTGTGGATAACAAGGGGGTGACAAAGATGACGGATGCGCTTTATAAGCAGATGCTTGAAAATATGTATGAGGGTGTATATTTTGTGGATGCAGAACGTACCATTACCTTTTGGAACAAGGGTGCGGAGCGAATCAGCGGATATCAAGCCAAAGAGATTTTGGGCAAACAGTGTTTTGATAATATCTTGAATCATGTAAACAACGAGGGCTGTCAACTCTGCTTGAATGGCTGTCCTTTGCAGCAGACGATTGATGACGGGGTGATGCGTGAAGCGCCCGTGTATCTGCATCATAAGGATGGCTATCGGGTACCTGTTTCGATCCGAACCATTCCTTTGTTTGAAGGGCAAGAAGTAATCGGTGCGGTTGAGGTGTTTACCGATAAGTCGGAACAATTTGACCGGTTAAAGGATCTTCAGGAACTTCGAGCATTGGCGTTGAAGGATCAGTTGACCGAACTTCCTAATCGTCGATATTTGGATAATTTTCTGGCGGAGCGGTGGCGGGAATATGAGAGCCTGGAAATACCCTTTGGGATGATTTTTATGGACATCGATCATTTTAAGAAAGTCAATGATTCCTACGGTCATGATATTGGTGATGAAGTGCTGAAAATGGTGGGAAAAAGCACCCGGGCGGCATTGCGCCGAGGCGATCTTGTGGGTCGATGGGGTGGTGAAGAATTTATCATTATTGTGTCCACCGGGGACGAGGAAGAATTGCGAATTGTTGCCGAAAAAATTCGGATGCTAATCGAAAAATCAACCTTATCCTACAATGGAAACGATCTTTCCGTTACGGTTTCTTTGGGCGCGACCCTGCCCTTTATCGAGGATGATTTGGCAATGATGATCAGGCGGGCGGATGAAAAGATGTATGAAAGCAAAGAGGCGGGACGCAATCGCGTAACCCTTGCAAAAGAAGAGGCTTACCCAATCGGGTAAGCCTTGTTTTTTGCTTTTTCACGGAGCAGAAACTGTTGATAGAAGGCGGCTAACGGCACTTGAATCATATAGCTGATGGCGATTAAAAATACGGCTAGGCTGTCGCCGAAAGTTGCAAGGCTCAAGCCCAAGGCCAGGGTCAGATTTCGCATGGATGCGCCGTATACCAAAGTGATTTGATCGCCGCGAGGCAAGAGCCGTCGTCCAATGGCGTGGCTGATGGTAAACAATAGCAAATAATAGAGGGTCAATGGCACCAGTGAATTGATTACCAAGGTGAGATCTCCAAGGATAGTTTTGCTCTTTAAAGCCATGGCGATAAAGACAATCATTAAAACGCCCAGGGAGCTGATTTCACCAAAATGAGGTTTCATCTTCTTATAGGTTTCCATTCCCTTTGTTCGCAGAATCAGGACTCGAGTCAAGTTGCCCAATACCAAGGGGATGATAATGACTTTGACTAAACTGAAAAGAATGCGCATGGTGTTTACGCTGACGATTTCACCCAATAAAAGATTCATATAAAGCGGGATAAAGAGAATCGATAAAAGCAGATTCGTTGAGATCATGACCAGTGCGAGGGAGACATTCCCTTTGGCAAGCCCTGTCCAAGAGGCCGTCATTCCGCTAGTGGGCAATAAGGCGATCAGCACCAAACCGAGAATCAATTCCGGTTGACCTTGGAAAAAGAAACGGCTGAGAAGAAAAGCCAAAAGGGGAGACAGGATAAAATTCAACCCAATGCTTAAGAGCAATGGCTTTGGAGTTGAAAAAGCCTGCAAGAGATCGCTTACTTTCAGGTTAATCATCATGGGGTAGATCATCAGGATGAGTACCGGAGTTACCAGGGGTTTGAGTCCGCTGACGGGGAAATTCATTCCGTAAACGAGGCCTAATCCCATCATGAGCAGTATGAAATAGGGTAATTTAGATTTGATGATACGTAATGGTTGCATGGGTTGCTCCTTTCGATGCTAAATGAGAATCATTTTCATTTAAGACTGATTATACCCCGATTGGGTATGAAATGCAATGGAAATTATTTGAATCGAAAAAATAGTGTCTTTTTGGGTAGAAATATATTGGTGTAAGCGGATTGACGAAAGAAGGGAACCCATGAAAGCATTAGTGATATATGATTCGTATTTCGGAAATACAGAAGAGGTAGCAATTGCTATTGGCAATGCGCTGAGGGGAGTTTTGGATGTCGAGGTCAGAAGAGTGACTGATTTGGATCCAAAGCATGTTAAGGGGATAGACTTTTTGGTAATTGGATCTCCAACAAGGGCGTTTCATGCAACAAAAAATACCAGGAACTTTTTAAAAGGAATTGCAAAGAAAGAATACGCGCATATGAAGGTGATTGCCTTTGATACGCGGATATCGATGGAGGACGTCGATTCAAAAATATTGAATCGAATGGTGAAGACCTTTGGGTATGTCGCAGAACCCATGGGAATGATGATGGAGAAACGGGGAGCGAAGCTGTTGGTGAACCCGATTGGGTTTTATGTAATTGATACGGAAGGACCGTTGAAAGAGGGAGAAAAGGAAAGGGCGGCGCTTTGGGCGAAAGAGGCAATTCAAGAAGAGCTTACATAAAAACGGCGATGCAAATTTTTTGCATCGCTTTTCCTATGACTTCTTTTTGAATTTTCCTGAAAAGGGCAGATACACGTTCTTGATCCAGCCGAGGATCTGATCCCCTTGGCCGATGATTCGCTGAATCAAAGTCAGAATATCCTCGTTCCCGTGCCAATACTTGCGAAGAACAGCCGGATCCACTTGATTCAACATGCCATGCAGGGTCCAAATGACTACATAGATATCGTCCAGATAACCGATTGCGCCAGAGAAATCAGGAATCAAGTCAAGGGGAGAAAAGAAGTACAGCAGGGCATAAACGACTTTCCGTTTCTGCTTTATGGGGACACCCTTTTCAAGGCTCAATCGCCAGATCAAATAGAAGAGATCGGGCGCCAGTAAGAGGATGTCGGAGAATTTATCGGGGATCTTTCCTTTTTCCAACCAGTTGGTAAAACTGGAACGAAGCTTGGCATAGTATTGCTCGCTGCTTTCTTCCTGCTTCGGCGTTCCCAATTCATGAAGATAGGGTTCGATTTCATTTTCTATGGCTTTGTCTTTCAGAAAATCTTTTGAATCCATGGCAACCTCCAATTTGAAATTCTTTACCCGGTCTCTTGCAGGATAAGCACTTCTTGAAGACGTAGTGATAAAGTTCGTATGTAAGAATGATAAAAAGAATGCAAGGATGCGCGGCAGATTGAATACGCCGCGGGATCCTTGCATTGATTTGTAATGTGTATCTTTCTTTTTTTCAAGAGTGGTCCTGAAGAGTAAAGGTATAGTCGATCGTGTCTTTCAGCTCCAGTTCGTAAAAGAAAGAGGTTCGATCAATGGGATTATACGAAATCAAATATTCCATGGGGATCTTTTGGGCATCATATGCGATGCTGTTCAGAACAAAGATGGGATCTTGTTCGCTAAGCAGCAGGTGTTTCGCTACAAAGGCATTGCAAAAAGTCACAGAGATAAGTCGTTCTGCTGTGGTGACTTTGATCTTATAATCATCTTTCATGGTTCCAAAAAGAGAATTTTTCGAGAAGTCGATCTTGTTAATTCCAGGGAATCGATCCAGTGGGATATGGGTAATTTCTATCGCGTAGGGCTTTCCGGCAGCACGTCGTAATCTCGTTAAAATATAGACCGGATCACCAATTTTAATCTTTAATTTATCAGCCAAGAAACGATTTGCTTCCGTTATTTCTTTTTTCAATTCGATGGAGTTGACTTCGGTAAGTCCTTGATTGCGCAGGGCATCTCCAAAGCCACTGAGTTCCGCGTTTCTGATTAGTTTTTTACTGCGGACAAAGGTCCCTTTTCTTGCGATTCGCTCAACAAAGCCTTCCTTTTCAAGTTGATCAATGGCCTTCCTTGCCGTCATGCGGCTAACGCCAAATTCAATACTTAAGACGCGTTCGGAGGGAAGGCTTTCGTTTTCAAGATATTTGCCGCTATTAATTTGTTTGATGAGTTGATCTTTAATATCGAGATATGCTACTTTGGTTGTCAAGTTGATCCCTCCAATCTAGTTCCACTTTATTCTTAAGATGAACTCATTGTCAACACCTCAAAATTCGAGAGGCACGGAAGAAAAATTTTTTTGAAACGAAGACGATGGATAAATCAGAGAATTCTGCGATTTGTGAGAAGTTAATTCGTAAAAACGTTTTCAAAAATAAATTTAATTTTCAGAAAACGTTGACAAAAAATAGGGACGCGCTTATAATGAACTCACTGGTATATACCAAGAAAACATTGGTAATTTAATCACTACAATCATTATACCACTTAATTATTGATTGGTATAGTCCAGTGGTTTATTGAAAACTAATTAGCAATTCATCATCAGAGAGGAGCAAGATTCATGAGAGTAATCGGACTTGGTGATAACGTCGTTGATAAATATCATCATCTGCAGACCATGTTCCCGGGAGGAAATGCATTGAACTTTGCGGTCTATGCGAAGATGCTGGGAGTTGATGCATCCTATTGCGGCGTATTCGGGAATGATGGCGTGGGCGATCATATCAAATCGGTAATGAATGAGCTGGATATTGATATTTCTTCTTGTGTAACACGAGATGGAGAAAATGGATACGCCGAAGTCAACTTAGTGGATGGCGATCGAGTCTTCTTTGGCGGGAATAAAGGCGGCGTATCGAAGAATGAGCCTTTGATTCTTTCGGATGAATTGGTTGAATACCTGAATGAATTTGAACTGATCCATAGCAGCTGCTACAGCCATTTGGAAGAAGAGATTAAGAAGCTGAAAGATCGAAAAGGAATATTGACATTCGATTTCTCGAATCGAATTGAACAGGACTATCTGGAAAAGGTTTGCCCTAATGTCGATGTCGCATTTTTCTCGGCAGGTGATCTTGAAACAAAGGAAGAGATCGACGGACTGCTGCAGCAAGCGATTGATCTGGGAAGCGCATTGGCGATCGCTTCCATGGGAACGAGAGGACAACGAGTCTATGACGGCAAAGCATTTTACTCGGGGAAAGTTAAGTTGGTGGAACCGGTGGATACCTTAGGAGCGGGAGATTCATTTTTCACGCAGTTTATCGTATCGATCGTTGAGAAAGGATGGAGAAGGGGGGAAGGAGTAAGGAAAGAAGTTGTGGAACAAGCATTTGACTTGGCTGCCGATTATTCTGCCAAAACATGCATGGTGTATGGCGCATTTGGCCATGGAGCAAAATTTTGACTTTAAAAGGGGACGACAAGGAAAAATAAGGGAAAGAGGAGGAAGTAATGAAAAGGAACGGTATTTTATTGTTAGTTGTGGTAATGGTATTAAGTCTTTTTCTAACGGCTTGTGGGAGTTCGGAACCGGAAGCGGCTCAATCAAGCGGCCCTGCTGAACCTACTGCAGAGGACCCTATCACCTTGAAGTTTTTACATAGGTGGCCGGATGAGCTATATGATGGATTTTTCAACGACATGGCTCGCGAATATGAAGCGGCCAATCCTGGGATTCTAATTGATGTGCAAGCCATCGCCAATGATCCGTTCAAGGAGAAAATCAAAGTGGTTCTTGGTACTGACGAAGCGCCGGATATATTCTTTACTTGGCCAGGGGAATTCACTAACCGATTTATCCGTGCGGGCAAGGTTATGGATCTGACGGATGTGATGATGAAAGACAACTACATTGACAACTATGTAGCATCTCAAATGGAACCATTCACAGTGGATGGCAAGATCTACGGTGCGCCAGTTCGTGTAGACGGCAAAATCTTCGTTTACAACAAAGAATTATTTGCGCAAGCAGGTGTTGAAGTGCCAGAAACTTGGGAAGAGTTTGTAACGGTTTGTGAGCAATTGGATGCAGCGGGCATCGTACCGATTGCATTTGGCAACCAAGCGCCTTGGGCGGTTTCTCACTACATCGGAACATTGAATCAAAAGATTGTTGGCGAGCCGATTCATGGGGCATACGATCCGGAAGTAGGAGATTTCTCGGATCCAGGCTTTGTAAAAGCATTGGAAGAGTTTGAAAGAATTGTACCTTACTTCAATAAAAACACCAATGGTATTCGTCACTCGGAAGCTCGTGAAAACTGGATGGCTTCTAAAGCGGCTATGATGTATATCGAGATCGTTGAGATTCCTGAAATTCAAAGAAATGGTCCTGCGGAATTGCAAGACAACTACGGTGTATTTGAATTCCCAGTTTACGAAGGCGGTAATGGGGATCAAACGCTGTTGACTGGCTACCCAGAAGGATTTGTTATTTCCAATACAACCAAGCATCCGGAAGAAGCCATTGCGTTCTTCAAGTACATCACAGGCAAAGAAGTTGGACTTAAAGAAGCAAAAGCAGTTGGCTGGCTGAACGGTGCGAAAGGCATCGCGAAAAAGGGCGAAATTTCTGACTCGCTTTATGAAAACACACAAATTATCTATAATGCAGGCGGATTGGTTAACTGGTTGGACTCTGGCATGCATGCCAAGGTAACCAATGAGTACTTGATTGATCTTCAAATGTTGATTGACGGATTGTTAACACCGCAAGAAGTTATTGATAAAGTCCAGGAAGTCGCAACTGAAGTAACATCTGAATTTTAGCGATGAAATTTGGGAAAAAGAATTATTGGCTGTATATCCTGCCGGCAATTCTTTTGATTGGAATGTTTGTGTATGTGCCCATTCTCCAAAACTTCTATTTCAGCTTATTTAAGATGAATAGTTATACGGATGAAAAAATTTTTGTGGGACTATCACATTATGTACGTATCTTCAAGGATGATGTATTTTACACATCCTTGAAGAACAACATAACATACGCGCTTATTTCAGTCATTTGTCAGGTCGGACTCGGAACAATGTTGGCGATCATACTCGAGAGCAAGCTTACTGGACGATTGCGAAATTTCTACCGAAACGTGTTATTTATCCCATCATTGATTTCTGTTACAGCGGTTGCTTTACTTTGGTATTTTATTTACAACCCCAATGTGGGGATGTTGAATGCAGTTTTAACGAAAATTGGACTAGAAAATTTGACGCATGCATGGCTTGCTGAACCGGATATTGCAATCTATTCAGTCATTGCCATGAGCCAGTGGCAGTATACCGGCTACATCATGATATTGATCTTGGTAGCGATTCAAAAGATCCCGTCAGAGCTTTTTGAAGCAGCGGAGATCGACGGAGCAAATGTGATTCAAAAGGCCTTGTTTGTAACTATACCAAATATCAAAGAAATGCTATTGGTAACCTCGGTGATCACAGTGATTGGTGCGTTCAAGCTTTTTACAGAGATTTACGTGATGACCATGGGCGGACCTTACAACACAACACAGGTATTGGGCACATATCTTTACCAATCGGCATTTATGTTTGACGAAATGGGATATGCTTCGGCAATTGCGGTTATTATCTTTGCGATTACCTTTTCGGCATCCATTTTCCAGATCCGAATGGCGAAAAGTGGAAAGGGTTAGGGTGATGAGATGAAAAAGAATATGACAGCGAAGATTTTGATCAATCTATTTTTTCTCGTTCTTGTTGCCATGATCATTTACCCGATGTTTTGGCTGGTTTTGAATTCATTGAAGACCAATTCGGAACTCTACGACAACTCTCTGGCGTTTCCCATCAAAGCGATGTGGGGGAATTATAAACGCGCTTGGGATGTAGGGCTTTCGACGTACTTCTTTAACAGTATTTTAATTTCAAGTATTACGATTGCGGCCACCGTCTTTTTAGGTGCGGCATGCGCCTATGGATTGGTACGCAGCAAATCGAAATACAAAGACATTATTTTCTTTATGATTTTGGGTGGACTCTTGTTGTCGCCGCAAGTGGCGTTGATCTCGCTGTATAAATTGCTCGCTGCCTTTCATATGTACAATACCAGATGGGCATTGATCATTCCGTATATCGCGTTCCGATTGCCGTTTGCAGTATTCTTGATGCGATCGTACTTCTTGAGTTTCCCAATTGAGTTGGAGGAAGCGGCGTATATCGACGGGTATAGTACCTTCCAAACCTTTATTAAAATTGTATTGCCGATCAGTCGACCGATCTTGTCGGCGACGGCGATTATGACAGCGATCTTTGTTTGGAACGAATTCCTATTTGCTCTGGTTTTTATAGAGGACAAGGCGAAGATGACCGTTCCGATTGGACTATCGAACTTTAAGGATGCACTTGCTACAGATTGGACAGTATTATTGGCGGGGATTGTCATCTCCTCCATACCAATGCTTATTTTATATCTGCTGATGCAGAAAAACTTTATTAAGGCGCTGGCGGCCGGCAGTGTCAAAGGATAACAGGAGGATCAGGTATGTTAAATGCAAAAAACGGAGTGTTTAAAGAAACGCTTCAAAAAGGATTGGACCAACACGAGGAACTGAACAAAGCGGTTGACGCGATTTGCGAAAAGGGGATCAACAAAGTCTTTTTGGTAGGATGTGGAGGCTCATTGGCGGTTATGTATCCATGCCAGCATATTCTTGACACCCGTTCGACAATCCCTGCATATGCGTACAATAGTAGTGAATTCTTGAATATGAATCACAAAAAATTTGATGAAAAATCATTGGTGATTGTTTCCTCTTACACAGGCAGCACAAAGGAAACGGTAGCAGTGGCTAAAATGGCTAAAGAAGCCGGTGCGCCAGTTATATCTTTTATGGGTAAATTAGGAACGCCATTGGCCGATGCGGCTGATTATGCTTTTGCAAACGATGCTGAAGTTGGGGTTACTGACTCGAAATTGATCATGTTGTATCAAGTGATCTTCCGCGTGATGAAGAACTTGGGTCAATGTGATGAGTACGACGCGATTATGGAAGCGATGAAAACTCTTCCGAAAAACATCGTAAGCGTTCGAGAAAAGTTTGAGCCAATTGCTGAGAAGTTTGCGATTGAAAATAAAGATACAGATTATTACATGGTATTGAGCGCAGGCTTGACTTGGTTCACCGCGTATTCTCATGCAATGTGTATTTTGGAAGAGATGCAATGGATCAAGGCGAGATCGATTCATGCAGGCGAGTTTTTCCATGGTGCATTCGAGATTATGACTGATGAGACTCATGTTCTTCTCTATCGAGGTGAGGACGAAAGTCGACCTTTGGGTCAGCGGGCTCAAGACTTCTGTGAGAAATATACGAGCAACTTATTCATGATTGATACCAAAGATTATGAATTGCCAGGTGTTCCAGAAGAGTATCGTGGACTGATGAGTCCGTTCGTGATTGATGCTTGCCAAGAGCGCATGAACAAACATTTGGAAGACAAGCGAAACCACTCGTTGGCGATTCGCCGATATATGGGAGTTGTCCCTTACTAAGACGTCCTCTTAGTTAAAAATATTTCATGCAAAAGGGAGAAGGAAGCCACCTTCTCCCTTTTGTCGACTCATTAAGGAATTCAGCAGGATTTTAGAAAAGAGGAAGGCATGAGAAATTTGATCAAGCGGTTTGTGCGGCTGAATCTAGGGCTGTTCTTTGTAGCCTTAGGGATTGCCATGACTATTAAAGCCCATATCGGTTATGCGCCTTGGGAGGTGTTTCATGCCGGACTTTCAGAGGTTTTTGGGATCAGCATGGGGCTGGCATCCATTATGGATGGCCTCGTTATCGGCATTATCATTATCTTCGCCGGAGAAAGAATAGGCATAGGCACCATTCTCAACATGGTGATGATTGGCTTGTGGCTGGATGTGATTCTGACAGGATCGTTTCTAAGGGAGCAAACGACACTGCAGACGGGAATTATCCTCCTTATTGCGGGCCTGTTTGTCATGTCCTACGGCCTCTACTTCTATATGTCTGCGGGCATGGGGGCTGGGCCCTGCGATAGTCTGATGGTAGCCATCACAAGAAAAACAAAAGCGTCTATTGGTAGCTGTAGGGGCAGTATGGAAGTCATAGTAGTTATCCTGGGTTGGTCTCTTGGCGGCATGATAGGTCCGGGCACGGTGATCTCAGCTGTGGGGCTTGGGTTCTGCATACAGATGACCTTCAAGCTCCTGAAGTTCGATGCAATGATGATCAGGCACGAGACCATAAGGGATATGATTAATACATTCAAGCAAAAAGAGAAAAGCAGTAATTGAGCTGTATAGCAATTGAATTGGAGGAGAGGAATGAATTTTCTACTTTTTTCTGAATGAAGAAGGCAAGGTGAAAAGGGTAATACAATATTAATAACGATATGATTATTAATGTGTTAACGAGGTGCCTTATGAGTGATGTTTTTTCAAAAGACAAAAGAAGTGAAATAATGTCAAAGATTAAAAGTAAGGATACAAAAGTAGAGATTGCAGTTAGAAGTTATTTGTTTAAGCAAGGGTTTCGGTTCAGAAAAAATGATAAGAGGTATCCAGGCAAACCGGATGTTGTATTACCGAAATACAAAACTGCGATTCTTATAAATGGCTGTTTCTGGCATGGTCACGGGAATTGTAAATACTACAAACCACCTAAGTCAAACATAGATTATTGGAGACGAAAAATTCAGAAAAATCGAGAAAGAGATATTGTGAATAGAAAAAAATTAGAAGCGTTAGGGTTTAAGGTAATTGTCTTATGGGAATGTCAAGTGAAAGATAATTTTGAAAAAACGATGGAAAATTTGATTAAGAGCATAAAGAACTAAGCGCCATTGCAAGAGTTTGCAATGACGCTTAGCGTTGAAAGACATATTATGTTGTTAATCAATATTTGAATCAAACTCGCGTAATTTCATCAATGCATCAATATTCGCGGTGCTCCACTCAGCGATTGGTGCCAAAATTGCCCGCGCTAGTTCGACAGGAACTGCATTACCAATCTGCTTATAAATTTTATTGAGTTTATTGTTGTTTGACCCTCTTGTTTCAGAGCCAGAAGAAAAAGCAAACCAATCCGGGAATGTTTGAATTCTAGCGATTTCTTTGACAGACAACCGTCGGTGTTTTTCAATTCCACCAGGTAATTCCCATAAGTCTTTTCCTAATTTAACCATGGGTTCTCCAGATGGGTGAAGTGGCGCTTGACGACCTGAAGCTTGTATTGTAAAACTTTGATCATCCCACGTTTTTTTTCTGTTTCGGGAGAGGAAAATTGGTGAAAAACTTCCTTCGTACCAATCACCAGGATTATTTTCCAATTCTCCGATTGCTTGACGTAATGTAATGTATGAAGTTTTTCCATTTGCAATTCCATGGGTTGGCTCGGGAAAGGAATACTCAAAATCCAGATCATTTCTGACGCCAACAAGGAAAACCCTCTGGCGACTTTGCGGTACACCGTAATCCTTTGCATTAGTTAATTTCATTTGTACCTTATAACCGGCAGATGAGAAGTCTTCTTTGATTTGTTCAGCTACAGTACCTCCACCTAAAGTTAGCATTCCTTTGACATTTTCGGCTATAAAGAAGAAAGGTTTTGACTGCAAGAGACATCTAATGAAATGAAGATATAAGAAGTTTCTTTCATCATCAATGAGTCTTGGACCACCTTCGCTGAATCCTGGGCAAGGGAATCCTCCTAGCACAATATCTGCTTGTGGGAAATTTTGGATTTTCCTGATATCTCCATCACTCTTGATAACATGTTTAGGGAAATTAATTTTGTATGTTTCATTTGCTTCTTTAAAGTTATCTATTGAAAAAATCGTATGGAATATACTTTCTTTTCTTTTTTTTAAAAAGATTTCCATATCTGATATAATATCATTGGCTGTATTTTTTCCATATTTTGTATCTAAGCCTGATATTTCAGTGCCTAAATCGAGACCGCCACAGCCGGAAAATAAGCTGATGAGGTTCATTTTGTTTTCAACATATATAATATTGCTTAAATCGGTCGAATTAGCGTTTTTTTTTGTTATTGTCTGCTCTTTGCTGATTCGCTCTTCGAGAAATTGTTTGATAATGTTTCTGTCAATGTTGTTCATTGGCTTGTATTTAGCACGGCCGCGTTTGTTTATTTTCATAATTCATGCCCCCTAATTTATACATATTTTATCATCATTTAGGGTAAAAGGCCAGAGTTAATTTTGAGACAGGAGATGTTGACGTTGAAACCGAGAACAATTGGCGATTTGCATGTTATAGGTGTCAAGAAGGAACTTGATAGGTATTTGAAAAGTGGAAGTTTTAGTGCTACTGATTCTTTAGAGGGCATGACAGCTAATTATATCGTAAGGATGTTTCGTGGTATTAATAATGTTTGTAGTAAGTTTGAATTCCACAATTCAAACGATATGCCAGATCTATTAATAAATGTTTTGGATAAGGCTGAACCTATCAATATCAATTTGTATAAAATTAGGGATAATCGAAGAATTCAACCAAAGAATCCGGGGGCGAAAAGTTTTCTTAGCAAGTATTTTTTGTCTGATGAACTACAAGGGAAATTTAACGAGCAATTTGAAGTTTTATACTTAGAATTCATCAATGAAATTATATGTGAAGGTGGAATCAAAAACCGTTCATACGACATTAAGGATATGAGGAAATTGATTAGAGAGCAGTATCGAAGCTTTACTCCGGAGTTTGAGAAGTATAGAAAGAAGTTTTTGTTCAACATTAGAGAGTACTGTTTTGAGTTATTAGCAAATGAATATAATGCTGGCTCGAGTGGTATTCTTAATGCTTTAAAGGAGTTACTACATTTGGATGAGATAAATATCATTACCAGATATAATGATTTGGATGAATTAATTGCTATCGAACAATTTAATCCAGTAATTCAGTCAAGTGAAAGCTATAAATTGACAAAGAGAAGTCACAATAGTATTGGAATAGAAACGAAAGATATCACGCTGCTAATAAGATTCAAATTCGAGAGTGGACCCGCATCCTCAGTAAAATTAGCAACGTCATATGAAAAAACTGTGATAGAAAGTGAAGTGATTAGCGATAATAGAGAATCAGTACGCGAGTTTGAGAAATTGATTGAAAAACATTTCGAAGCAAATATCCAAGAGTCTAGTCCAAATTCAATAGGGAAATGCAATGAGGCTATTTTTTATTATTCTTTAATAAAACAAAACTATTCAATTCGGCAGGCAGAGAGTAATTTCTATATTAAGATGTTTTCGGTGTATAGTGAGAAGTTATCATCGAGAATTTCAAGAAAGCTTTTAATTGCAGCAACAAATACAGTAACGGGGATTTTGAGCTCTTTGGAAAATAAGTATAATAATTTATTTATTGAATCGGCTCAATTAATTCCGGATGCTTATATTGACGACAAGCTTGATAATGCTGATCTCAGTATGATTATTAAAGCAAATGGTAAGTACTTTACTGAAAGGATCTCGCTGAAGGCGTTAAAAAAGAACTCTGGAAGGTATGTTGTGAAAAACCCTGGAATTGGTTCAATACTTGGACCATTATACTTTGATAAAGAGCCGTTGACACCGCTTGTAGCCGAGTTTAAAGAAGATTATCATAATTCGAAAATTGATCTTATGGAGGTTCAAGAGGAGTTATCGGCAGAATTAGCAGACCGTTTATTGGATTCAACGCAAGGAGAATTGATTAAGGGAATAAAAGCACTTTTAGGTTCGTCATTGGTAGTAATAAGTTTTTATAGCGATGATGCATATTTAGTAATGGAGCATAAAGAATCAATAAAGTATATTAATGTGAAGAAACAGACACCAACTAAGATTCAGACAACTTTAGAATGGGAAGATGGGGAAAAGGCAATAACTCTTAGAGTTAAGTTTTCTAAGGGAAAAGATCATGGGTGGTCAACTTTGAAATTGGCGTGTACATGTAAATATTCTAGGGATGAAGTAGTTTATTATTAGATCCTCAATTGCAAGAATAAGTTGAAACAATCTTCACTGTATTGTTTTACTGATTAATAGATGCAATTCATTAATTGATCATCAAAGGCTTCGTCGGGAGACAAATAACCAAGAATCTTCCGAGGCAAGGAATTACACCAAGTCTATATCTTGGCAACAAACTCGATCGAATAATCAGAGATCCTTCTACCCTTGGGAATGAATCGGCGGATTAACCCATTATGTCTTTTATTCGTTCCACGCTCGCTCGAGGTATACGGATGAGTGAAATATATGGTCGTTTGAGGCTCTAACGCACTCAACTCAGAAAATTCAGATCCATTGTCGGAAGTGATGCTCTTAAACACCGTAGAGAAATGAGGACCAGCTTCAGTAATCAAGGTATTTAGTGCCTGCATCACAGATGCAGCATTCTTGCCCGGTATTTTTCTAATAATCTCTTTGCGAGTCAGTCGTTCCGTTAAGGTTAATAAAGCTTCATCATCTTTGGTTTTCCGGCCAATGACCGTATCAATCTCCCAATGACCAAATTCACTGCGCTCATTAATACGTTCTGGACGTTCAGAGATGCTGCGGCCTAGACGTTTTTTGTTCTTTCGTACTCGTTCTGGTTTTGTCGATCGTCTAAGCTTTAAGGGCAGATCAATGTTTGAAATATTCAGTAGTCCCGCGTCAACATAGTTGTAGAGTGTTTTTGTGCAGACCATCTGATTGGCAGGAAATTTTCCCTTCAGTTTTTCTGCTCCGACGATCGCATCAAGAGAAAACTCTTTGTCGTGAAATAACTTTTCTACGTGTCCTATAACCTAGATTCCCGGAATTTATAACGAGGGCGGATTTACACCCAATGCCTTGTAAAGATCTTTCTGCTTCTTTGTGACTTCACCCATCAAGCGATCATGCTCTGGGGCTTCAAATAGCTCGATTGTATCAAGTTCATCCAATAAACCTTGCAGCGTCCATTTTTCAAAAAGACTGGCATCTTGCATTTTCTTTTTCACATACGATAAGTAAATAAGTGCAACAAATTCTACAAAGA
>DAOUQF010000027.1 GCA_030625815.1 Eubacteriales bacterium
GTTTATCCACAGCGATTCTCCTCCTTCCAATCTCCTTTTTGAATCTCCCAAAGGCGTTGATAATAGCCTTTTTCCTTCACCAATTCCCCATGAGTGCCAACCGCTTCAATCCTTCCATCACGCAATATCAGGATTCGATCCGCATGCATCACGCTGTTCAGGCGATGCGCGATAATCAGGGTTGTCGCCTGATGCTTCCGCCCCTTCAATCGATTCCGAATCTCAATATCCGTTCCCGCATCCACCGCGCTTAATGAATCGTCGAAAATCACAATGGGTACCTCGTCGATAATGGTGCGGGCAATGGCCATCCTCTGCTTCTGTCCGCCAGAAAGCGACACGCCTCGTTCTCCGATTTCCGTTTCATATCCGGCATCGAAGCCCAAAATCGTTTGATGCAGGGAGGCTGTTTCCGTCGCTCCGATCACATCTTGATCGCTGACGCTCTCATCCTTGATGGCAATGTTCCTTCGAATGTTTCTCGCGAAGAGGAAAGGTTCCTGCATCACGATCCCAATCTGCCGCCTAAGAGCCTTGACCGGAAAACTGCCGATATCTTCCCCGTCAATCAGGATCTGATCGGCCTCCACCGGGATCAGTCCCGCAATCAAATGCGCCAGGGTGCTTTTCCCCGCTCCCGTCGGACCGACGATCCCAATGGTTTCCCCCTTCTCAATGATCAGGTTCAGGTCTTCCAAGATCGGCGTTTCTCCGGGATAAGCGAAGGTGAGGTTTCTCAACTCCACACGCCCCGAGATGGTTTTCATCGATTCGTCTTCATCGAAATTCTCTGTCGGCAAGGCCAACAGCTCCTCGATCCGACCCAGGGAAACCTTGCATTTGCTAAGGTCTGTCAAGATTCGACCCATCTGGCGAATCGGCCAGAGAATCATATTGATATAGGTAAAGAAGGCAACCACAGTCCCTAAACTCACGCGTCCCTGCACCGCCCAAACAGTTCCGACCAGGATAACCAGAGTGCGCTGCATCATGGCCAGAAAATCCGAACTGCCCCAATAAACCGCAATCGCCTTGACCAATTTCATGGTCTTGTCCCGATACTCTTGACTCTTCTCGTCAAACTTTGCCGCCTCCGTCGCTTCCCGGCCGAAGGCGCGAATCACGCGCACCCCCATCAGATTCTCCTGAAGCAGCGCCGAAAGAGCGCCTTCCGTCTCATCCATATCCTGAAAGAGACGTTGAACCTTCATGAAAAAGAAGTAGGCAAATCCGAAAATTGGCGGAATCAAAAATGTCGATAAAATCGTCATGCGCCAGTCGATCTGAAGCATCATTCCCACAGTGAATCCAAACAGGGCAATGGCGCGAATGATTTCCGTCATTTGATTGGCCAGAAATTTCCTCACGGTTTCCACGTCTGACGAACATCGCTGAATCCACTCGCCGCTCTTCGCATCCCCCAGCTCCTCAAAATACAGGTGCTGCAGATGGGTATAAAGCTTGTCTCGAATGCGTTCCACCGTCGTCTCGGATGCCAAAGCCGCGTGTCGGCCCTTGTAAAAATCAAAGATGCCCCGGCTCGCCATCACAATGGCCAAGGCCAGTCCCATCAGGAACAATCCCTGATTTGCCGTCAATCCAACCATCCCCTGATTCAATAAGCGACTCAGCCAATGATGCTGTTCCAGCGGCTGCCCCGCCAACAATTGATCAATGGCAAATTGAATAATCAATGGACTTAATGTTGATAGATAGCTTGCAACCAGAACCGATCCGATCGCGATCAGAAAATATCGTTCCGACCCGCGAATATGTTCTCGTATTTGTTGAAAAAATTCCATATTGATCCCCCCTTTTTTGCATAAAAAAATCCCGCAGGTTTCCCTGCGGGGGTATTTCGGTAAAATCTACCAATAATTACCAAGTGTAGGCCGCAAAAAAACCATAGAGCAGATTACCCTATGGTTTCAGCGTACTCACTACTTTATCGTGCGCTCTCCTGAAGGACAATCCATATATTTGATTTTTGGACACAGGTATCCTGTGTTTCATTCCAATCGTAACCAGAGTTACTGCAAATCATTTGATGCTTAATCGTAGTCATCATATCTTTGTCCTCCTTTCGAAAATTTGTTAATCAATTGTTTCAATTTCGTAACCTGACATCATCCTACAGGACAAATCTGGTTTTTTCAAGACTTTTTTTCATTTGTCATCGTTTTGTAATATTTCGCTTATAGGGTTTCCGGCTCTTGATACTCGTCGAAATCCGTTACAATCGTCATCGATTCAATGACTTGCGGTGTTTTGGGTCGATCTTGCATGCCTGTTTTTGAGGCTGCAATCTGATCCACCAGTTCAATTCCCTTGGTCACTTGACCGAAGGCTGCATAGCTGCCATCCAAATGTGGAGAATTTTGATGCATAATAAAGAATTGAGATCCCGCCGAATTCGGCTGCATAGCCCGTGCCATAGAGAGCACACCACGATCATGCTTCATTTGATTGTTGACGCCATTGGATGAAAACTCACCCAAAATCCCGTAACCTGGACCGCCCATTCCCGTGCCGTCCGGACAACCGCCCTGGATCATAAATCCAGAGATGACACGGTGGAAAATCAATCCGTCATAATATCCCTTTTTCACAAGAGACAAAAAGTTATTGACTGTATTCGGTGCAACGCGAGGGTTTAATTCCACTTCAATCAACCCACCGTCTTGCATTTTAATTTGTACAACTGGTGTATTCATATTCATCCTCCTCAAAAATCTTCTCCCTTATTGTAGCAGAGGAAGGCACGCTCGTACAGTCCTATTCCGCCAAAATCAATTCAGCAACAACTCGTCGCGAGTTGGGCACATCGCGTTCTTTCCATTCCGCCGACAGATCGGACAGATCTCCATAATACCCCATAGCTACCACAGCCACCGGCAATTCCTCCTCACTCAAGGACAAATCATGATGCAATTGCGCCTTCCGGAATCCCCCCATGGCATGGGTGGCGATCCCCAATTGCTGCGCTTGCACCTGAAGAAATCCCCAGGCTGTTCCCAGGTCGAAATTCGCCCAAAAATTATCCTTTCCGTTGTGGGCAAACCGCTGATTGGCGATCAATACCAACAGGATGGGGGTATTCCGATTCCAGGTTTGATTCTTCTCTGTCAAGTTTGCAAAGATCGTATCATGCAGACGACCGCCCCTCCATCCGATAACAAATCGCCATGGTTGTTCGTTGAAACAGGAAGGCGCGAACCGTGCGGCTTCCAGTATATCGAGAAGCTCCTCGCGCGAGGGCATTTTCTTCTGAAAACTCCGGGTGGAATATCGGTTTAAATACTCCGGCATAATCCTTTGGTTCGTCTCTCTCATTGTAATTCCCCCTTTTTCTCTATATACCCCAACGGGTTCTTTAAACTAAAAAAGAGACGCTTCCGCGTCTCTCGATCTTCAAACCTTTCAACCTCAAATTTTTCTATTCAAGCATCATATTCGCTTCGAATACGAATTGCTCCAATTCGCCACTTTCAATAATTTCAGTCAAGATCTTATTCACAGGCTCTACCAAGTCGCTGCCCTCTGCCACCGCACATGAAGCGCCGTCTCCTTCACCAAAATCAATGGTAGAAAGCATTAATTCAGAATTCTGTGCGATATAGCCATTTGCTACCGGCTTCACCAAGATAACGCCTTCAACCTTACCCGTTTTCAATTCCAATACCAACGCCGCAATATCTGGAAGAGAAGTCAGCGAGCTGGTTACCAACATTTCTTGCGCCAAGCCTTCCTGGATCGATGAAGTTTGTACGCCAATCTTAATTCCATCCAAAGACGCAATACTTGTATATGTGTCTAGCTTTTCCTCTTTAATCAAAAGGGTTTGTTTTTCGAAGTAGTATTGCTGACTGAAGTCAACAGCTTCTTCACGCTCTGGCGTTGCAGACATGCCCGCGATAATCAAGTCGATCTTTCCGCCTTGCAGGGCTGCAATCAAGCCGTCAAATACCATGTCTTTGATGACCAACTCAACGCCTAGATCTTCAGCGATTTTTTCTGCGATCATAATATCAAATCCAACAATCGCATCTTTGCCTTCAATCATCTTGTGGAACTCATACGGCGGATAATCTGCCGAAGTACCCAATATCAATTGACCGGCTTCTTTAATCTCCGCCACCTTGCTTGACTCTGCCTCTGCACCGCAACCCGCAAAAGCCATTGCCACCATTAGAATTGCTAAAAATAATGCTGCCTTTTTCATTTCGTTTCCTCCCCGATTTTTGGGTACAAAAAAACCTCTCGTCATAAAGGGACGAAAGGTTTCGCGATGCCGCGTAACGTGCGGTGTCGTTCGATTTTGACCCGTTGGGTTGAATCGACAGCTCCCGAAAGCTCGTCATCTTGCTTCAATCACCGGCTTTCACCATATCCGGTTCGCTATAGATCCCCACAAGAATTTTCATTCGTTCGTCGCCTTTGTCTAGTATAATTATACGTAATTATGTATAATTAGTCAAGCTTTTTTCATAAAAAATTTGCCTCCAAACTCTTCAGTCAAAAAAAGAGACGCTTCCGCGTCTCCTGATTTATAATACTTTCGCCAAAAATTCTTGGGTTCTTTTTTCTTTCGGAGCGTCAAAGATCGAGTTCGGATCTCCCTCTTCCACCACAAGGCCCTCATCCATAAAGAGGACACGGTCCGCTACTTCACGGGCAAATCCCATCTCATGGGTTACCACGACCATGGTCATTCCCTCTTTCACCAGGCTCTTCATCAAATCCAAAACCTCGCCGACCATTTCCGGGTCCAGCGCTGAAGTGGGCTCGTCAAAAAGCATGACTTCCGGCTGCATCGCCAGGGCGCGCACGATGGCCACCCTTTGCTTCTGCCCCCCGGACAATTGCTTCGGATATGCATGAGCCTTGTCAGAAAGGCCGATGCGCTCCAGCAATTGCAAAGCACGGGCTTTCGCCTCTTTCGGATCTTCCTTTTTCACTCTGATCGGCGATAGGGTAATATTCTCAAGAATCGTCTTGTGAGGAAAAAGATTAAAGTGCTGAAACACCATCCCCATTTTCGTTCGTTGAAAATTAATATCAGTCGCAGGATCGTTGAGCTGCACCTCGTCCAGATAAACTTCTCCGGAGGTCGGTTCTTCCAATTGATTCAAGCAGCGAAGAAAGGTGCTCTTGCCAGACCCGCTCGGTCCGATTACTGCCACTACTTCACTCAAAGAAACTGTTTCTGTAATCCCTTTCAGCACCTTTAAATCACCGAAGTTTTTTGTTATATTCACCGTTTTAATCACTTTCCTTCAACCTCCTCTCAAATCTCCCCAATAGCTTGGAAAGACTAAAGGTCAAAACAAAATAGATTCCAGCAACCAAGATCAATGGTTCAATCTGTCGGAAGGTAATCCCCCGCACAATATTGGTTTGTCGCATCAATTCGCCGACGCCGATTATGGAGATCACGGCGGATTCCTTGATAACAACAATAAACTCATTGCCCAAAGCCGGCAAGATATTCTTGATCGCTTGCGGTAAAATCACTTCTCGCATCGCCATGCCGGATGTCATGCCCAAAGAACGGGACGCTTCCATCTGGCCCTTGTCGACCGCCTGAATGCCCGCACGAACAATCTCTGCCGTATAGGCGGAACTGTTGAGGGACAGGGCGATAATCCCCGCGACAATGGGACCCATATCGATGATTCCATTGTAATAAATGATAAACACTTGGACCAAGAGCGGAGTTCCACGAATGATCTCGATATAGCCTGTTGCCAGAAAGTTTAAAATTTTATTTTTTGACATCTTGGACAATGCCATAATCACCCCAAGCGTCAAACCCAGTATCACTGAGAAAAACGAAAGAAACAAGGTATATCCGATGCCTTGCAAAAAGTAATGTCGATATTCCGTCAATAATTTCCAATAGACCATTCGATCTCAGTCCTTCCTAGTCGACCAACAAGGTCGCGTCCATAACGAATTGATCCAATTCACCATTGTCCATAATTTCAGCCAAGATCTCATTGACTGGATCCGCCAAATCGCTGCCTTCTTCTACAGCGATGGAAACACCCTTCGCTTGATCCAAATCAATACTCATTGCAAGCTCTGGATTCTGTGTGATATACGCTTTCGCTACCGGTGCAACCAAGATCAATCCTTCGATTTTTCCGGTTTTCAGTTCCAAGATCAATGCAGTAATATCTTGAAGCGACGTCAACGGACTGTTGGGCAACAAATCTTGCGCCAAGCCTTCTTGAACCGTTGCAGTTTGGGCACCGATCTTAACGCCTTCAAAGGCTTCAATTGAATCGTAGGTATCCACCATATCCGCTTTAACCAAAATGGTTTGTGTTTCAAAGTAATATTCGTTCGTGAAATCGACTACTTCTTCACGTTCCGGCTTCGCAGACATACCAGCGATGACCATATCTACTTTTCCGCCTTGAAGTGCTGCAATCAATCCGTCAAACGCCATATCCTTGATCACCAATTCAACGCCCATTTCATCGGCAATTTTTTGCGCGATCATAATATCAAATCCAACAACCTTGTCTTCCCCTTCAATCATCTTGTGGAATTCATATGGCGGATAATCCGCTGATGTTCCCAAAACCAATTGACCGGCTTCTTTAATCTCTGCCACCTTGCTTGACTCTGCCTCTGCACCGCAACCCGCGAATGCCATTGCCACCATTAGAATTGCTAAAAATAACGCTACCTTTTTCATTTTATTTCCTCCTCGATTTTTGGGTACAAAAAAACCTCTCGTCTTGAAAGGGACGAAAGGTTTCGCGGTACCACCCTAATTAGCATAAAGAATCTGCTCACTTATCACGCTGACTGCGTGCCGCGTAACGTGCGGTGTCGTTCGATTTTGACCCGAAGGTTGAATCGACAGCTCCAGAAAGCTCGCCCTCTTGCTTCAATCACCGGCTTTCACCATCTCCGGTTCGCTAAGGATACCCACAAGAATTTTCTTTCGTTCGTCGCCTTTGTCTTGGTATGATTATACGAGATTATGAATAAATAGTCAAGGGCTTTTCCAAAAGAATTCTCAAATCCCCTGGAACCCGCTTAGGACCAACGTTCCAGCTCTTCTTTTTTCCACATGGCGCGCACATAAATTCCTTCCGCTTCATATCGAGTTTCCAGAATTCGATTTTCTTGATGCAATTGATTGATCAATTTTCCCGCGCTCAGAGGCAGGAGCAATTCCATCTCCTGCAGAGGGTCATAGATCATGGACTCCAGTTTTTCCAGAAGCTCGTCGACTCCCTCTCCGGTTTTCGCGGAAATGGAAACGGTATCGCCCATATGGAGCGTCCCCTTGCGAGTCATCATATCCTGTTTGTTGTACACCACAATCATCGGCTTATCCTTCACATTGAGGGTTTCCAGCACCGACATTGTCGTCTGGTATTGCATCTCGATATCATCGCTTGATCCATCCAAGATATGAAGCAGCAGATCCGCCTCCACAACCTCTTCCAGCGTGCCTTTAAAGGCTTCTATAAGGGTTGTAGGCAACTTGCTGACAAAACCAACCGTGTCCCCCAGTAAAAAGCTTCGGCCCGAGGGCAGCACGCATTGGCGCAGAGCGGTATCCAAGGTCGCGAACAACATATCCTTGGTGAATACCGTCTTGTCCTCATCCACCACCAAGTGATTCATCAATGTCGATTTTCCCGCATTGGTATATCCCACCATTAAAACAATCGGCATCTCAGACTTGACCCGCTGTTTTCTGCTGACCTCACGGCTTCTCTCCAATTTCCTCAGCTTAGCCTCAATTTCTTCGACTCGTCTCAAGAGATATCTTCGATCCAATTCCGATCGTTTCTCTCCGGGTCCGCGGCCGCTGATACCCACCCCGGCGCGGGACAGATCAGACCGCATTCCGACCAGTCTCGGCAATCGATATCGAAGCCTTGCCAATTCCACCTGCAGGCGACCTTCGATACTGGTTGCCCGATTCGCAAAGATCTCCAAGATCAAAGCCGTGCGATCCGTGATCTTTCTTTGAAATTGATCCTCAAGATTCTTTAATTGCGTGCCGCTCAACTCATCGTTAAAAACCACGGCATCTATCTCTTCCGCTTCGCAAAGGGCCGCCAGCTCTTCCACTTTCCCTTTTCCCACATAGGTTCTGGGATGAAATCGATCCAGAGACTGGGTTGCCACAGCAATGGTTTCTCCCCCTGCCGCCTCCACCAATCGCTCCAATTCCCGCAATTCCGCTTCAATTGTTGGTTCTCTCTTTTTTTGCACCGCGACGATCAAGATTCGTTCAGGCACATGATTCTCAGGCATTTCTTTTTCCGTTATCTGCATATCATACTCCCTTCTTGAACTTTGGGTATCAATGTATTGAAATTAAAACCGGAGGTGAAACATGAAACTCGAAACAACCCTGATGGGGTTATCCTTAAAAAATCCTTTTGTCATTGGGGCAAATCCCTGGACAGGCAAGATCTCCAAACTGAAAGAGTTGGAAGCGGCCGGCGCAAGCGCCATCGTCCTTCCCTCTCTCTTTGAAGAAAAAATTCATCTGGAAAAATTCCAATATCACGAGTCCATGCATGCATTCGATGACTTGCATGCCGAAATGGTTACCCAGCATCCCGATACGGAGTATGCCGGTGCCGAAATCTATCTCCATTTTTTGAAGCAAGCCAAGACAGCTCTCAATATTCCTGTTTTTGCCAGCCTCAATGCCCTGACGCTCGATGCCTGGATCCACTACGCCAAAAAGATCGAAGAAGCCGGCGCCGATGGACTAGAACTTAATCTGTATCACACCGCAAAGGATCCGAAGCGAAGTTCTCAAGATATCGAACAAGAACAATTGCAGATCGTACAACAATTGCACAGCGAAATCAAGATCCCGATCAGTGTGAAACTAAGTCCTTTCTACACCAATACCCTTCATTTCATTCAACGCCTCGAAAAAATCGGCGTTGATGGCTATGTTCTCTTCAACCGATTCTTCGAAGAGGAAATTGATACGGACCGCGAAGTTCTCACCTTCCCGCTGCGATTCAGTCATGGAACGGAATACACCCATGCCATGAAGACCATCGGTCTCCTCTATGGCTCTGTAAAGGGCAACCTGGTTGCGGCTAGCGGTCTTCACACAAGCGAATCCATCATTCAAGTCTTGCTGGCGGGTGCATCCGCCGTACAATTGGTCAGCCTGGTTCACAAGAAGTCGCCTAAGGCATTGGAAACCTTGATTGAAGAGGTTTCCCAATGGATGGATCGAAAGGGATATGGCTCTTTGGAAGCCTTTCGTGGAAAGCTGTCCAAACAAAATCTCCGCGATCCTTATGCGTTCGAGCGGGAACAGTATATCGACCTCCTGCTGAAGGGGAAGATTCTCTAATTGAATCTGCTTAAAAAAGCGCTGCATTCGCAGCGCTTTTTCTATCCCTCTAAATGAGATTGATCATTCTCGTACCGCAGAACCCACCCGTCTGGCGAGGTTTCAAACAAAGTCAATGCTGTATTGCCGGCAACCTCCGAATCCCACAAGCGCTCCAAGGGAATTCCCTTGAGTGCATTCACAAGAATCAGTTTCGTAATGCCGTGACAGACGATCAAAATGGTGTCAGAATCCTTCATGGATTCAATCTCTTGCATAATCGGCAAGACTCGTTTCTCAAATCCTCGAAAACTTTCTCCATCTGGAATCGTAAAATCGGCGGGATGCTTCCAATACTGTCGATTCAGCTCCGGATAAGCATTCTCCAGATAGTCGTAATTCTGACCCTGCAGCACGCCAAAATCCATCTCTTTGAGCGCATCAAAAAATTCACAGGTTTCATCCCGTCCCTGAAGGATGGTTTCCGCCGTGACTTTCGCTCGTTTCAACGGACTCGCCAACACCCGGTCAAAGGATGTATCCGTCAGACGATCGCGAAGCCGCTCCGCTTGCGAGATTCCACGATCCGACAAGACGATATCCATGCTGCCTTGCATCAGCCGCCTTAAATTATATTCCGTTTCCCCATGCCTGGTAATAAATAATTTTCCCACGCTATTCCCCTTAGTTCAACCACTGATTTTGATCTTTCATATATTGTTCGTAAAGTTTTTCAACGGACTCCACATTTTCATCCAACCAAATTTCACTTTTGGCAGACATCATCGTAACAAAAAGACATGCGAAGTGGAAGATCGCTTCCTCATCTTGAGTTTGCTCCTCATCCGTTTTTTGAATTAAGCGCTTTGCTATTTTTTTCGCCAATCCCACTTGTTTTTCACTCAATTCGATTTCAAATCCAAACATCTTTCTTCCCCCATCCTAATAATCGCCCTCAGAGTATTCTTCTAAGAGAGTATGTTTAATTTGCCATAAATCCTCCGATAAGTCAACAAAATATCGATGCGGATTCTCCAGCCGGCGAACCTCATCCCATAACTTCTCCGTTTCCTCCCTGCAATACGTCCGAATTCCCTCGAGACTTGGGGATTCATACACTCGCTTGCCCTTCTCGAAGATCGGCACCAGCAATTCCCGAACCTCATAGTCTTCCACGGTGACTCGTTTCCATGTATAGTATGGATTGAACAAGGTATAGGGTTTGCTCGTATCGATGGATTCCCCTTCCAGGGTCAATAAATCAGCGATGGCTTTCCCGCTTTCCTTGCGGAAAAACCGCACGATTTTCTTGGCGCCCGGCGTCGTGATTTTCTCCACATTGGCGCTGATCTTGATCTTTGGAATGACTTTCCCCTCTGATTCAACCGCAACCAACTTATATACGCCTCCAAAAACAGGATCCGACTTGGAAGTGATCAATCGTTCCCCCACGCCGTAGGCATCAATCTTTGCCCCCTGAATGGCCAGATCGGAAATGATGTTCTCATCCAAGGAATTCGACACAAAGATCTTGCAGTCTTCATAGCCCGCCTCATCCAGTCGCGCCCGCACCTTTTTCGAGAGATACGCCACATCACCCGAATCAATTCGGATTCCCACGGGGCGCTTGCCCATCGGTTTCAGCACATCGTCAAACACCTTGATGGCATTCTCGACCCCCGATTTCAAAACATGGAAGGTGTCGATCAAAAGGATGCAGTTTTCCGGATATTGCCTGGCATAAACCTTGAATGCCTCATACTCGGTAGGAAACAATTGCACCCAGCTGTGGGCCATTGTTCCACTGGATGGAACCCCGTAAAGCTGATCTGCCAGAACACAAGCCGTTCCCACTACGCCGCCGATATAGGCGGCCCGAGCGCCTAGCACAGCGCCGTCGGGACCTTGGGCTCGACGCGAACCGAATTCAATCACCGGTTTTCCTTGCGCAGCCCGCACGATTCGATTTGCCTTGGTTGCAATCAGCGATTGATGATTAATCGCCAGCAAGACCATGGTCTCAATCATCTGCGCCTGCAGCAACGGCCCCTTGACCTTGACAATCGGCTCGTTGGGAAAAATCGGCGTTCCCTCCGGAATCGCCCACACATCGCAGGCGAACTTGAAATTCGCAAGATATTCAAGAAACCCGTCAGAAAAAGTATCCTTTCCCCGCAGGAATTCTATGTCTTTCTCGGTAAATTTGAGATTCTCCAGATACTGCATCAATTGCTCAACGCCAGCCATAATGGCAAATCCGCCCTTGTCCGGCACAGAACGAAAGAACATGTCAAAATAAACAACACGCTCATGCAAACCCTCTTCAAAATATCCGTTTCCCATGGTCAATTCATAGAAATCAGTCAACATGGTTAAATTTCTGCTTAACATTCCCTCACCCGCTTCTCTCTATTCTGGTTCATTTTGTTCTTTATAGTATACCATATTCTATCCACTCTTCCCGTAGAAGATCCAACAAAATCACATCAACAAAGCAATTGATTCTTGCGTCAAAACAGGAGATCCCCCTTTTCAAAGTTTGCAAAATCAAGTATGATGGGAAAAGAATGCGAAAGGAGCCATCCATGAACATCAATGATTTTCACGCAATTATTTTCGATTTAGACGGCACCCTGATCGATTCCATGTGGGTATGGAAACAAATCGATATCGATTATTTAGCCAAAAAGCAGATCGAATTTCCTTCTCAATTCCAAGGCGACTTGGATGGAATGAGCTTTACGGAAACCGCCGTCTACTTTAAAGAACGCTTTCACTTGGAAGACAGCGTCGAAACCATCAAACAGGACTGGATCGACATGTCTTATCAAAAGTATACCGAAGAAGTCGCTTTAAAGGAAGGGGTCCTCCCCTTTTTGGCATCCTTGGCCGAGCGGCAAATCCCCATGGGCATCGGCACCAGCAGCAATCGCGTGCTGGCGGAGGGTGTTCTTTGCCACCATCAAATCGACGGATATTTCTCGGCCCTGCGCACCTCCTGCGAGGTGGAAGCCGGAAAACCGAATCCCGCCATCTTCTTGAAGGTCGCCGAGGATCTCGGCATTGACCCCACGCATTGCCTGGTCTTTGAAGACACTCTGGCCGGAGTCGAGGCGGCAAAGCGCGCCGGCATGGCCGTAATCGCCATCCATGAACCCGCCCATGCTCATCGCAAGGAGGAGATTCAAGCCTTGGCAGATGACTATCTCGATAATTTTCATCCATTGCTCAAAAAAACGTCCACTTAATGGACGTTTTTCTATTCTATCAATCCTTGCTTTCTCAAGTGCTCGGCAATCAAGCTTGCGGTTTCCTCCACAGAACGGTCCGCCGTATTGATAACCATGCAACCCAGTTTGTTATAGATTCTATTGGAATACTCAATCTCCTTGACAATCCGTTCCTCTTGCGCGTAAACCGACGCCTGAGAAAGCCCCAGGGCCTTTAACCTCTCATTGCGAATCTCTTCCAATTTGGTAATATCAGTCGTCAATCCAACAATTTTTCTCGGATCCAATTCATATAGGATTTCCGGCGGCGCCACCTCCGGCACCAGGGGCAGGTTTGCAACCTTGATATTCCGATGGGCCAGGCTCATGCTGGTGGGCGTTTTCGAGGTTCTGGAAATCCCCAACAGGACCACATCCGCCTCCAAGAAGCCTCGCTGATCCTTTCCATCATCGCAGCGAACCGCAAATTCGATCGCATCAATCCGATCGAAATAATCTTCATTCAGCGCGCGATACGCCCCGGGAATCTCCTTCGGAGAATCCCCCGTCAAACGAGTCAATGCCTTCAAGACTGGACTCATGGCGTCAAACACCTCAATCCCATGGCTTCTGGCCTCAGCATCCAAATAGGCCGCGACCTTTTCGTATACCAGGGTGAAAATAATCATGCTATTTTCAGGCGGAATCATGGCAATGGCCTGATCAACCGCTTCTTTCGTTGTAATATTGGTGATTCGATGAATCTTGAATCGGTCCAGGTCAAATTGAGCGATGGACGCCTTCGCCAATTGTTCCGCGGTTATGCCCATTGAACTCGATAGGATATAAATCGAAATGGAATCACTCATCTTCTTCTCCTCATTGCAACACAATTTAATCACCCTTATTGTACATGAATTCACCCCAAAAATAAACCGAAAAAGGAAGCCTTTCGGCTTCCTCTCTACTATATTCTTCTAAAATTCAAGCCTCTCCCGCAGGTATGCAACCAGCTCGGATACCGGAATTCGTTCCTGCTCCATCGTATCGCGATGTCGCACCGTAACCGCACCGTCTTCCTGTGAGTCAAAATCATAGGTGATGCAGAACGGCGTGCCGATTTCGTCGTTTCGACGATATCGCTTCCCGATGCTGCCAGCGTCATCATATTGCGCAAAGAAATATTTCGACAATAAGCGATAGATCTCCATTGCGCCTTCTCCCAGTTTTTTCGACAATGGCAATACAGTTGCCTTGATCGGCGCCAATGCCGGATGGAATTTCATCAAGTTCCGTGTCGATCCGTCTTCCAAGACCTCTTCCGTATAGGCGTCAATCAAGAAAGCCAGGGTCACGCGATCTGCGCCCAAAGACGGCTCGATGCAATATGGCACATATTTTTCATTGGTCACCGGATCCATATATCGCAAATCCGCACCAGAGGTTTCCATATGCTGTTTCAAATCATAATCGGTACGATCAGCAATGCCCCATAGCTCGCCCCAACCAAATGGGAAGAGATATTCGATATCAGTCGTTGCATTGGAGTAATGAGATAGCTCGTCTTCCTCGTGATCGCGGAATTTCAAGTGATCTTCCGATACGCCCAAGTCTTTCAGCCAATCCATGCAGAATTGCTTCCAATAGGCAAACCACTCCAAATCTGTTCCGGGTTTGCAGAAGAATTCCAATTCCATTTGCTCAAATTCACGGGTACGGAAGGTAAAGTTTCCTGGCGTGATCTCGTTTCGGAACGATTTTCCGACTTGTCCGATCCCAAAAGGCACCTTCAAGCGCGATGAGCGCTGAACATTTTTAAAGTTGACAAAGATTCCCTGTGCCGTTTCCGGTCGCAGGAAGATCTCGCTTGCCGTATCTTCCGTAACGCCTTGGAAGGTTTTGAACATCAAATTGAACTGACGAATACTCGTAAAATCTTTTTTGCCGCATAACGGGCAGACAATGCCTTGCTCTGTGATATAGGCTTCCATCTCTTCCTTAGACCACGCATCCACGGGACCGTTCAATTCCAAGCCCTTCTTGGCTGCAAATTCTTCAATCATTTGATCGGCGCGAAAGCGCGACTTGCAGGCGCGGCAGTCCATCAATGGATCAGCGAACCCACCGACATGACCGGATGCCACCCAAGTTTGCGGGTTCATCAGGATCGCGGCGTCCAAGCCTACATTGTAAGGAGACTCTTGGATAAACTTCTTCCACCACATTTTCTTAACATTGTTTTTCAGTTCAACGCCCAATGGACCGTAATCCCAGGTATTTGCCAAACCGCCATAAATCTCGGAACCCGAAAATACAAACCCTCGGGCTTTCGCGAGTGATACAATCTTTTCCATCGTTACATCTGCCATACCAATTCCTCCATTTTCTTTCCTATCGCTGGTTTACGACAGGAAGGCTATGTCTACTTTAGCAAAACCCCCACGCCTTGTCAAACGCGGGGGAATGCTTGAATTTGACGCAAAAAGGCCAGGGAACGAAAGTCCCGACGGTCGGTTTGCAAAAAAATAAATTCCAGGATACAGGTTTCCATCTGCTTGAGTTCCAACTCCGGAATCGGACGAGCGATGATCTCCTCAAAGTTCGTCATCAACAGGAACCTCATGGCCGGGATCACCGAATCGGAAATCCGCATGCTTCCCCGCGTACGCTTGATGCAATCGGAACAGATGGCTCCGCCGTGCATGGGATGAAAATGACGGAAAACCGGCTCTTGCTTTCCGCATACCGCGCAAGCGCCCAATTGAGGTCTCAGCCCTATAAAAGCAAGATGCTTGAGTTCAAAGGCATGGACCAGGCTCTTTAACGCTCTGTCCGACACCTTTAGCAAGAATTCCAAGGTCTTCGCCAAGAGGGCGTAGTCCCGCTCATTGCTCTCCCCTTCCGGGGTCGTCAACGCAACCAGCTCAAAGAGATATTGCCCGTAGGCCAGTTGATCCAGATCCTCGGAAATTCCATAATAGGACGCTAAAACCCGGCCGCTTTGAATGCGGTTGCGGCCGCGCCCAAAAAAGATCGAAAACTCCCCCCGCACAAAGGGCAGGGTCACCCCATGCAAGGGGCTTTTCATCCGCCGCGCTCCGTTGGCGGAAGCCGTGATTCGCCCGTACTCTTTGGTATACAGGGTCAAAATTCGATCCGCGTCCCGATACTTGACTTCACGAATGACAATTCCTTCGACTTCCTCAACCACAATGGCCTCCTATTTATAACCGAATCGGCGAACCGCACTCTCCTTGTCTCGCCAATCCTTGGATACCTTCACCCACAATTCCAGGTGCACCTGGGTACCCAACAATTTCTCAATTTCGATCCGCGCGCTCTTTCCGATTCCCTTTAACTTGCGGCCGCCCTTGCCAATGATGATGCCTTTATGGCTATCCCGCTCGCAATGGATCGTTGCGGAGACATACATGATCTCGCCTTTTTTTCTTTCCTTCATCTCATTGATCTCCACCGCGATTCCATGGGGAATCTCCTGATCCAAATAATGAAGGGCTTTTTCTCTGATGATCTCAGCGGCGATAAAACGCACCGGCTGATCCGTAATGGTATCCTCCGGGAAGTATTGCGGACCTTCCGGCAACAAGCCTTGAATCACCTTGATCAACTCGTCGACACCGTGATTTTCCTTCGCTGAAAGTGGGCAAACCCCGGCAAAAACATCCATCGCTACAAATTTTTCATAGAGACGAATGCCATCCTCCGCCGTCTGCAAATCCGATTTGTTCAAGACCGCGATCTTGGGGATTTTCTTCAGTTTCTTCAGTTCTTCCAATAGAAATTGATCCCATTTCCCCAGGCTCGAGCTCTCGTCAACCAGCCAAAGGATCACGTCCACATCCTTGACCGTATCCAGCGTTATTTTCTCCATATAATCGCCTAGCTTGTTTCTTCCTTTTTGCATGCCCGGCGTATCCAAAAACACAATCTGTGATTCCTCATCCGTATAAACACATTGAATACGGTTTCTGGTTGTTTGCGGCTTATCTGAAATGATCGCCAGTTTTTCTCCCATCAACGCATTTAACAGGGTTGATTTCCCTACATTGGGTCGCCCGATAATGGCAACATACCCACTCTTAAATCCCATTCTAATCCTCCCGTTTCTTCACTGTCCAATTAATTACAATCAGAATCCACACTGCCATAAAGGCAAGGATTCCCGCATAAACACTTCCAGGCAATCGCCCGTAAAACAGAATCGAGCCCACGCCCGCTGCCGTTATCGCCGACGCCAAAACCGCCCCGGCGGCCAAGTCCTTGGCGGCGCCCGCCAGGGGATGCCGTTCCAGGGTAACCAGGTCCACCGCCCGTTCAATGGCAGTATTCACCAGCTCCATGGCGATAACGAATCCAATCGTCAAAACAAGGATCGAAATCGCAGTCGCGCTCAATCCTTGTATGCCTGCAGTTCCCAAAACAATGGCTCCAGCCGCAAAATGAATCCGCAGGTTTCGCTCTTCGGCGACCCCTCGCAGGATTCCGGCAAGGGCATACACAAAGGCTAAAACAAACCGTTTCATTTAAACACCCCTAGCTCCTTGAGCACAGCCTTTTCCCTTTCGCGCATCTCTTTTCTTTCATCCTCAGCCTCATGATCGTACCCCATCAAATGAAACATGCTGTGCACGGTCAAATAGACCACTTCCCGGGTTAGGCCATGGCCAAACTCTTCCGCCTGTTCCATTGCGGTCTCCATAGAGATCACAATGTCTCCCAAAAGAATATCCATCTCGCCAAAGACTTCATCATCTTCATCCAGCGGAAATGAAAGCACATCCGTTGAGCGATCCACGCCCCTGTACTCGCGATTCAATCCATGGATTTCCTCTTTGGTGACAAAGGATACGCTCACCTCATAATCCAGACTGTCTCGCTCCATCTGTAAAGACATTTTCACAGCTCGTTCAACTTCTTCCATTAAGGCTTCATCGACTGGATGAATCGTTTGTCGATTATCTATCCACAATTCCATCGAGTTCCTCCTTCATTACTTGGATCCATAATTTTCGTATGCCTCAATAATGCGTTGCACCAATTTATGCCGCACAATATCATGCTTGGAAAAAAACACAAAATCGATGCCCTTCACCTGCTCCAGAATGAGAATTGCCTGCTTCAATCCTGATTTTTTCTTTTCAGGCAAATCAATCTGTGTAATATCGCCGGTAATAATCGCCTTGGATCCAAATCCCAGGCGCGTTAAAAACATCTTCATCTGCTCCGGGGTCGTGTTTTGGGCTTCATCCAAGATCACAAAAGCATTGTCCAGGGTCCTTCCCCTCATATAAGCCAAGGGAGCAATTTCAATCAATCCCTTTTCCTTGTACTTCAAAATATTATCGGGTCCTACAATTTCAAAGAGCGCATCGTTCAAGGGCCGCAAATACGGATCTACCTTGTCCTGCAAATCTCCGGGTAAAAATCCCAATCGCTCTCCAGCCTCTACGGCCGGCCGAGTCAGAATAATTTTATGAACCTCGTTGTTCCGAAAGGCTTGCACTGCGCTGGCTACCGCCAAATATGTTTTCCCCGTTCCCGCCGGTCCAATTCCAAAGACCACATCATGATCCTGGATGGACTGGAGATAGGTTTTTTGTCCAATTGTTTTCGGCTTGATGCCGCGCCCCGAATAGGTGCGGGTCACCACCTCGTGCAACAAGACATTGGGATCCACTTCCCCCTTCTGCATGGAAAGATGAATCGCATATCGCACTTCTTGCGCGCGAATCGGCGCTTTTTGCTCCGTGGTTTCCATCAAATGACGAAGGGTTCTTTCCCCGATGCGTATGGCATCCAATACACCCACAATGCGTATTTCTCCATCGCCGACACGCAGATTGATATCCAGTGTCTTTTCTATAATTTTCGCATTCTCTTCATAATTCCCAAAGAGTTTTTCAATAAATCCAGGGTCCTCTACGGGAATCAGCAGATCGGTAACTTCTCCCATCTTTTCCTCCTTCTGAACATCTGTCTCCATTATATCGAATCTCAAACCCCGTGTATATGGTATAAAAAAACCTGAATGGAATCCATTCAGGTTTCTACTACTGATTTAACAGTTTTTTTGCACTCTGGCTTATCAGGCTGCCATCGGCTTTGCCCTTTACCTTCGGCATAACAACGCCCATAATTCGGCCCATATCACGCATGGATACGGCACCAGTCTCGGCAATTGCTTCACGCACAATCTCATCAATTTCTTCTTCTGTCAACTGTTTCGGCAAGTATGCCAAAAGGATTTCAATCTCCTCTTCGGCCTGCTCCACCAAATCAATCCGTTCTGCCTTTTGAAAGTCTTTGATCGATTCGCGCTTTTGTTTGATTTGTTTTCCGACTATCGTCAAGATATCGTCGTCCGCCAATTCAATGCGTTCGTCTACTTCTCTTTGTTTAACCGCTGCGCGCAACATGGTAATTGTGTCTTTACGACGCTTTTCCTTGTTTCGCATTGCAGACTTCAAGTCTTCCATTAACTTCTCTTTTAAGGTCAATCAACTCACCTCGACTATTTGTTCTTCTTTTTCGCTTTTCTCCGTGCTGCTTCCGCCTTCTTCTTGCGTTTTACACTCGGCTTTTCGTAATGTTCGCGTTTACGAACTTCAGAAAGCACGCCACTTTTGGCGCAGTCTCGTTTAAAGCGCTTAAGGGCGTTATCGATGGATTCATTTTGACCGACTCGGATTTCCGACATTTTGTTCACTCCCCTCTGGATCCCCCACTCTCATGGGATAGAGATTAGGCACTCAGTTATTATACACGATTATTGGGAGAAATTCAACCCCTTTAACCCGGAGGCCATGCTAA
Source organism: Eubacteriales bacterium (assembly GCA_030625815.1). Lineage (GTDB taxonomy): Bacteria > Bacillota > Clostridia > Tissierellales > GPF-1 > GPF-1. The sequence goes on from DAOUQF010000027.1 coordinate 19,381, forward strand.
ATTTCTGCCTGCCAACACGTGATAATGCAAATGAGATACGGTTTGTCCCCCGTCAACACCGCAATTGGTTACCACACGGTACCCAGCAACATCAAATTCCAACTCTTTCGCCAGGATCTGAACAGCTTTAAAAACCGCCAGGACCACCGGGAACGTGGATTCATCCAATGCGTTGACGCTTTCTATATGGATCTTAGGGATCACAAGAAAATGAACCGGAGCCTGCGGATTGAGGTCACGAAACGCCAAAACCTGATCGTCTTCATATAGCACTTCCGTTGGAATTTCATGATTTGCAATCTTGCAAAAAATACAATCTCCCATGGTTTCACCTCCTATTTTCCCATTATACACCGAATTCTCGCGAAAAGAAAACCCTTTTCCCTAAGATTCTACACTTCCGTAAAGACGCTGCGCATCCGCGCGCTCCATCCTCACCATAACCCAGCGGTCATCCGCATTGGCATTCGCCACGGCCACCGGCGTATAATCCGCCAAATGACCCAATCGAGACCCGTCCGGCAGCCATTGCTTCTCCAGCAAGACTTCCTTCGTTGCGTTCAGATAGCTTTGAAAGATCTCCTCCCGAAGCGCTCGCACGCTCGCCGACAAGACACGCGCGCGTTCTGCCTTGATATTGCCATCGATTTGATCGCCAAAATCCGCCGCCGGGGTTCCTTCCCGCGGTGAATATGGAAATACGTGGATATCTGCAAAACGAATTTTCTGCACATACGCCATGGTTTCCGCAAACTCCGCTTCTGTTTCTCCCGGAAATCCGACGATTAAATCCGTCGTGAATCGCGGTGCTTCAAAATATTCACGAAGCACACGTACGGCTTCCTTAAATTCTTCCGTGGTATATCGGCGATTCATATGGCTAAGCACCGAATCCGATCCGCTCTGCAAGGAAAGATGAAAATGCGGCGTCATGGTTTTCAATTGCCCCAATCGCTTTGCTACATCCTCCGTAATCCATTTGGGCTCCAAGGATCCCAAGCGCAAGCGGCGCAGTCCCGGCAATTGATCCGCTTCTTCAATCAATCGAATCAAGGCGCCCTTCTCCTTCAGATCCAATCCATAAGACGCGAGGTGAATGCCCGTCAATACAATCTCTTCATATCCCGCGGCTATCAGTCGTTTCAGCTCTTCTATTACATTGGAAGCGTTACGGCTTCGGATAGCTCCCCTGGCATAGGGGATGATGCAATAGGCGCAAAATTGATTGCAGCCATCCTGAATCTTCACAAATGCGCGGGTTTTCTCGTCCAGGGTCTCGATGGTCATGCCCTCGTAAGCATGGGGCTTCATCACATCCGTGACTATGGATCTAATGCCTTCCCCTGTCAGCTTTTCCACCTGCTTCACAATCTCTTGCTTATGTCCGGTACCCAGAAGAAGATCAATTCCCTCAATCGCCGCCACCTCGTCTTCCGCCACCTGCACATAACAGCCCACGGCAACAACCTTGGCATCGGGATTTTTTCGCTTCGCGCGGCGAATAAACTGTCGACTCTTCCGATCGCTCAGCTTGGTTACCGTACAGGTATTGATGACATAAATATCCGCCAGCTCTCGATCGCTGACCACTTGATAATCAGCTCGTTCAAATAATTCCTTCATGCTTTCCGTTTCATACTGATTCACTTTGCAGCCCAGGGTATGAAACGCTACTCTTTTTTGCACGTACTTTCCTCCCAGCTCACTCACTCTGTCTTGAAGCGAACTCGCTTCCAAAATATTTTAAATTTTAAATTTACCGCCTAGATAAACTCTTTCACTCAACTCGAACCAAAAATGATTCGAATCAACTCTCTTATTCAATTCACATTAAGCCAAGTCACCGCACTCGTACTGCAAGAGGGCGATAAAGGCAAGACTCGCCGTCTCGGTTCGCAAGATTCGCGGTCCCAATCCAACAATCTTGGCGCCCCGGTCTCGCAGCATTTGAATCTCGTCCAATTCATATCCCCCTTCAGGGCCAATCACAACGGCAATGGGCTTGGCCTTGTCCAAAGACTTCAACTGCTCATGCAGTCCCTGTTTTTTCTCATCCTCGTAGGCGACCAAAATCTGCACGTCCTCCGGAATTCCCTTAATCATCTCAGAAAAACTCATGGGCAATTTCACCTCGGGGATCGTCACGCGTTTCGATTGTTTCGCCGCTTCATCGGCAATCCGCTGCCAACGCTTCTGCTTTTTCTCCGCCTTATCCTGCTTGTCAATGCGGGACACCGATCGCTTCATCTGAACGGGACAGATTTCCATAACACCAAGTTCCGTCGCCTTTTGTACGATCCAATCCATCTTGTCCGATTTAGGCACCCCTTGATAGAGGAGAATGCGAATCGCCTGGGTATCGGTCCGTTCTATATGGAAGAGCAATTTTACTCCAACGCGCCCCTCCGTCATTGAATCGATCTCCCCAAGCCATTGGACTTTGCGATTGATGACAATCATCAATTCCTCTCCAATTCGCATGCGAAGGACTCGCTCAATATGATGGGCATCTTCGCCCTCGATCCAAACCTCATCGGGTTCTTCAATTGCTGATTCAATAAAAAATTGATGCATGGCTACTCCTTTCTCAGGATCAACGAACACCATTCTCCCATAATTCTGCCGCCGATCAGGGTCATTCCCTTGGCCTTCCAAAGATTCAACATTCTTTCCCTCTTGGTTGCCAGTATCCCTGAAGCGACGATCCAACCACCAGGTCGAAGCGCCTGATCCATTTCATCCAATACCGTTTCAATCACCTCGGCAACAATATTCACAACAATGCCGTCGACAGGTTCTTGAATCGCTTCCGACACAGGCTGACTCGTGATCACGACCCGCTCCAAAACCCCATTGGCTTCACTGTTTTCTCTAGCAATCTGAATTGCCTTCTCATCTATATCAATACCCACAACTCGACTTGCGCCCAATCGACATGCCGCGATAGACAAGATTCCAGTTCCGGTACCCATGTCCAAAACGCAATCTCCCGCTTTCAGGGTCTTTTCCAACCCCTCGATGCACAGGGTCGTGGTCTCATGCGTGCCCGTTCCAAAAGCCATCCCGGGATCGATGGTAATCAGCAAATCCGACGGATCCACTTCCCCCTCGTCCCACGTGGGGCGGATCCAAAACCTCTCGCCGATCCGAAAGGCTTTAATGGACGACTTAAAGGTTTGATTCCAGTCCTGGTCTTCAATCAGACAGGTATCAAAGGTTATTTCCGCAAACTTCGAATCCCTTGCCACCATTTCCCTTTGGCGCCGAATCAAATCCCTTTGCTTTTCATCCCGGCAATCCCCTTCAAAAAAGGCTTGAATCACCACGATGCCCTGCAAGGATTCTTGCGGCTGAGGATCTGTCAATCCGTCAAAGTCGGCGTCATCTTCCCGCAGGGATTCCACATCTCTCGCGTCTTGAATCACCAAACTTTCCGATCCCATTTCCCGCAACCATTCACTGGCAATTTCCTCTGCGTCCACGGCGCATCGTAGGGTTATCTCCGTCCAATTCATTGCATTTCCTCCATTCACAACCTGCTATCCTATTCTATCATCCCTGTCAAAGCCAAGGCCAAAAAAGACCGCGTTCCTTCACTTCTGGAATCACGGTCTTGATGTCTATTCAAATGCTTCTTTTAGCTTGTCAAAAAATCCTCTTTTTTTCTCGTACACGGCATCGTCCGTCAGGTCTCCGAAAGAGCGCAAGGCTTCCTTTTGCTTCTTCGACATGCGTTTGGGCACCTCGATATGTACATGTACATAGAGATCGCCGACGCTTCGTCCATTGACATCCTGAATGCCCTTGCCTCGCAAGCGGAATACAGTACCCGTTTGAGTTCCCTCGGGAATCTTGTATTTCACCTTTTCCTTGAGGGTCGGCACGCTCACCTCATCGCCCAAGGCTGCCTGCACAAAGGTAATGGGATACTCCAAATGCAGATTGTTGCCGTCTCGCTCGAAAAGAGAATGCGGCCGCACTTCCAGGTAAATATAGAGATCTCCCTTCGGTCCGCCATGATCCCCAGGCTCGCCTTGTCCCCTAAGAGGAATCACAGAACCATTGTCGACACCCGCCGGAATTCTGATCTTCAGCTTTTGAGTCTTGCGTTCAATCCCGCTTCCATGGCAATTGCTGCATGGATCGTCGACAATGCTGCCGATTCCCCGGCAAGTCGTACAGGTCGTCTGTGTGGCAAATTGTCCAAACGGCGTATTCTGCACCTGCTGCATGGATCCGGATCCGTGACAGGTTGGACAGGTTCGCTTTTTCGTTCCCGCCTTCGCCCCGGTACCTCCGCACACATGACAGGTATCGTTTTTCGTTATTTTAATTTCTTTTTCGACTCCGAATGCCGCTTCTTCAAATTTAATGGTAACGCGATATTTCAAATCCGCGCCTTTTTTCGGACCCGTTCTTTGTCGCCGTCCGCCGGAAAAACCGCCGCCGAACATATCGCCAAAGATATCCCCAAAGATATCTTCAAATCCGCCGTATCCGGCACCGCCAGCGCCGGCGCCGCCTTGACCGTTCACGCCTGCATGACCGAATCGATCATATCGCGCCCGCTTGTCCGCGTTGCTCAAAACCTCGTAGGCTTCGTTGATCTCCTTGAAGTTCGACTCCGCCGCTTTGTCATCGGGATTCAAATCCGGGTGGTATTTCTTTGCGAGTTTTCGATATGCACTTTTTAGCTGTTTCTCGTCCGCCGAACGATCTACACCGAGGATTTCGTAATAATCCCGTTGCGCCATAGTATTACCCCTTTCCAATAACGATCAAAGTCCGCCCGCAAGGGACGGATTCGATCTTCCTTCTATTGGTCGTCTACAACCTCGTAGTCCGCGTCAACAACATCGTCATTTCCATCAGTCGCTCCAGCACCAGCTTCGCCTTGTTGCGCTTGCTGCTCTTGCGCCGCTTGTTGATACATCTTCTCAGACACCTTGTAGAACGCTTGAGAAAGGGCTTCTGATGTTGCTTTGATCTCCTCCACATTATCAGATTCCAAGGCTTTCTTCAAATCTTCTTTCTTCGCATCAATCTCCGTCTTCTCTTCTTCCGTGACTTTGTCACCCAAATCCTTGACGGCTTTATCTGTTTGATAGATCAAGGCATCCGCATTGTTTCGAACCTCAACCTTTTCTTTTTTCAATTCGTCTTCTTTCGAGAACTGCTCCGCTTCCTGCACCTTCTTCTTGATCTCGTCATCAGAAAAATTGGTGGAGGCAGTAATGGTAATATGCTGCACTTTCCCTGTTCCCAGGTCTTTTGCAGTTACATTTACAATCCCGTTGGCGTCGATGTCGAAAGCTACTTCGATTTGAGGAACACCTCGTGGCGCCGGTGCGATTCCATCCAATTGGAAACGGCCCAGGGTCACATTGTCAGTCGCAAATTTACGTTCGCCCTGAACAACATGAATGTCTACGGCTGTTTGGCTGTCGGCCGCCGTTGAGAACACTTGGCTCTTCTTCGTTGGAATGGTTGTGTTTCGCTCGATCAAGATTGTGCTTACGCCGCCCAAAGTCTCGATGCCCAATGACAATGGCGTAACGTCCAACAACAAGACATCTTTAACATCACCGCTCAATACACCGCCTTGAATCGCAGCACCCAAAGCAACAACCTCGTCCGGGTTAACGCCCTTCGTTGGTTCTTTGCCTGTAATGTTTTTTACGGCTTCTTGAACAGCAGGGGTTCTAGTAGAACCGCCGACCAAGATTACGCGATCGATCTCGCTTGCTGTAATGCCAGCGTCCTTCAATGCGTTTTTCGTCGGTCCAACCGTACGCTCAACCAAATGCGCTGTCAATTCATTAAACTTCGCACGGGACAAGTCAATATTCATATGCAAAGGTCCCGATGCATTGGCCGTAATAAACGGCAGGTTGATATTGGATTGAATCTTGGAAGACAATTCTTTCTTCGCTTTTTCCGCCGCGTCTTTCAAGCGCTGATGGCTCATCTTGTCAACGCGAAGGTCAATTCCGTTGTCTTTCTTGAATTCATCCGCCAAGTAGTTGATCACCGCTTCGTCAAAGTCGTCGCCGCCCAAATGGTTGTCGCCCTTCGTCGCCAATACCTCGAATACGCCGTCGCCCAATTCCAGAACCGACACGTCGAAGGTACCGCCGCCCAAGTCAAATACCATAATGGTTTGATGCTCGTCTTCCTTATCCATTCCATAGGCCAAAGAGGCCGCAGTCGGTTCGTTGATAATTCGCTTGACTTCCAAACCGGCAATTCGACCCGCGTCTTTTGTCGCTTGACGCTGGCTGTCTGTAAAGTACGCTGGAACCGTGATAACCGCTGCCGTTACCGGCTCGCCAAGGTAGCTTTCAGCGTCTTTTTTCATCTTCATCAAAACCATGGCCGAGATCTCTTGCGGCGAATAGTTTTTGTCGTCGATCTTGACATGGAAATCCGATCCCATCTCACGCTTAATGGAAGCGATCGTGCGATCCGGGTTTGTGATCGCCTGGTTTTTCGCTGTTTCTCCAACCAAACGCTCGCCGTCTTTCGCGAATGCAACGATGGACGGTGTGGTTCTATTTCCTTCCGCATTCGGAATGACAACGGGTGTGCCACCCTCCATAACCGATACGCATGAGTTTGTTGTTCCTAAGTCAATACCAATAATTTTTCCCATGATTTATTCTTCCTCCTCCTGTTTTGAAACGACCACCATACTGGGTCGCAATACTTTTTCTCCATATTGATAGCCCTTTTGCAGGACTTGGATTACATGATTGGGTTCTGCTTCTTCATCCGCCATTTGCATCACAGCTTGATGATGATTTGGATCAAAGGGACTTCCCATGGCTTCGATCTCTTTCAGTCCGTTTTCCCCCAAGATTTCATTGAATTGATTGGCGACCATTTCAACGCCTTGATAAAAACTCAATTCCTTCTCTTCCTCGGTTACCGATGAGAGGGCACGCTCAAAATTATCTTTGACTTCCAAGAGGTTTTTCACGATGGACTCGCCAGCTCGCTGATAAAGTTCCGATTTCTCGCGCTCCGTTCGATTCCGATAATTGGCATATTCCGCTTGAACGCGCAAATACCGATCATTCATCTCTTCCAATTTCTTTTTTGTCGTCTTCAATTCATCCTCTTTCTCGTCCTCAATTTCTTGTACTTCCTCCAACGGCTCCTCCTGGATTTCCATTTCTTCCTCCAGCTCCACCGCTTCTTCCTCTGGTTGCACTGTTTCTTCCTTCTTCAGCTCTTCTGTCAAGCCATCCACCTCTTTCTTATGTTTCGTAATACTCGGCCAAGATCTCATTGACCTCTCTAGCTACGGATCGCATCAAGGGAATGATTTTCCCATAATCCATATTGGTCGGACCCACAAGGGCCAGTTTTCCAACCGTTTGTCCCTTCAACGTATAGGTTGCCGTGATCATGGTGCACGCCTTCAGAACATCGTAGAGATTCTCTCTTCCGATGGTGATGCGAATATCATTGGCATCGCCGGCATTCAACAGCATGTCCTTGACATTGCCCTTGGTCTGCATAAACTGCACCAGGGATTGCGCGCGATCGAAATCCTGATACTCGGGGAAATTAAAGATATTCAAAACCCCATTGGCAAAGATCTTCGTATTGTTGATCTCTGAAAGGGTGTTCTTAATCATGGGCAGCAGGGATCGTGCAGAAAATCGCATCCTTTCCAACTCATCCATCAACACATGATCAATGATATAGCCCAATTGATAGATCGGCGTATTCGCCAATTTCTCTGTCAAAAATTCAGAAATCAAGTTCAATTGATTTTCCTCGATATTCGAGTCATTGCGAATGATAAAATCCTTCACAATGCCTGCCGAGGTAATCAAGACCACCAAGGTCTTGGTTTCATCCACGGGAATCAAACGGATCCGCTTCAGGGTATCCTGCTCAATCTTCGGCGAGATGGCAAAGGTGGTGTACTCGGTCAATTGACTCAGCAATTTCGCACTGTTTTCCACCAGTTTTTCCACTTCCGACAAATCATTAAGCAGAGAATTATGAATGCTTCGCTGTTGCGCAAAGGCAATCTGCTGCAATTCCATCAAGCGGTCCACATAGAGCCGAAAAGCCTTGTCCGACGGAATTCGTCCCGCGGAAGTATGGGGTTGAATCAAAAATCCCAATTCTTCCAGATCGGACATCTCGTTTCGAATGGTTGCAGGGCTGACACCGAGATCATATTTTTTTTGTATGGTTCTCGATCCCACAGGTTCCGGATTCGAAATATAACTCAGAATAATCGCTTGAAGGATCATCAATTTTCGTTTATCATTCTTCATCTCAGCCCTCCTTTCCCATTGTTAGCACTCGTTTGCGAGGAGTGCTAATGTCTTCTGTACTAAAATTATCACTATTCAAAACCCTTGTCAAGACACTTTACAAAAAAATCATCATTACCTGATTGGCTAAATCCATGCCCGCTTCCGTCAAGGCAATCCGCTTCTCGCTCGGAATCAACAAACCCAACCGTTGCTGCTCGGCAATCAGGGGACGAATTCGATCCACTTCCACCCCGAATTTTCGAATCAATGCCGCCATGGAAATTCCATGACTCAATCGCAACCCAAGGATCATCGTCTCCGACAAAGCCTCCCGCTTCCCCATCGTCTCTTCCAATTCCCGCACCGTCATCCCCCGGCTGATCCGCTCATGATAAATTTGAAAATCGCGGGGATTGACATAGCGCGAATCCGCCTCCATGGATGCCGCTCCCAATCCAAATCCCAGATAGGGCCTCCGGCACCAATAGGCCAGATTCTGCCGGCACGCCATTCCCGGTTTGGCAAAGTTCGAGATCTCATATTGATGGTAGCCAGCCGCTTCCATCAATCGTCGGCCATGATGATAGAGGGCTCGGTTTCCCTCTTCCGTCGCCATGGGCAGACGGCCTTCCTCCCACTCCTCATAGAAGGGAGTCCCCGGTTCGACAATCAAACTATAGAAGGATAGATGGGTTGGCTCAAGGGCGATGGCGCGCCTTATGCTCTCTTCCACTTCCGCCATTCCTTGCCCCGGCAGATCAAACATCAGATCGATATTCCAATTGCGAAATCCCGCCGCGACTACGTCGCGCGCAGTCTTTTCGATGGCAATGTCGTCATGAATCCTGCCCAGCCGTTTCAGAATTTCCGGTTGGAAACACTGCGCGCCCAAACTGATCCGGTTGATTCCAACTCTCCGCAGGGCTTTTAATTGCTCAAGATCCAGTGTTCCCGGATTTGCTTCCATGGTAATCTCACAGCCCCTTGAAAGGGATGCATTTATGCGAATGGCCTCCAGAATCTCTCCTATCACGGAGGCAGGCATCAAGCTCGGCGTTCCCCCTCCAATAAAGATACTTTCAACAACATCCACCCGCGACCAGTCCGCCTGCCTGATTTCCTTCAAAAGATCCTTCGTATAAGCCTCGGCCTTCGCCGAGTCCCACGGTACGGAAAGAAAATCGCAATATCGGCATTTCCGAACGCAAAACGGGATATGCACATAGATGGCGGTTCCTTGTTTTTTCATCATCGATTTCCCTTCTTCCACTGAAAAAAGGCCCGAAACGGACCTTTACTCTATTTTTTCGTGCTATCAAATTTCAATACTGCCAAGAAAGCTTCCTGCGGAACCGATACAGATCCGACCTGGCGCATCCGCTTTTTGCCCTCCTTTTGTTTCGACAACAATTTCTTCTTGCGTGTGATATCGCCGCCGTAACACTTGGCCAAGACATCCTTGCGCAGGGCGCGAATCGTCTCTCGAGCGATAACCTTGCTGCCTATGGTTGCCTGAATCGGCACGGTGAATTGATGACGCGGAATGACATCCTTCAAGCGCTCCGCAATCTGTCGCGCACGCTGATACGCCGTCTCTTCATGAACAATAATGGAAAAGGCATCGACCAGTTCCCCATTGATCAGCATATCCAATCTCACCAATTTCGACACCTGATAGCCCTTCATTTCATAATCCATGGACGCATAGCCCTTGGTGCGGGATTTCAAGGCATCGAAGAAATCGTAAATCACTTCATTTAATGGCATATCATAATGAATCATCACGCGGGTCTCTTCCAGATATTCCATATCCTTAAAGACTGCCCGGCGCGTCTGACACAAATCCATGATCGGTCCGACATAATCCGTCGGCGACATGATATTCACTTCCACTATGGGTTCTTCCATGGTTTCAATCAGGGTGATCTCCGGGAAGTTCGTTGGATTCTGAATCTCCAGCAGCTCGCCGGAAGTGGTGGTGATGCGATAGATAACGCTCGGCGCCGTCGTCACCAGACTCAGATCGAACTCCCGCTCCAAACGTTCCTGAATAATCTCCAGATGCAAAAGCCCCAAAAATCCGCATCGGAATCCAAATCCCAAGGCAACTGACGTTTCCGGTTCAAAGGACAGCGCCGCATCGTTGACCTGCAATTTTTCCAGGGCATCGCGCACATTGTTGTAATCTTCGCCCTCTGCCGGATAGATTCCACAGAACACCATGGATGTCGCCTTTTTGTAGCCCACCAAAGCCTTCGCCGTTGGACGCGCAGCCTCCGTGATGGTATCCCCCACCCGAGCCAAACGAACCTCTTTGATGCTGGCCGCCAAATACCCGACATCGCCAGCCTTCAACTCCGAAATCGGCGTCATATTCGGCGTAAACACGCCGACTTCCGTTACCTCCAATTCGGTATTGTTTGACATCATCAGGATCTTGTCGCCTCGTTTCACGGCTCCGTCCATCACGCGAATGTCAACGACCACGCCCTTGTAGCTGTCATAATAGGAATCAAAAATCAAGGCCTTCAGGGACGCGTCTTCATCCCCAGCAGGCGCTGGCACATTTTTGACCAAGGACTCCAATACGTCTCGGATATTCAATCCCGCCTTGGCTGAAACCAAGGGCGCTTCCGAACAATCCAAGCCGATCACATCCTCGATCTCCTGCTTGATCTCTTCCGGCCGCGCGCTGGGCAAATCGATCTTGTTGATCACAGGGACAATCTCCAGATCCTGTTCCAAAGCCAAATAGACATTGGCCAAGGTTTGCGCCTCAATCCCCTGAGCGGCATCTACCACCAAAAGCGCGCCTTCACAGGCGGCCAGGGATCGAGATACCTCATAATGAAAATCAACATGGCCCGGGGTATCGATTAAATTCAGTACATATTCCTCCCCGTCATCGGCCTTATACACAAGACGGGTTGCATTCAGCTTAATGGTGATGCCGCGCTCCCGCTCTAAATCCATGCTATCTAAAATTTGATCTTGCATTTCTCGCTGGGTCAATAAACCCGTTTCCTCAATCAAGCGATCCGCCAGGGTGGACTTCCCATGGTCGATATGCGCAATAATCGAAAAATTCCTTATATGTTGCTGTCGATTCATTTACTCCTCCATCAAACTCCTATTTCTTTCTAAATGGCACCACTAAATTATACCACTGACTGCTTGCTTTTTCTACTACTTCATAGTATAATTACGAGTGTTGTTTTAATCAGGGAGGTGAAAATCCATGGCAAATATCAAATCTGCGAAAAAACGTGTTCTAGTAACTCAAACAAAAACGGCGATAAACCGTAGTCGAAAAACTGAAGTCAAAGGGCTGATCAAAAAGTTCGAAATGGCTCTAGAGGCTGGAAATACAGAAGAAGCCAAGACATTGTTGCATGATGTTGAATCAACAATTGACAAAGCTACTTCTAAAGGTGTATTCAAAAAAGAAACTGCATCTCGAAAAGTCGGTCGACTTCACCGAAGACTAAACACGTTGCAATAGATATGATGCGCAAAGAAGCTTCCATTTGGAAGCTTCTTTTTTTATTGCCTATTCGCTCATCAATTGCGCCAAAAGCATTTCCAAAGTCAGGTTGCGATCCCGCCCCGTTTTGATGGCTTGATCCGCATCGATGCACTGTCCCAGATGGGCGTCCAAGGTCTGTTGGGAAATCGGCGTTGCCTGGGCCGCAAGACGCTTGGCCACAAAGGGCTGCACCTTCATGCGTTTGGCCAGCTCCGAGGGACCGTATCCCTTGGCAAGATGCAGTTTAGCCAAGGCCAACAACCGAAACTGCCGAGCGATCATATAGAGGATCTTCTCAACCGCCTCGCCGCTCTCCAAGAGATCGTGAACCAAAAGGAAGACCGTCTTGGGCTGATTCCTCGTAATGGCATCCACCATGCGAAAGACGTCGTTTTCCAAACCGCGAATCCCGACTGCCTCCACCTCTTCCAAGGTAATCCATCTCTTTCGATCCCCATAATCCAAAAGCTTATTGATTTCATTTTCCATATCATAGAGGGTCCACTCGCTGTTGCGGTCCAGATACCCCGTCATACTGATCAAGCCTTCCATGGCGTCCGGCGTGATTCGGCATTTTCCCGCCTGAACCCGCTTTGTGATCCATCCCATCAAGGCTTTTCGATCGATAGTGGCAAACTCAAGAACGCCGCCCTTCCCCTTGATGGTTTTTACACACGCCTTGCGCCCATCGGGCTTTCCTTCCCGAAAGAGAAAAACCAGAATGGTTTCCGAAGCCGGCGCCGCCGCGTAAGCCTCAAGGCGGGCAAGCTTTCCCTTTCCCTTGGTTGTCAGGGCTTCATAGTCTTCTACAATAACCATCTTCTTTTGCGCGAAGAAAGAGAAGGTTTCGCATTGATCCACGATCTCGTCTTCCGTGCAGGTTTTCCCATCCAATCGAATCCGATTGAATTCCAAATTTTCTTTTCCAACGACGGCCGTTTCCAATTGTTCCACCGACCAATCCATTAAAAAGCGTTCCTCTCCATAAAACACCATGACCGGCAATGGATTCCCCGCTTTGATTTGTTTCATCACCACTTGATAGCTCATAGCCTCTCCTCTGTCTTCCATTTTCCTATGCCAATTCCCCCGAGCATCGCAATCCCCCACCAGCACCACAACCGCCAGCGCTTGACGATCCACCGCCAAAACGGCAATCTCGGCTGTCGAAAAGGAATCACACGATATCCCCCTTGTGTAAACCGCACTTCCACCGCGCCCAATCGATCCGTTCGATAAATTTTAATATCCCGATCCGTCAATCGCTGCATCACGGCTGGCGCCGGATGCCCGTATGTATTCTTTCCCACGGAAATCAAGGCGATCTCCGGGTTCACTTCATCCAAAAACTCATCCGTCGTCGAGGTGTTCGATCCATGATGGGCGACCTTGAGAAGATCGGCGCGCAAATCCAGTTTCCGCAGCCATTCCCTTTCATTGTCCGCCTCCATATCCCCCGTCAGCAGCACTCGCGTCCCTTTAATTTGAATCTGGCTCAAGATAGAATTTCCATTCTCCTTTTTCTGAAGGGGCGGCGCATCCAATCGGATGATCACAGGGTTCCCTCGTCCCAGCTTCAACTCTTTTTCCAAAGAGATTATGGGAATCATGGAATCTGCCAGCTGCAGATCGTCTACCCAATGGTTATTCGGCTGATGGGGACCGAATAGAAGCCGCTTGACTCGATGATCCTCAACCAATTCTACCATACCTTCCACATGATCCGCATCAAAATGTGTCACAATCCCCCAATCAATCCGTCGAATCCCCAGGGCGTCCAAGGCGGGTTCCACCCGGTTTCGGCCCACCTCCCAATCGGAAAACGGAGTCCCTCCCGCATCCCACAAGATCGATTGATTCCGGACCGTCAGCAGAATTCCATCGCCCTGTCCCACATCCAGCACCCATAAGCGAATGGGAATCGGATAAAGGAGGCCCAAGACGAGAGCGAAAACCAAGGCGGCAAAAACCCGCCTTCCTTGCGCCAGGGAGCAAGCGATTCGCCCCATGGATGCCTCATAAAAGAAACCAAGCAAGAGGTAATATCCCGCCACAGACCACCAGGACGGTTTAATCACGGGCACCAGAGTCATAAAGGACTCGGCGCAAAAATCAACAAGAGCAAGCCAGCCGTGAATCAGCCAGACTGCCAGGGGCGCAATCCATGCCCCCGAAACAAAAAGCACCGATCCCGCCCAAAGAAACAAGATACCCAAAACCCCCACAAAAAGGGGCGCCAACAGTAAATTCCCAAAGAAAACAAAGAGCGACACCTCTCCAAAACCCCGCATCAGCAAGGGGAGCACCCCCGCCTGCACCGCCAGAATCGGCGAGAGACATTTCCCCACGATCGGCGTACGCGGAAAGAAAACAGCCTGAATCCACCTCGGCAAAATAAATAGGGAAAGGGTCGCCACAACGGAAAGCTGAAACCCCACCGAATAAATCGAAAATGGTTCCACCAAAAGAAGAACAAAGACCGCCGCAAACAAAAGATTGACTCGATCCACCCGCAGCCGTGTCAGTTCCCCGCCAAACACAAAACTCATCAGCACCAAGGCGCGCAATGCGGAAATGGGAAATCCAATAATCCCCCCATACATCCAAAGCAGAATCAATCCAATCCCGTTGGAAAGCCAAGGACTAGCACCCAATCGCTTTGCAATTCCTCGAAGAAAAAGCATCATCAAGGCAAAATGAAATCCGGAGATCGCAAAAAGATGACTCAACCCAAGGGCGCGCATCGACTCTCGCTGCTCCGCCTCCAAGTCCGTCCGATCTCCCAGCACCAAGGCCGCAGCCAATCCCTGAATCTCTTCCGGGAAATCACGCCTCAGAGCACTTCTCAGCTTGGTTTCCAAAGAGGGCGAAGGAGAACTCGCCTCCACCACTTGGATTCGATCTCCCTCATAGGAGAGCCCCTGAGACGCAGCCCACAAAAGCTCATCCTTCCCCCCGGGATTGCCTGCACGCTCATAGGGTGACACCTCGCCCGCAACCCGCAGGATCGTTCCCCTTGGCAGGGGATCCTCCGTCCAGATTCGAATCCGAACCCCCTCCCACTTTTCGGGGGTTTCAAGGCGCAAGACCATCCCCGTTGCATTCCGGGAAACCACGCGGCCCGCCGCCTCCACTTCCATCGGAATCAACTCCGCGCGCTGATCCATTTCCGCAGATACCCGAAGGAAAAAAAAGAGCAGAATCCCACACAGAATCAGGATCTGACGTGCAACCCGCGGACGAAACCGCCAACCGGCAATCACCGAACTGATACTCATCAGGGCGAGAATCACCCCCAGAATCCAAGGATCCACTTGGAATGCCACTCCCATTAAAATTCCTAAACCCGCCGACAGAGAAACCCAGACGCATGGCCTTTTCACGTCCTCGCCACCTTTCACATTTTATGGTACACTGAACCTAATTCTATTGTAACAAATCAGGAGGCAATCATGACAAAAAAAATACAAGGCATTTTGCTCCTTTTGCTGCTTCTCGGAGCAATCGGTTTCGGACTTGCAACCCCGGCCTTTAATCCCGTCGACAAGGATCAGCCGATTCGACCGCTTCTGCGCCAGGATCAAGCCTTAAAAGAAACCTATTCATCTATGATGAAAGACGAGCTTCCCCCACAGGATCGAAGCAAATTTATCACTCACCTTTCCGCTTCCTATCTCGACTTGTTTGAGCAGACAAATTCCATCAAGGAAAATGGTGTCGACCATCCTCTGCTGGATCCGTTGGCGTCCTATTTCCTCGACCTGTCAAAAACATTCACCCTAATGGCTACGGCCTTTACCGCGACAGATCCCGTTCAGCTGGCCGAAGCGAACGAAGCCTTTTACAATCTGGATCAAACCTTTCTCGATCTGCAAAAAACTTATCAATAACAAAGCCTTAGAGGATTCACAACATCATCCTCTAAGGCTTTGTTATTTCTCTCTTCAATTGCATCTCGTAGACATAGCGGCTTCCCACATAGAAGGTTTCTTCAAACTGCGCCGGACGGCCATCGGACAATGAACAGTACAGCGAGAATTTCAAAAACGGCTCTTCCCGATCCAGGGAAAAAAGCCCGGCGTCTTGATCCGTCAAATAATCGATCTGTATCCTTTGCTCTCCCGCGCCTAGTTTCAACGCGTATTTGCGCTCCAGGCAATCATAGAGAGACTCCGCTTCCATATCTTCAATCAAAACCCAATAAAAAATCTCAGGCATCAAATAGGACACGCTCAAACAAAATGGTTTTCGATTGACAATCCGCATCCGCTTCAGCCGGATGACCTGCAGCTCCGGATTCAATCCGAAATACGTTGCCATTTTCACCGGAATTCGTATCCAGTCTCTTTCGATCAATCGAGTCTGCAAGTCAAGATTTTGTTCCCGCATCCGTTCGGTAAATCCCAACAGCTTCAGAACGCCCTCCGTGATGACTTCCCCTTTGACAAAGGTGCCTTTCCCACGAATTCGATACAACAACCCTTCCGCCACCAGATCATGGATCGCACGGGTAACGGTGATCCGGCTCACCTGATAGCTTTGGCAAAGCTGCGCTTCCGAAGGCAGACGATCTCCCTCCCGCAATTCCCCCACTTCAATCTGTTGTTTAATCGCGTCTTTAATGATCTGGTATTTCGCGATTGCTTGATTTGTCATCGCACTCATCCCTCTCTTGTCGCCTATCCTATCATGTTGACATATCAACTTCAAGCTGATATGTTGTATATACCAATAATTCGAATCGCAAAGGAGAAATTCAGTTGATTGCCAAAGAAATCATCATCCACGGAATCCAAGATGTTTCCCTTGAAGAACGAGAGATCCAACCCGAATCCTTACAGCCTGCGGAGTGTCTGATTGAAACTTCCGTATCCCTGATCAGCCCCGGCACGGAATTGTCTCGTGTCTTTGGACTCAAACAGGGTGCGACCTATCCGGCCTCTCCCGGCTATTGCTCCGTCGGAACCATTCAAGCCAAGGGCGACAGTCTTTCCCACGTTCAGGTTGGCGATCGCGTGCTCTTCAGCGGTCCCCATGCCAGCCGTCAAATCTATGACTATACCAAAAGCGACGGAGGCATTCTCTTTCCTTTGGATCCCGCCCTGAGCAATGAAGAAGGCGCCTTTCTTATGATGTGCTGGATCGCCATGAACGGCATCCTGCCGGCGGAAGTCAAACTAGGGGATCACGTAGTCATCTTCGGACTTGGAACCCTGGGACTCATCCTCTCCCTCCTCTATCAGGAGATGGGCGTCAACGTGCTGGCCGTCGATCCCGTCAAAGAGCGCTGCGCCTTGGCAAGAACCATGGGTGTCGAATCCACCCTCGACTGCGTGCCCGATCAGCAGATTAAAGAAATCATGGACCATACCAATCAGCAGGGCGCCGACATCGTTGTTGATGCGACAGGCTTATCGATTTGCATCCTTTCAAGCTTCGAGGTTGCGGCTAAAAACGGACAAGTGCTGCTGCTAGGTTCGCCGAGAACCCCGTTTACCGCCGATGTCACACCTTATCTGAATATGATTCATCGAAAAATGCTGACCGTGCGCGGCTCATTCAATCGCCGTTATCCCTATCAGGAACAGGAAGGCTCTCGTCTCAGCATCACCAGAAGCCTTACCTATCTATCGGAGCTTCTCATTAAGAAAAAGATCGATGTCCGGCATTTTATCAGCCATGTCATTTCCCCCGAAGAGGTGATGACCGGCTATGCGGGGCTTATGCATCACAAAGACGAATATACGGGTGTTATCATCCAATGGAAAAACCAAGGAGGCGTACAAAAATGAAATTTGGCGTAATTGGAACCAACTTTGTATCGGATTTTTTTATGAATGGAGCAGCGCAGGTCGCGGACTGCGAGGTGGTTGCCGTCTGCAGCCGCAGGATGGAAAATGCAAAGGCCTTCGCGGAGAAGCACGAGATTCCCAGCGCCTTTGATTCCTACGCGGAGATGGCGAATGCCAACTTGATTGACGCCGTTTACATCGCCGTGCCCAACGGCTTGCATCGAGAGGTCAGCGAATTCTTTCTATCCAGAAAGATTCCAACCTTCTGCGAAAAGCCCATGGCTGGAAACGCCAAAGAAGTGCAATCGATGATTGACTGTGCCAGAGAAAATCAAACCTATCTCCAAGAAGGCTTGATCCCCCTATACAATCCGAATTTTCAAATTCTCAAGGAAAACCTGCCTCGGATCGGAAAGATCCATCAGGCCACCTTTAATTTTTCCAAGTACTCCTCTCGCTACGACGCCTACTTGCGCGGAGAAAATCCCACAACCTTCCGAAGAGAATTGGCCAATGGCGCCATTATGGACCTGGGGGTTTATGTCTTCGCCAATTGCATTGGAATCTGGGGGAAACCAGACCGCATCCTAAGCGCCTGTTCCCTCTTGGACACAAAAACAGATGTTGCGGGCTCCAGCATCTTTGTCTATCCGGATTTTGTCGCGACCCTTTCCTATTCAAAGGCCAGCGATACGGAGACCGTCTGCGAGATCTCCGGGGAAGACGGAATCCTGACCATTGATATGCCGAGCCAACCGACCGCCATTACCTTTATCGATCGGAAAACCAAGACCCGCGAGGTGCTGAGCGTTCCGAAAAAAGAGAATTTCTATTACGAAATCACCGAGATGATCAAGCAGGTGAAAGCCGGCAATATTGAATCGAATCTCGCGCCGCATGCCACCAGCCTTGCCGTCCACGAAGTCTTGACGGATTGCAGGGAGCAAGCGGGAATCGTCTTCCCGTGCGACGAGTAAAATAAAAAAGCCTAGCGGCCTTTCCTGACTTCAGGATCGATCGCTAGGTTTTTCTTCTTTTTATTCTTTGCCCTGCATTCTTGCCTCGATCTCATCCGCTTCCCGAATGATGGAAGCCGACAAGACCTCGAAACCCGTTTCCGTCACCAAGACATCGTCTTCAATGCGGATCCCGATTCCCTCTTCTTGGATATAGAGTCCCGGCTCCACGGTGATCACCATGCCCGGCTTCAATTCGCCGCCTCGATGGGAGGCGTCATGGGTATCCAATCCCAGGTGATGGCCAATCCCGTGGTAATAGTATTTTCCAAGCTCATCTTCTGTTTTGATCAATCCCAGTTCCCTCAGATGCTTGCCCAAAATTTTCTTTGCAAGCTCGTTTAGGTTCATCAGGGTCTCCCCCGGCCTTACAGCCACGGTCACAGTCTTCAAGGTATCCAATACCGCCTCATAAATCGCTCTTTGCCGCTCCGTGAAGCGACCATTCACCGGATAGGTTCTGGAAATGTCCGCGGAATACTTGCCCCAGTCCGCTCCCAGATCCAAGAGGATGCAATCCCCGTCATTCAGCATCTGATCGTTCTCCTCGTAATGCAGGACAACCGCGTTCTTTCCTCCGACGGCGATCGTCGAGAAAGCCGGCCGGGTTCCATTTTCCATCAGGGTCGATTCAAAAACGGCTTGCACTTCATATTCCATCCGGCCCGGCGCCAAGCGATCCAGCACGCGATCCAAGCCCTTCTCTGTAATGGCAATCGCCTTTCGCAATTCTTCAATCTCCACCTCGTCCTTGATCATGCGGGCTTTCGCAAAATAAGGCGCCAAATCATAGAGGGGAGTCTGCGGATATTTCGGCTTGAAATTCTCCGAAAATCGATGGGCTTCATAGCCGGCAAATTCCCAAGAAGGGCGTTCCAGATCCAGCGCCAGGGACTCCACCTGGAATCCGGCGATCAAGCGAAACACCTGATCCTGAAGACCAGAAACGAATCCCGTCTTCTCAATTCCACTGACTGCAACCGCCTCTTCCGGCTTCATGCGAAATCCCGTCCACTTCTCCATCTTCGGATCCAACTCCTCTAGAAAGAGCTGCTCATAAATCTCTCCCTTCGGCGATTTGTAAAGATACAAGACAAAATTCTCGCGATCAATCCCCGTCAGGTAATAGAAGTTCCGATTGACGTGGAATGGATATTGCGCGTCGGCGGAACGATAGGGTGCCCGTCCCGAAAACAGCAGCGCCAAGGTGCCCGGTTTCAAATGTTTGATCAGCTTTTCTCTTCGTTTGATAATCGCTTGCTTCGTTTCCAAGATTCGTCCCCCTATTCCATCACAATTAAATTTACTTCCGGCAACTTGCCCTGCAAGCGTACCGCGAAACTCTTCTCCTGCATTTTCTGAGACGGAGACGCGCCCAAGATCATATGGGTAACCTGCTCCTCTTTCGCATACTTCACCATATCGTCCAAAACATGTTTCGAGCGTTTCACCGTCAACTCCGCTCCCACCTCCTTGGATATCTCAAACAAATACTCCAATGCCTGAGCGTCGGAGGAATATTCCAAAAAGTGCGCGCCTAGCTTTACTACATGTAAAACGGTCAATTGATCCGTTTCCTTTTCTATCAATTCATATCCCTTTAAAATCAAGCGTTCACACGTCTTTTGCTGTGTCACACAAACAAGAATTTTCTTTTCCATGTCTTTCTCCTTTCATAAGATCCATTCTTATTCTACCATGTACGAAAGGCTGAAAGAGGAAAGGAAAGAAATGTTATAAAAAGTTAAAAAAGCACCCCCCGCTGCTGGCAAAGCCGGACAGCTGGGAGGGTGCTTATCGATGACTATTGATTGATTCCTGTGTTGGAATTTCGACCGTCGATATTCAAGGTTCTATTGCGATGATCCACGGATCCCTTCACTTGATCGCCCATAACAAAATGTAGCATTGCCGGTTGATCCGTTTGGAACTCAACCATATTATCCCCATTGAAGAGAATCAAAACATAAGATACTCCCACATCGAGATTTGGCAAGTTTCTGCCTTTCAAATTATACTTGTAATAACCGCCGTCTCCGTTATCCACAGTGATCCGCGAATGTTTTCCATTGCCTCCATTGGCCTTCAATTGGCTTGTGGTAATGGTAACCAAAGGCTTCAAGTCGCCACTCTGCAATTGATTCATCAATTGGTCGCCCATATCCTCGAAGATCAGCAATTTTGGCGCTACCAACGGCATGCTTGTCCAGAATCGAATCTGGGTGCTTGTTCTCGTTAGCAGAAAATCATCCGCTGTAGGCGGCAGCCACAATCCCATCATTTCTGTTGGAAGCGGTTGAGCGCCCAGCTCGATAAATTCGCCGTCCGCCAATCCTTCCACATCCATCTCAAGGGTATAGGTTTTTTCCGTATCGTCGGAACCCTTTACCTTAATCTTGTACTGTCCCGGCAATCGAGTCGGTTTCACATGCTCAACGACCGCTTCCGCGTCAATCGCAACCGCTGTTACCTCCGGCAGGCTGCGGGTTCCTTCGCCCAAGAGAACATCATAGCTTAAAATTTCCGGCGCAAACTCATCCAAAACAACATTGTCCACTGCAATCAATTGCAGATCCGACTTGTCTCCTTGCTGGCCGTTTCCACCAGCGTTTCCTCCGCCTTCCTCTTCGTCCTCAGGCAACCAGCCCTCTGGCGCAAAGAGCACGGAATAGGTCAGCATCGTTGTTTGATCTTCCGCTGTCACCACAAGGTATTGCGTGAGCGGGAAGCCCGTCTCGTCAAGACTGTGATCCTTCGACTCCAGATCAATCGTCGCATCTGGATCTGTTGGCGTTCCATCGACCGCCGCCATGGATTCCCCCTCCGTCGTGTTCACACGATACGCCACTTGCATTGGATCAAATCCATCGATTGTCGTTCCACCCAGCGTCAGGTCCGACAGGGTCACCACATTGTTGCCGGCAAAGGTGAATACAATGCGATAGTTCGCCACATCCCCGTTTTCCGCCGTAACCATCACAAGGGCACTGCGCGCATCATACGTCGCCTGAACAATCGCAACAGTTGCCAATGTATCCGTTCGAGTTGCCGATACTGTTGGAAATCCCACTGTGCCGACCGGTAATTCAATTGCATATTCCATTTTATCGACAGAAGGATTCGCATCATCGGGTTCCAAAATATTTTCCCCGTCAACCATCAAGCTGTTAAGGCTGGTATCCCCGGATGGCATATACATCTCTCCAAATGCCGGGAAGCTCAGATCGAATACCGCCAAAAGCGGCTCTTCTCGAACAGTAAAGACTTCATTGGACTCCGAATATGGATAGGCTTGAAACTGTATCAAATCCCCTTCCAGTTCATCCGGCTGATCGGTGACAACTGCCGTCTGCAACAAGATCTCATCGCCCTCGCCAAGAGGCAATACGTCAAAATCCAAGAGCCAATTCGTTTTGCTTGTATCGCACGCCACGGTTACACCCTCAACAGTGTTCGCCGTTTCAAGCACTTCTTGAAAATTTGATTGAATTTCCGCAAATCCATAGGTTTCATGTTCCTCAAGACCCAATTCCTTTGCAGCTGTCACGTATCCCGTATTTCCGCGGCTTTTCATATACGGAACGATCAGTTTGAATTTTTCAATCTCATCAAAGAATGCGTGCTCAAGATCCTCACATCGGAATTCAAATTCAATATGCGTACTGTCCGCCGGCACACGATTATAGGTAATGTCTTCGAATCTTCTCAACATCACCCAAGTCGAATCCGACTCATTGTCGCCGGATCCCTCTCCACTACCGGATGCAACCGCCTCGATAGTTTCAGGCTCTTCTGGATCAGGCTCGACAACAGGTTCCTCATCATAGCCCAACTCCACAATCAAGGTTTCCGACGCACCAAGGCTCAGGTCCGCCTCAACCCAGAGAATCAACTCATCCGAAACCCTTTCTCGAACGACCGATAGATTCATTATGGTTTCATGGGTTCCATCCCCTTGATCAACCCAGTCGCCGAAGGATCCACCAATCTCCCAGGCATATTCTGTCGCCTCTTTCGGGCGGAATTTTGTAATCTTCAAGGTTGGCTTGGCATCTCCATCATGACCGCCTGCGGCGAATACCCCGCTTGCCATCCCGGATATCGCAAGAATCGCGATAAGTAATAGAATCAACGCTTTATTGTTCCTTCTCATTTTTCCCTCCTTTCTACGGCATGCCTACCGGCGTCCGTTCTTCAGATACACAGCAATCATCTTCGCCAATTCTCCGCGCAAGATGCGGTTCTTCGGCTTAATGGTTCCATTTCCATAGCCCTGCATAATGCCATGCTGAGCCAATAGACGCACCGTTTCTTGCAACTCGGTTTCCAACAACCCCAAATCGCTGAATTTCATCTCAGCCGATCCAAGATCCTTCAATTGGAATACTGCATGCGCCGCAACGATCAAATCCTCGCGGGTTGCAAACTCCTTCGCTCGAACGGCTTGATTTTCATCCAGCCGCAGCGCGCCAGTCGCCAAGGCGACACGCACATAGTCTTTTGCCCATCCGGAAACAGAGGCTGCATCCGCGATTTCCATTTGACCCGTAGACTCGAGTTTCAGGGCATTCACCAAAATCTTCGCCAACTCCTCGCGGGTAATCGGATCCTCAGGATGATACGCACCCTTTTGATCCCCGCTGCAGATGCCCAGGCTCGCCAATTGATAAATATATCCCTTCGCCCAGTGATCCTCGCAATCCTGAAGACTCGGGAATCCCTCCCTTGCCATCAGTGAAAATACAGTCAAATGATTGATCTTCGCAATGATGATATTTGCTTCGGTATCAATCACGCTGGGAACAACGATCCATTCATTCAGATCTTCATCCCAATAGCAGATCTCGATATCGCTCTCCTCAACCCCTGCCGGCAACTCTTCTTCCTTGTAGGCAAAGGTGAGAGTCAACGCTTTATCAAAGGATTGAATCTGACCGCCCTCTGCTGTCAGCAATTCAATTCGATACACCTCATCACCGATTTTTACACCACTGGTTCCAAAATCATCTCCTTCCGCATTTGGTACAATTCGATATTGCACATCTTCCGTAAATTCGCCGGCTGGAATCATAAGTGTCGCAAAATCCTCTTCAAAGAGGATGGTCGTCTCTTCACCCGCCGGTATGGTTCCTTCAATTGCCGTTTCCTCGTCATATCGGATGCGGTAACGCGTTCCTTCAATTTCAACGGTAAAGTTGACCGTCAATTCAGCTCGGTTCCCCGCCTGATCCACCGCAAGCACGTAAAGCTCATAGTCGCCGCTTTCCGAGATACGAGTCGCTGACAAGTACTCTTCGCCATTCAAAAGAATCTCGCGTTCCTGCAAGTGATGACTCAAGTTATCCGTGATAATCACTTCAGGTCGTGCGCTGTTCATGTAGATTCCTTGATCCAAAACGCCTTCAATACGAATCTCCGGCGCGGTTAAGTCAATCACAAATCCCATATGTTTTTCAGCCGTATATCCACCCAAGCTTGCAGTGATATCCAGCTCATAGCGTCCCTCCGCCTCCAAGTGATATGGATTGTTCATTGGCGGCATCATGGTGCCGTTCCACTGCAGCGCAACATCCGCTTCCGCATCACCGGTATCAATCGTAAAATCGATATCTCCAGCGCGGTGTTCCCCGTTTTCAACCCCCGTCACCACAATATGCGGCACATTGCCGTCCATGGTGAAGGCGATGGTTCGGGAGCTGACATTGTTGTTCAAATCTTCCGCCACCACGTCCAAAACATAGGCTTTCGGCGTTGTTGCAACGGCGATCTCAATCGGATTCTCCGTATAGACCGTCTCGGAGGTTCCTTCTTTCACAGTCGCCTCCCAGCTGCCGAGTTCGCTCAAGAAAATTTCGATACTTACGTCTTCATTTCTCACATCCCCGTCTTCGATTCCGGAAATCGTGATAAACGGCGGCGTTAAATCGACCATTTCAAGATCGGATTCAATCATCCTGTCATTCAACATAATTCGTCTAAACTTCACATCGCCATTGCCGTTGCCATTCTCATTCCAAACGGTATACATAACGTTTCCGTCCGGCGACATGCGAATTTGACATTCCGCTTGTTCCATTTCAAGCTTGCCTGTATCCTTTGCCAACCATGGCCATGCTTCTCTTTCATGACCCGCATAGTGACCGCTGCTTTCCGGATTCACCAGCTTGGTTTCATGATAGAAGGAATCGCCAAAATCGGTGGTGTAGCTATAGTACAAATCCATCGGCGTCTTGGATTCCGTTGAATTTTTCCCAGGATTGGAGCAAGTGCCATAGGTGACCCAGAACAAATTGACGTCTCGCTGCTCCTCGGGAAACATGACTTCGCCATTCACCTTGGTGCTTGATGGTCCCCCGACAAGTCTCGGCTCAATAGCCGTCACTTTGTTGTTCTGGAGTTTGGATAAATTCTGCGCCGGCTCATATGCACCCTTCGCATAATAGCTCTGGACTGTAATCTTTGGAATCTCTTCATCATCGATTCGCTCGTTTCCAGTGCCCAAACTTGTTCGATACGCATCTTCATGCAAGACACCGATCCCTTGATAAACCCCGTCGATATAGACTTCATTGGTTCCCTTGGGATTGGTCGTAAAGGTCAAGCCGCCATCAAAGGAACGACGCAAGTATACATTATATACGTCATTGCCGTTTCTGGAAGCTGCCCAGTTCGGCGTCCAATCGTACGCGATGGCCAATTGCTGGCCTCGGATAATCCCCCGATGCGCACGAGCGTCTTCATACGGATTGGCATAGGTGGAAGCTTGCAAATTACTTTCCAATTGTTCCCATCTCATTACCTTGATTCCGTCTCCGCTGCCGTCTCCGGAATTAGTGGTATTCTCCAATTTTTCCGTCGGTGTAGTAGCGCTGACATTCTGAATTTCGTCCGTCAAGAAGACCGTCTCATACGGATTTTTATTGATCGTTCCGAAATCCGAAGGAATCTCCCAGCGTCTCATCATAATATCGCTCGGTCGCCCCTTGCCTTCTTCGCCCATTTTAAAGACCATGACCAGCGGCACGCCCGTCGGCCACTTCGCAGGGCTAGCCGGTGTTGATTTGCCCAAAGCAGCGCTCGCTCCTTGAATAATCATTCTCGGCCGCCGCGCATTTTCATAGGCAGGAATTCGCTTGTTGTTGAAGTCGCGAAGCAAATCTCCCTCTTCGTCAACCAAATACAATAATTTCGTAGTTTGATCGAGTCCCGGAAGGCTGCCGTCTTCCCAAATATATTGCTCAATGACTTCCGGCGAGTCAATTTTCACCTGCGGATTCATAATTTCACCCGCGCTGACCAGATCCGGCTTCTCCATATCAAAAGTATGGTAGATAACCAGTTTCCCCGAGTCCGGCACATAGGCATCCTTGCCCTTTTGTTCGCCCACGCCTTGCGCATCCTTTTTATCCGGATCAATGATTCCGTCTGTCGGATCTTCTTCCGGATCCTGCTCGTCCCCCGAATCCTCCGGCTCATCCGAAACGACACTGGCGCCAGTCCCATCGTCTGGAACAACGCTGGCGCTCGTTACATCATCCGTTTCATCCGGTCCGGCGCCAACACCCTTGGTTTCCTCGTAGCAGATCGCCACCCAGGCTTTGGTTACCGATTTTCCTTCCGAGTCTTTCGCCGTATATTTCTGCATCATAATATTGGGGCGAGACGCCCCGGTATTGCCGTCCAAGATCCGTCCGTCACCCGTTACCGCGACATACTTGTCCGCGTTCTGGTGATTGACTTTGAAATAGAGGCGATCGCAAATTGCAGGGCCGTTATAATAGCTCGGCAAGTCCGCATACGCATAGCGATGAGTCCCCTTCTCGTCCTCTTCCTCTAAGATCGGCACAAAATTGCCAGAATCAACCGGTAATATTTCGCCTTCCAACAAGGAAGATAAACCCGGCACGATACTTTCATCGATTTTCATACTGTTCGTGTTGACCGTGTCATTATCGGAAATCCGAATTGGCAAGGTAAACGGCACCTCAGCCTTCGGTCTACCCTTTTGATCCTCATTGATCTCTTCTTTTGAAACCCCGTTCGAATCAAAGTCCACATCAATCGGTGCGAAGTTCTCCCATAGAATATAGGAATACCAGATATCAGTTTTGTGACTGGTTGTCGCGCCACTCCACCCGTCTCCGGGGCCAGCGCATTCGCCCGGTCTCAATCCTTCCGGATCCTCTTGCCAGACGACTCCAAACCCGGCGCCTTCCACGCCGCTCTGCATCAATTGATAGGCATCACGCCGACCGGAAGTCAACCTTTCCGGCTTGTACCAATTCACTTCGCCCGTCGCCGGATCGATGATCCCGCGGCAAGTCCAAACCACGCTAAACGGAAGTTCCCCAACCTCAGGGTATCCTTCTCCCGTGTAGTCTCTCGATCGCTGCGGTCCGCCTACGCCCCAAATGTCATCGACATAATACGGTTCATCCGGCTCCAACGCATAGCGCGGATTTCCGGTTCTCGCAAATTTCGAAGTCCAAGATACAAGAATATAGTTTCCCCGCACACGCACCTGCGGCTTCTTGACCGATCCCGAACACTCAATGCCGTCAATATCGACAAAAGAAGACTTGTCTGCTGATTTCGACAGATTCTTCACCTGCCAGGTCTCGCCCGCATCCCGCGAGACGGCGCCATAGACATCAAAACCGTCGGTTCCCATTACTTCTTCCGCATAGCAAGCCACCAACGGCTTGGCAAGGTTCCGCTGTTCCGCGAGTACATAATCTTCTTCCTGGGTTTCTTCATCGAAAACCAGGTCATAATAATTCAAGGTTACCGGATCGCCATTGGCTTTCATGGCAGGCACGTAGACCGGCATCAACTCGAGTTTTGCCTTTGCATCCTCAAAAGCCGAGTTTTTCGATACGTTCTTTCGCACCACATTGCTACTGGTGCCCTTCTCCAAATGATCCGCTGCCTCCACGTCTGAAACAGGATTCAAACGCCCACCCATCTTTTGATTGGTGGTTTCGATCAATTCATCGATTTCCGCTGTATTGGAGTAATCCAAGCCTTCAACACCCAATTCCGCAACTGATTGGGTGAAAGCCAAACTTGTAGCGGGACTAATTTCGATTCCGCCATTGGGTTCTCCATCCTCGTCGAAACTCTGCAAGAGTTTCGCCATATTGACAACCGATCGATTCTCAAGCTCTTCCACGCCCATGACATCCATCGGCGTTACTCGATGATCCGCCTTCGCAGAACCTACGAAAACATCACCGATAAAAAAGTCTACCGTTTCCCCGTCAAAATACTCAAACGAACCGCCACTATCGGTTTTCCCGACATGGGTAGGCGTTTGATAGGCAAGGCCCTTGACGGGTGCATCAATAAAGTGCCCCGTGCTTGGATGCACAATGGCATAATCCATCCACCAACCGGAGTTGTTTAAAAACTCCCGATTGCCTTCCGCCCAAGCAAGTTCTATTCCTTGTTCCGCCATATCAACAGGTTCCACGCGTACACAAACCGAAATCCGCGGAAGTCGCCTCGGCTCGTCCCGACGTCCCCAAGAAATATTCAATTCATTTAACAATTCCAAGGAAAATTCATATGTATGGCTTGGCTCTGCCAATTTTTCTTGGTAAGGAAATGCCTCCAGCTTCGGTGCACCTCCAAGCGAAGTCGGCACCTCCCCATTTCCGACATAGATCATGACCTCTTTAATGACCCATTCCGGATTCGTCTCCAGAAGCATCCTCAAATCATTCCGCGTATTCCACAGCGACATGCTGCCCACGCTGCGATAATCCGCTCGGCTAGCTCCTCCTTCTACGATCAAAAGATCAGCCTCATATTTTCCAGGTCCGACATATCCCACTTCAGCCAGGTTCGTTTCATCCGCAAAACCGGCTATGGATATGGAGAATAGCTGGAGTACCATGGCAACGACCACGATCGCAATCAACCGTTTTCTTACCTTCATCGATAACCTCCTTTTCTTGCACATTATGATAATCTTTCTCATTATCGTCATAAATAGATAAATCAACCTTTTTTTGCCAATAAAAAACTGCCACAATTTCTTGTGGCAGCCTACCGGTCTTTCTTGTGATATCATTCTTTGGTGTTGAAAGATGTTTGACTTTGCGTCCCATTTTCACAAATGGTTTGCCTTTCTCATTAGTTTAAATTGCAGTTGTATCCATTGTAATATCCCTGCATTATACAATTTTCACAACCTTTGTGCGGATGATGGTATATTACCCATATCTTCCGGTGATAACCGTCCGTAATAAAACGTAAAGAACGAAGGGCACATGCCCTTCGTTCTTTACATTTTGATTGTATTATTCATAAAATACTATTGTTTTTCCAATAAATTCCACGCATCCGCATAACTATCCAGATGCGGATCCAGATCAAGCTTGTTCAAGTCTGCTGCATTGCACTGCTAATAAGCCATCGATTGCAAACCATGCAAATCCATCAAATTTTTATGGCGGGAATAGATGGGAATCGAACCCACCCAGGACGTTCTTCACGCCCCGAACTGGTTTTGAAGACCAGAGAGCACACCAGCACTCATCTACTCCCATGGGGTATGCTATCTGATTATGCCACAGATTCAAAAGAAGCGCAAGCAGCAAAAAAGGCGCAGCCTTGGCTACACCTCCGGAATCCAAATTCGAAACACGCTGCCTTCGCCCAATTCACTCTTCACCTCAACTCGTCCCTGATGAAGCTCGATGATCTGATTGGCAATGGAAAGACCCAAACCGGTTCCCCCGGTTTTCCGGGAACGCGCCTTGTCCGTGCGATAAAACCGCTCGAATATATGATCAATCCCTTCGGGCTGAATTCCGATCCCATTGTCCGTCACCTCGATTACCGCGAATTTCCCTTCCCGGCGAAGCACAATATCCACTTTCCCGTCCGGCGCCGAATACTTGATCGCATTTTGAATAATATTGTATACCGCTTGCTCAACCTTCTTGCCGTCACAGCTCAATTGAATACGGTCCACGGGCATAAAAACCACCTGAGATCCATATTCCTTGATCACCGGCTGCAAACGATGCAAGATCTGCTCGATCAGATAATTCAAAAGCGCCGGTCTGTAATTCAAACTCAGCTTCTCCCGATCCAAATCCACCAGCAGCAAAAGATCCACAATAATTTCATTTAATCGATCCACCTCATGATCGATGTCCGTCAAAAACTCACGATACAAGGCTTCCTCATTTTCCTCTTGACCCAATAGAGAACTGGCCAAAAGCTTAATGGATGCAAGGGGCGTTTTCAATTCATGGGAAACATTCCCTACAAATTCCCGCCGCTGAACATCCACCTGATCCAATTTGGTACTCATAATATTAAATGCCGCCGCCAGTTTCTCCAGCTCATCCCGGGTGTGAATCTCCACTCGCTGCTGAAGATTGCCCTGGCTCATCTTGGTAAAGGTCTCCGTCAATTCGGTGATGGGCTTTGTCATCAAGTCCGCGAACATCATGCTGATCACAAAAACGATTAAAATGCCAAAGATTGTGATGATATCCAGCGCGGAGGTTACTTCCTCCACCCGCAAATGGAGCTCGTCCAAAGGCTTGATGACCATGGCGACTCCAATAGTTTCGCCGAAATAGACAATGGGCTCCGCAACAATCAATCGATCGCTTTCCTCTTCCACCCGCACGACTGTGGTGCCGGCAAGACTATCCCTCGCATCGTTCGAGGCGTATACCGTATTGGTCAACCGGTCATCCGAGTCTTCCAAAACCATCAAATTCGGATCCAGCAATAGAATCCTCGCCTGAATTTTATCGCTATACTCCTTCAATTGATTGCTGAAGTCATCCCGGACGGGTTGATACTCCGACTGAGACAAATAGTATTGATTCTGTGAAGCCAATATCTTCGCTTCCGCCACGATATTTGTTTGCACCTCGTCCAAGTAAACATTGTACAAGGTCTGCCCCACAAAAATTCGGATGATCATAATAAAAACAATAATCAAAAATAAATAGGTGAAAACAAGTTTCCACCTAATACTGATAATCAAATTACTGAGTTTTTCCCTTAAAATAGTAACCAACTCCCCATTTTGTCAGGACATATTCCGCTTGGCTTGAATTTTCTTCAATCTTTTCACGCAGTCGGCGAATATGCACATCCACCGTGCGAAGATCTCCAAAGTACTCATATCCCCAAATGATTTCCAACAATTCTTCCCGTGTAAAGACTTTGCCCGGGTTCGTTGCCAACAGCAATAACAGATCAAATTCTTTTGCCGTTAAGTTGATTTCCTTATTGCGTGCAGAAACCTTGCGTCCCAGGGTATTGATCGTAAAATCCTCTACCTTGATCACCTGCTCCGCCGGCTTGTTCTTGATTGCGGTTCGTCGCAGGATCGCCTTGATCCGCGCCTTCAGCTCCAAGATATTGAAAGGCTTCGTCAAATAATCATCCGCCCCGTATTCCAGTCCCAAAATCTTATTCATGTCTTCGCCTTTGGCTGTCAACATAATAATGGGAACCTGCGAGGATTCTCGAATCTTTTGACATACCTCAAGACCATCCATCTCCGGCAGCATCAAATCCAAAATAATCAGATCATAATCATTCTTCGCAAATTTCTCAAGTCCTTCTTTTCCGTCATAGGCTGCGTCTATCACATGCTCATCCTGTTCCAAGCTATACTTGAGTCCTTTGACCAGTAATGCTTCGTCATCGACGATTAATATTTTACTCATAAAACCCCTCCTGTACCTTCATTTCATCCTTATTTTATCACAGTTTGCACGCTTAGCCTATGAATTTTGGCAATTCCCGTACGATTCTTTGGTCGCCTTGGCGCATCGTCCATTTTCGTTCATCATAGGTTTCCAACAGCAAAATCGCCTGCTTGCGAGAAATCCCATAGGCGTCTCGAAATTCACCCACGGCAAACGGGGCTTCTCCGAACCGCTCGACGATCAAACGAATCCCCTCTTCGACAAATTTTCTCGAAGCGAAGAGGTCTCCCCCAATACGCACAATCTCGCCCTCTTCCAACAGGATCGGCCAGACGGCTTTGGCTTCACCGCGCTCACTCAACCATTGATTTTCCTTTACCGCTTCCCGTTGTGTCTCGGCCAGCTCCTTCAATTCCCGATAAACCGCCGCCTGTTTCGGCGTCAATTTTCGTTCAAATCCTGCCAACCATATGATCGTTTCATCGCTGTGTCCGAACCCGGCCGCTTCCCAAGTTTGCAACACTTCCATTTGCCGCTTCCGGCTCGCCCCCGGCAACAAAAGATCCAGCCCTTGTTTTTTCGGCATTCCCCGGCGCAGGGGGTTTTCTTGATGAAACTCCCCCACGGTCTGAGAAAAACGAACATGGAGCTGGGTTTCTCGGTTTCTAGACAAAATGAAATTGGAATATAGAGCAATCTCTCCGTTCTTTTCCAAGACGCCGATCCACGTTTCCGTTTCCTCCCTCGACCAGCCAAAGGCGCGGGCGAGGTCACCGTGATCCTGAACCAGCTCAATCGATCGATCCAAACGCGCCAAAAGAGCCAGCGCCGGACCGCCTTTTTGAATCGGCTCCAGCCAGTTCGCCATTCCCTTGCGCGCCCGTTTCCCCCGCGGGGGATCGGAATCCAACACCTGACCGCCGCAAAGGGTTTCCACCGGCGAAAGGTTGCGAAGCACAAAGCGGTCAAACAAGACCAGAGGAATCGCTTCCTCTATCCGCAATAAAATCCAGCCCGCTTCTCCCGCCGGAACGCTCTCCGGTTCCAAATGCTCAACCCGGCATGCAACCTTTCTCGATCCCAGATGCAGGCGCAGCTCCATCCCTTTTGCAAGGGGTCGCGGACTGTCCTTGGTCATCTGAATCCATCCCGCAAACCGATCGCTCAAGGCAACACGATCCGGCAGGCTGACTAGGTCTCCCCGCTGGATCTGATCCTTTGAAAAGGCCGGCAGATTCATGGCAACCCGCTGTCCGGCAACGGCCTTCTCCACCGATTCATCATGGATCTGAATTCGCCGAATCTTGCTGGTTACTTGCTGCGGGTACAGCATCACCTCTTGACCGAGGGCCAAGCTTCCACCCAATAGGGTGCCGGTTACAACGCTTCCGAATCCCTTGATGGAAAAGGAGCGATCCACCCAAAGGCGAGCCACCCCGTCCTCTTCTTGTTTCGGAGCGGAATCCGCCAACTGTTCAATGGCGAAGCGCAAATCATCGAGTCCCTCTCCCGTTTTGGAAGAGACAAAGATCCGCGGCGCTCGCGCCAAAAAACTGTCGCTCAATTCCTCTTTCAGGGAGTCGCTCACCATCTCGCGCCACTCCTCATCCACCAGATCCGTCTTCGTGATCACCACGATTCCCGCCTGGACATGAAGGAGTTTGAGAATCTCCAAGTGCTCTCGGCTCTGAGGCATCATCCCCTCGTCAGCCGCAACAATAAACAAAACAAAATCCATGCCAAAAGCGCCTGTCAACATATTGGAGACAAAGCGCTCGTGTCCGGGCACGTCAATAAAACCAATCCGTTCCCCGCTGGCCAGATCATAATAGGTGAATCCCAAATCAATAGAGATTCCCCGCTGTTTTTCTTCTTTCAATCGATCCGTCTCTCGACCCGTCAAAGCACGAATCAGGGCAGTCTTGCCATGATCGATATGACCCGCAGTCCCGATAATAATCTGTCGCTTCACTCCATGG
>DAOUQF010000036.1 GCA_030625815.1 Eubacteriales bacterium
AATCCCTCCGGATTCGTTGTAACTGTTACCACGTTGACAAATGGATCCGGGTCGCCTGCCATCAGGATATATTCCGGATAGAAGGTTTCGCTTGCTCCCGGCGCCAAATTAACCGCTGCGCTGAATCCGATCAACGGATCGTCTACCGTACCAATCAAGTTCGGCGTGTCCGCTGAACTTGTATTCGTTACAACGATCGTGTAGTAGATTGGGTCGCCAATCTTCGACAATTCGGAGGCCCGCTTCGTAATCTCAATCAATGGTTGGAATAAGTTGACTTCGTGATCATCTGTTGGAACCAATCCACCTGCATCGGTTGCTGGTACACCAAAGTACTCATACTTTGCAGTGACAATATTGACGTATGGGTCTTCTACCCCCCCCCGGAATTGTCCATGGAGCTGTAAAGGTTTGAGTTTCCCCTACTAGCAAAATATCTCCTACTCCACCAAGAAGTCCAAAGGCATCCAAGATCCCCATCCGATTATCATCAATATCCACAAGTGTCAAATCCACATTCCCAATATTGGTAACTTCAAAGGTGTATGTTACCTCATCACCAATCTTGGATAACAGATCACCCATTTTGACAATCTCCACGCGTGGATCAGCGTTTGTATTGCCAAAATTAATATTCATCTGATTTAAATGATCTGGCGGAGCCAATTTGATTTCCCAGCCCCATTCAGCACGATCCAATCCAGCATAGTCGCCCATGGCCGTAATGGATTTTGTATCCTTATACCAATCTGTTTCAGGATCGCCCGTTACAATTCCTTCTAGCCGAGCATACTCGAATGGATACGTCTGCTTATAATCAGGATCTTCATATTCCGTCAATTCCCATGTCAAATTGTATGGGATATTCACAAATTCATAGTATCCATTTTCATCCGTCTCTGTTGGGAATTCCAAATTTGGAATTGCATAGAGGTCTGTTCGCAAATAGATCTTCCATCCTGGAAGCGGATAATCTTCTCCATCGTAGCTACCATTTGCGTTAACATCCATAAATTTAATCCCAGAAATGATCCCTACCGTCTCTTCAACATTTGGAATTGGCAGGGTTTTCTCCCCTGAATCTCCATTGTTGATAAATACATACGAATGGCCACTTGATCCAGGGAATTCCGCCGCGCCCCACATCAAGTCATCATATGGATCCATTAATGGATCACTTGTCAAGAAATCTTCTGTATAGACATATCCACCCCAAGGTCCTGTTGGAATTCCAGGCAGTGAGTAAGAATATGCCAATGGATAATCAACAAAACCATCATGATCAAAATCACCTTTGTTATTCCAAATCCACGTCCTTGCAAGGTGCAATTGGAAATACAAAATTAATTTAGTGGGATAAGTTGTATAGTCGCCCAATATGAAACCCGGATACCGTGTCGGATCTATCGCATTAGCGGCAACAATAGCCTCTTCGGCTTGTTCTCTCGTGATATAGAAAATTCTTTTTTCATCCGTCGTTCTTCCATCAGGATACAGCGGATCATCATAAGTTGGTCGATTGATTTGAGAACGATATTCATCCTCTGAAAATTCAATCGGCTCTAGCTCAAGGAAATAATGCTCGCCCATGATGTTTGGATCCCTTTGAGCTGCATTAACATTGCTTTCTGTACCCATTGGAAATGGTGTTCCATCATATCGAGGAAAACCATGATCGTTTGATAATCTTCCATCCGGAAATAATATCGCATTATTTGCATTCCCAATGCTGATATTTCGTACTAAGTCAAAAAAACGACTGTTCTTTCCGTCCTCATAAAAGTCATACTTCACACCTAGGTTAATCATATTCTCCCAGTCAAGATTTTTAACAATAGTTTGATATGCAGCCCACTCGCCTTCTGCATAGGTTGATCCAAGATTACCTTCCAGATATTTTCCTGCATACGAGTGGTCAATATTGTACCCGTATGCTTTAATGTTATCGACAACTCCAAATGTAGCCATGTTTGGCATCAATGCCATAAACAACATCACAATAATCAAAGTTGCAGCCAAGAAGGGTTTTCTTGCTTTTTTATAATGCCCCGCACCCATAAGTTTTCCACTCCTTTCTATGCGTTGCGCTATAGACCTATAAAACTTATTTCATGAAATATTCTTTTCCATAGGCATTCCTCCTAAATGGCAATGCTTCCAAATCATCTAAGAAACTACAAATTACCCATATCCCTCCTTTTCTATAACAAAAAACTGCCATATTAAATATGACAGCCAGACGGTCATAGATCTAATTCAGATCCTATAGACTCATAACTTTGCGCACCACTCTTTCAAATGGCTTGCCTTTTCATATTTTTCCCTAAAACAAAGATGAAACATCAACTTCGTTTCATCCTTGCCATAAAAAAGTGAATTCTATATTAGATGGCAAGAAATATATACCCTGCAAAATTTTACATAATCGTTCTCCTAAACGTTTTCTCTCTTTATTTGGCATTTTCTTTAAAATATAACCCTTTTTCCAATATAATGCGTTTTATATAAACTTTCATTTGTAAAAAAAGTGACATTTATACTTTAAATTAATATATTCCCATAAATGTTTTTTCATAGAAACTATTCAAAATTTGTAACTATTCAGTTAGGTCCTATTGACAAGTGATAAAAATGTATTTGAACTTGATAAAAAACCATTGAGTTTCTCGTGAATTTCCTATGAAAAATTCGCTGTATGAAAACCGCTAAAACTATTGTAAACACTGGGTTTCAAGCCTGTTTCGTGGTATAATATATATAGACGAAACAGAAAGGAAACCGGCGATATGAATAGTGAAATTCTTTCAAAAAACAATCAAAATATCATCGATAAACTTGATCAGTTGATTGATACTGTCAATCGCCAAACTGAGACAATCAATAACCAAACCGAGACAATCAATAATCAAACTGAGGTTATCAACCAGCTACGCGAAGAACTTGATTCGAAGACGCATGAGAATGAAACCCTTCAAGAGATCAACAAGAAGCTTAAAGAACAACTGAGAAAGAACAGCAAAAACAGTTCCAAGCCT
Organism: Eubacteriales bacterium; assembly: GCA_030625815.1. Taxonomy (GTDB): domain Bacteria; phylum Bacillota; class Clostridia; order Tissierellales; family GPF-1; genus GPF-1. The sequence continues at coordinate 3,036 of DAOUQF010000036.1, forward strand.
CCTTCGAGTGATGGTTTCAAAAAGCCTAAGCCAAAGAGTCTGCGTAAGTCTTCTGGCAAAGCGCCAGGTGCCCAAAAGGGCCATAAAGGCAACGGACTCAAGCTTCTAGAAGCGCCGGATGAAATCGTGCAGTATTTCCCAAAGGAATGTCAATCTTGCCCATATAAGCTTGAATGCAATTCATGTGAAGTCTCTAATACCAGATACGATATTGATATCATTGTAAAGACAAAAGTTACCGTTCATCAGACGATGGCTTGTAAGTGTCAGCACAGAAGCAACAAAGTGTTATCAGGTGTGTTTCCCGAGTCGATCAAGGGACGTCTTCAGTACGGCGATAATCTGAAAGCACTGGCTGTTACACTCAATACGGCCGGCATGGTTGGAATAAAGCGCACGCATGATATTCTAAGTTCTGTATTCAACGTTCCCATCAGCACAGGCACTATTCATGCCATGGTTGCCGATACAGGCCTGAGACTCAAAAATGCCGTAAATCTGATTCGTGATAATGTCATATCGTTAGATCTTGCTCATTTCGATGAAACAGGTCTGCGTGTAGACAAGAAGCTCCATTGGGTTCACAGTGCTTCCGATAATCACTACACGTATCTTACGGTAGAAACGAAGCGAGGGGTTGAAGGTATGGATTCAAGTGGTGTCTTGCCTGACTTCAAAGGTATCGCAATTCATGACTTTTGGAAACCATACTTCAGGTATGATCATTTAAGTCACGGCGTCTGCAACGCCCATCTGCTTAGAGAGCTCACTGGTATATTTGAGAATCATCCTGAGCAACTGTGGGCTGATAAGATGATTAAACTGCTTCTTCAGATGAAAAAACTGAAAGATGGTTTAATGGATGGCGGTTACAGATCTCTAAGTGAATATTATTTGGATAATTTCAGCTTGAAGTATGATGCCATCGTAGAAGAAGCACGTAAGGCAAATCCGCTACCGGATAAACCCAAAGGTAAACGGGGCCGTCAGAAAAAAGGCAAAATAAGATCGTTGATCGAACGCTTTGCAACACACAAGGGGAAAGTTTGCCTGTTCATAAATGATTTCAAAGTCCCATTTGACAACAACCAAGCCGAGCGCGATATCAGGAAGATCAAAATCAAGCAAAAGGTATCAGGAACCTTTAGAACGAAGGAAGGCGCTGACTCATTCGCAAGAATCATGTCCTATATTGGAACTTTGGCCAAGAACGGTGTTGATTCATACAATGCAATAAAAGCTGCTTTAAGTGGTCAATCGATGGACTTACTTAAAGCCGTGACTGAATAGTTACCAAAATTTAAGCTGAACTTGATCAATAAAACATATTTTTCATAATTCTTCTTTTTTGCCATTATATCCTTCACCTTTTCTTTCAGATAAAAAATACATCCCAGACGCTAGATTTTTCACCTAACATTTGAGATGCATTTCAAATCCGAATTATCCTTGATTATCGAGTAGAATAATCAAGAGAAAATCAGAACTATTGATCAAATTTCAACCACCCCGAAGCACGACCAACCGCGCGATCCCACAACATGCAAAGTTCTTCTCGCTTTTCTTTCGAAAACTGTGGCTCAAACCGTTTTTCTACTTGCCAATTCTTTTCGATTTCCTCCAAAGACGACCAGTATCCCGTCGCAAGTCCGGCCAAATACGCCGCACCCAAACAGGTCGTCTCCGTAATAATGGGACGCTCTACCGGAATTCCCAGAATATCCGCTTGGAATTGCATCAAGAAATCATTCTTCGCTCCACCGCCGTCAACCCGCAAAATTTCCAATTTCTTGCCTGCCGAACGTTCCATAATCTTCAGGGCGTCTCGCACCTGATATGCCATGGATTCCAATGCGGCCCGCGCGATATGCGCCTTTCCGGTTCCACGGGTAATACCAATAATCGTTCCTCGCGCATAGGAATCAAAATGCGGCGACCCCAAGCCGACAAATGCCGGAACAAAATACACGCCTCCATTGTCCTCGACACTCGTCGCCAGCTCCGTGACCTCTTCCGTCTTCTCAATGATATTCAACTCATCGCGAAGCCATTGCACAACAGCACCCGACACATCCGCCATTCCCTCAAAGGCATAAGAGGATTCTTTCCCCAATGTCCATAACACAGGAGAAAACAGACCGGATTGCGGCGGATTGTATTCAGCCCCAGTATTCATCAACATAAAGGATCCAGTTCCATATGTATTCTTCGCCATTCCAGGTCGCACGCAGGCCTGGCCAAACATCGCAGCCTGTTGATCTCCGGCAATTCCCGCAATGGGAATCTTTGCACCAAACAGCACCTCATCCGTATACGCGACAATCCCTGAGGATGACACAATTTTCGGAAGAATCGATTTTGGTATCGCCAATTCTTCCAATACTCGCTCGTCATAGTCCAAGGTCCGCGCGTTCAGCAATGCCGTTACCGAATAATTCGAGGTATCCGACACATGGGCTTCCCCTTTACTCCATTTCCAGATCAACCAAGTGTCGATTGTTCCATAAAGCAATCTGCCTTCCGCAACACCCGCTTGAACCGTTTCATCATTGTCCAACAGCCATTTGATCTTTGATGATGAAAGATTCGGTACAATTGGCGCGCCTGTTCTCGCTCCAACCTCAGGATCCATTGCCAGCAAATCTTCCACAACCCCCAAAGAACGACGGTCTTGCCAAACAATGGCACGTCCCACAGGTTCTCCCGTATTTTTATCCCAAAAAACAGTGGTTTCGCGCTGATTGGTGATTCCAATGGAATCCACCTGCCCAATTTTAATATTTCCATTTCCCAGAGCCTCTTTCACAACCTGCATGGTCACATTCAAAATCTCCATCGGATCATGTTCCACCCACCCCGGCTGCGGATAATATTGCGGGAATTCCGAATAGGCTTGGGCGATGATATTCGAGCTCTTATCAAATAAGATCGCCTTGCTTCCCGTGGTTCCCTGGTCAATTCCCAATACATATCGCTCCATATTACTCCTCCTCTTTCCTTTGATATACGCAATGACCATGATAAATAGTCATGGCAACTTCAACCTCCTTAATTTCAAGCTCAGGCACCTCCAACAAATCCTGTTCCAAAACAACAAAATCCGCGAATTTACCCGCTTCCAAAGAACCTTTCTCCGATTCTTTAAAAGCCAACTCTGCCGCGCGAATGGTATACAACTCTACCGCTTCCACACGTGTCAACCGTTGCGTTGGATACGGTGCATTCACCGCTGCATGAATACCCAAAAGCGGATCCATCGGCGTTACCAAGCTATCGGATCCACCCCCTACACGCAATCCCATATCCACTAATTTACGCAACGGATATGCTTCACGCAACCGTTCCTCCCCCAAGCGGGTTCGATAATTCTCCCCCTTTAAATATACAAAAGCCGGCTGAGTTGCGATTGAAAGCCCCAAATTCTTCGCCTTTCGAATCTGCGCATCTGATGGAAATCCAAAATGCTCAATGCGATGACGATGGTCATACTTCGGATATCGATTCAAAACCCGTTCATATGCCAAAAGAATCTGTTCAATGGCCCGGTCTCCAATAACATGAAAACTGATTTGAATGTGATGCTGATGCGCTTGTTCAATCAGACTTTCCACTTCGCCATCGGCCATATACAACTCGCCGAAGCAATCGGATTGATCGTCATATTCATCCATAAAGGCCGCACTTCGCCCCGATACCGAACCGTCAATAAAGAGGTCGCCGCCCATTCGCGGCAAATCCAAGGCAATCACCTTTCCAATTTGATCGGTATTGTAATACAAAATCAAATCCAAGAGATCCTGGTCGGCGCGATGAATAAACTCCGCATACGCATCTCCCCAATATTCGCCTCCTTCAATGCAATGGATCGTTGTTAAGCCACGCTTCACCGCTTCGCGGGATGCCACCGCAATCGCCTGCTCCAAATCGGATTCCTTCGTTTGTTTGGCAATCCAAGCCTTGAAGTTTGTGTTGTTGGCTTTGCTCAAGTACGCCCCGCCGTACGCATCCTCCTCCGCCTTAAAAATTAATTGCGAGGATTCAATCGCAAGAGAATTCACCACGCTGCTGTGATAAGAACGGTGATTGATATACACCGGATGATCAGGAATTGCCCGATCCAACTCCGCTAGCGTAGGAAACCTGGGATTCGCCAAGCGATTTTCATCGAAATTCACCGCTGTGATCCATTCACCCGGAACATATTTCTCCGCTTCCTTAGACAGTATTGTCAAAAGTTCCTGAATCGTCTTCACGGCCCCTAGATTCAACTTTGTATAACTGAATCCCGTATCCAAAAAATGCGCATGGGTGTCAATCAATCCCGGAAGAACCCGCTTCCCTTTTAAATCAATCTGTTCATAAGGGAAAGTTGCAAGTGCTTGAAGCGCTTGCAACTTTCCTACGGCAACAATCCGGTCTCCCCGGGTTAAAATCGCGCTATGTACAATATCGGTTGGTCGAATGCATGTTACCTTTCCATTAAAATATAGCTTTCCGTCTCTTTCCATTTCGTCACTTCCATCTATCCCAAAATCCGTTTAACTTCCTCCGCCATAACTTCACCAAGCTTCTGATGAGATTCTCTTGTTAAATGAATGCCGTCTTGTTGGCTGCTTGCCACATGTTGCCCCGCATCCAAATTCGGAACCCCATTGCCTGCCGCGATCATCGCAAAATGCTTAGCAAGATGTTTGGATGTTTCTTCCGATCCCTTAAACATATATTCGAAGATACTACCACTCAACGGTCCCGTTGGCGGCGGAGTGACCAAAAGTACTTTCGGTTCGCCGTTTCTAAAGCAAGAAGCATGATCCTTGGTTTTGATAACCAATTGATTCACGCCAAAAGCAACATCTTCTGCCGTCAAAGCGTATCGTGATTTAAAATCATTTGTTCCCACAAAAATGATTACCAAATCCAATGGATCATGGGTATCAAGCAATGGAATCAAGTGATGCTTTCCACATCTGAATTCTTCAATCGGGTCATCCCAGACCGTGGTTCGCCCATTCAATCCTTCTGGAATCACATGATACTCTTCCCCAAGAATTCCTTGCATAACCCCCGCCCAACGCACGTCATCGGCAAATCGTTCAATGCTTGCTAACGTGTTGTCCGGGTTCCATCCCCATGTGTTCGAGTCGCCAAAGATTAATACATTCTTCATTTTCTGCCTCCTTTAGGCTTTTATTGTTTTTTCTCCTCTGTTTTGTTACCCCTCTTTAATTGATATACACGAACTGTCAATTACTAATCCACACTTTCCCCCTTATTCATTTATTGATCCAATATGTCACGTTCTTCTTCACCCTCCCAATAAAAAAAGCCGCACAAACCACCCCTACAGGCGGTTCAGCAGCTCTTAGTCTCTTGCTTCCCCTATCGTTTCCATAAATTTTCTTTGCTTGCCGCAATGGCATGAAATCCATTTTCCCGGGCCTCCTGAATCGCTTCCTCAGCGAAAGCCATTCCCCCTCCAATGACAGGAACTCGCGCTTTCTTTTTAATATCCCGTATGGCACACTTTGGCACGCTTGACGGCATCACGATCACCGCATCCGGCACCATATCTCCAATGGATCGAAGGCCTGTCCGCAAGGCATCAGAGTCAATCAAAAACAAACATAAAATCGGCCGCATCCCCAGCTTCCGAATGGATTTTACCAATTGCGGCTTGGTAGTAATTAAATAATCCACCTGCATCTTTGCCAAAAATTCCAACCCCTGATGATCCCGAGCAATTCCCCGCAAGGAATCATGATGAAGCATCACCCTGCGACGATTCTCTTTGAGATACGACAAAATCCCAGGGAGTGTATTCACATCGCCAAACTTCACCATGATCAATTCGTGAGTTGAATTTTCAATCACATTTATCAGTTCCTCCATTGACCTAGCCGAAGGCACCACCTCTTGTTTCACCAACTTCTGTTTGAATTGATCCGACGTCAGCATAAAACTCTCCTTTTGGGTATAAAAAAGCCCATACTACCCCCATAGAAGTAGTATGGACGCCTCTTAGTCTCTGGTCCTATTCTCAGGATAAACGATTTCCCAATACCTGTCAAGCAATCTCCCGCTCAGATTTTCACCGAATACCAAGCTCCTTAGTTGAACAACAATTGAACCAGATCTACTCCGGTGATGAAACCGGTTTATAGATCACATGCTGCCAAGCAATTTCGCCATTCTCCTTATTGTAAATCATGGTTTCACCACTGTAGATACCGCCCACGATCCTTATCACCGATTCGCTTTCCATCATCAGTATTTTCCCATCAGACATCTGCAGCACCTGATCATCGATCAAAATTTCAACGATTCCCAATGTTTCATCGTCACTATAGATCGATGGCACTCTCGGGACCATCTCATAGCTTCCCACCAACTCATTCCACCCATCAGGAATCTCTTCCATTTCAGGGTAACGAGGACAAATAAAGTGATCTGTCATGGTAAGAATCATCAGATCTTCTTTCTCAGAATCTCCGACCCAAAACTCCAGCGTGATGTTTTCCACATCCGTCAGCCAACTCGTGAGCCGAAACTTAGTTTGTGTAATTGGAATCATTTTTATTTTTTGGTCCCGGTAAATGACCTTCAATTGATCATCCTTGTGAATAATCTCAATAATATCCCCATTAATCACATATTTCCCCATATATTTTGCCATCACAGTCGAATCAACATGCACTTCCTCTGCCAGTTCCTTCGCGTCAGGAACCACACCGTATTTGGTTTCCAGCATCAATTCAAGAGTATGAACCCCCAAAGCAATCCCTAAATCTTCAAAGGCATCCGAGTTTGACAACACAATAAAACCAAGTTTCCGTTCCGGCATCATCATAATCAATGAGATAAAGCCCTGATTCGTCCCGCCATGAAAGACAAGCAACTCATCCAATGCGTCCTTGTCTGTAAACCATGCAAGTCCATTGATTTGCGGATCCCGACCTCTGGCATACTGCTCCTCATACATAGACCGCAAGATCTCCGGCGCAAGGATCCCACTGTCCTTCTCCTCAACATTCATCACATATTTCATGAATTTTTCCATATCCCGCATAGTCGACTGCATATTCCCGGAAGCCAGTTGAATAATATCGAATTGATTGATCGGCATGGTTTTGCCGTCTTCCCAATGATAACCCATCGCAATCTGATTCGCAGATTCCCGCCCATATAGCAGCATATCCGATCCAAAGTTAGAATCATTCATGCCAAGAGGCACCAAAAGCGCCTCTCTCATATAATAGGGCCATCCGCTTACTGCTTCTTCAGAAGGCAGCTCAACTTCCCGAACCACCTCAATGATCCTGCCAAGCACCTCATATCCAACATTGGAATATTTGTACCGCTCCCAAACGGGATACGCCTGATAGGCCACCGACAAGGAATCCACCTGTGCCTTCAGCACATCGGGGTGCGATTCCCAATACCATCCCAAAAGCGTGTCTCCCCGCGGCAACCCCGATCGATGCGCCAACAAACTCCTGACAGTAATGGGATCGGAAAATTGATTCTTGATCGAAAAATCCGGAAGATATTCCGTAATTGGAGAATCCAAATCAATCAACCCCTCCTCATACATGCGCATAATTTCAATGCCCGTAAACACCTTGGAAATGGAACCAATCTTATAGACAGTTTCCAATGTTGCTGGTGTTCGATCCTCCAGATTCGAAAACCCAAAGGCTTGCTCGTATATGATATCTTCGCCATCAATCAAGACGATCACAACACTCGGCAAATCGTGTTCTTTCATCATCTGAGCCACTTCGTACTCCACATACTCAATGGTATAGGTGTAATCATTTATCGGTATTGACGCGGGTTTCCGCGGCGCAGAAGGCGCAAATATAAATGATATGACAAGTGACCCGATCAAAATAAGGCTCAAGAGGAACATCGATTTCCCCGGTTTAATAAATCTATTTCTGCTTTCCTTCACCCAACTCACTCCTTTGCTTCACAGAACTCGCTTCCCTTTACAAAATGATCTCCCTTATACTCTTTACCCTCTCAAATCTGTTCAATGCTTTGAGCCACCGCGATTTACCCATCAAAATAAAAGCACGCGTTCACCCATAAACCGCATGGAAATTCCCTTTCTACAATCCAATCACTCTAACTACTTATTTAAGACAGCGTAATGATTTTCCTTCTGATCGTTTAGCAAAGAATAGTATGATCTTGAAATTTCTATACGAATTTCACGCACTTCTCCCAGATTTTGGAGTCTGCGCTTTGCAACTTTCAAGAGAAAATGATATTATACTTATAAGTATAATACTTACGAGTATGTGGATTTTCTCCAGAAAGGCGGTGGCAAGCATGTTTGTTGGAAGAGAAAGCGAAATGCGAAAATTAAACCAATTTTATGCAAGCTCCAAATATGAAATGGTGGTTGTATATGGCCGACGACGCGTAGGAAAGACAAGACTTCTCACGGAGTTTATCAAGGGGAAAAACGCCATTTTTTATGTAGCAGAGGAAAACAACGACTTACTCAACAAAGAGAAATTTTCACGAACAGTACTAAATCACTTTGAGGAAAGTATAAATGTCTCTTTTGACTTTTGGGAGGATGTTTTCAAGTACATCGCAAAACAAAAACAAGAGGAAAAACTGGTTATTGTAATTGACGAATTGCCCTATATAGCCTTCGGCAATCCAAGTTTTATGTCCACCCTTCAAAATATCATTGATCATGTGCTGATCGATAAAAATATTATGTTGGTCTTATGTGGATCCTCCATCAGTTTTATGGAAAACGAGATTGTTGCGCATAAAAGTCCCTTGTATGGCCGGAAAACCGGGCAGATGAAAATACTTCCTCTTGATTATTATAATGCAGGCAAATTCTTTTCGATGTATAGTCCCGAAGATAAATTTAGAGCTTATTCTGTCCTTGGCGGCATCCCCCATTATTTACTCCATTTCAGAAACGATCTATCTGTGGACGAAAATATTATTCGAAGTTTTATGAATAACGCCTCATTTCTTTACGACGAACCTAGAAATCTGTTGCATCAGGAACTACGCAATCCAGCCGTCTACAACGCCATTGTTGAAGCCATCGCTGGTGGTGCTTCGAAAATGAATGAGATAGCAACAAAAATCGGAGAGACCCCTTCAAAAACCAATAAATATTTACGGTCTTTACTTGAGCTTGAGATTGTTGAAAAAAAGACGCCTGTGAGTGATAAGAAATCCAAAAAAACAATCTATTGGATTAGCGACAATCTGTACAATTTCATGTTCAGGTATGTTTACAGTAACAGGAGCCTTATCGAACAGGATCTTGGGGAAGCGCTATATTATCGATCTGTAAAAGAAGATTTAGATAATCTTTATGGAAGGGTTTTTGAAGAAGTGTGCATTCAATATCTCATACGTAAAAACAAACTGCTACAACTAGAATTCATGGTTGAAAATTTTGGCGGGTGGTGGGGTAACAATCCGATCCTAAAAAAACAAGAAGAGATTGATATTGTCGGGCTCTCAAAAAATGAAGGCTTGTATTGCGAGTGCAAATACAGAAACGAGAAGATTGGAATCCGCGTTTATGAGAAATTGGTAGAAAGAAGCCATTTACTGCCGAAAGCAAAGAGATATTATTACCTCTTTTCAAAAAATGGATTCAGCGATAGGCTGATAGAATTATCAAAAGCAGATGAGAATGTACGGCTTTTCACTCTGAGCGATTTGTATGAGCCTATGGAGTAGACCTAGCAAGAAACAACTCAAATGAAAGCGAAGAAGAAAAGAAAAATGGAGAAACCTTAAGAAATAAAAAAACGTTGAAGCTTAGCAATTACTACAATCGCTAAATTCCAACGTTTTCTCTTAATATTCTCTGGCGTTCCCGAGAGGAATCGAACCTCCGACCTACCGCTTAGGAGGCGGTCGCTCTATCCTACTGAGCTACGAGAACAAATACCTCTACTAGTTTACCTAGATCCTGCAGAAAAGTCAAGAAAGACAGCCTCTCGGCTGCCTTTCACCCTAATCATCTATTCGCCTGCGGGAGCGGATTCTAGCGCATTAAACAAAGCATCCACCTCAATGGTCTCAAGTTCATAATTTTCTGCCCATAGAATTTCAATCTCAAATTCCACATCACCTGGTGCATCAACCTTGAAATAGTACCATAGTCGATCTTCCTCATTCCCATCAAGAGCAACATCGTTCCAAGTATCATCTCCAATCATCAAGGTATGAATGGTTGTTCCATCATAGTTGGTTGGTCGAAGGATTTCGATGCCAACCCAGTTTCCATCTTCTGGTGGAGTTCCACCAACCGACTCATAGTATGCGACTTCTCCATCACCTATCGTGTTTATGAAGAGTTTGTTGTCATCTTCATCAAACAAGAAGAATAAATCGGTGCCGCCAGTTTGAACCGGATCTTGGCGAACGCTATTTTCGGCGCGTTCTGGCATCAAAGTTTCCTCTTCCAGATTCAAACCGAACCAGCGAATTTCAATGACTTCATCTGCAAACTCCGGTCCCCACTTGATTCGCAATTCTTGTGGATCCGCTTCATTCGCTTTATCTACCTCAAGATAATAAACCAATCTGCTGTTATTCAGATCAAACTCATCTTCGTCCAACAGGTCGCCTTCAAACTCAAGATATTCAAAATCTTCGTCATCAAATCCATCTGGTGCTGAAATTTGAATACCGATGAAGTTTCCATCTTTAGTTGGCAACGGATCATCCTCTTCAATAAATGGCACTTCGTTTCCAGAGCGTCCAATAATATCCAATTCCTTGTCGCCGCCATCAAAATTAAAGTCTAGGTGCGGTCCACCAACCAAATCATATTGGGTAACTTCATCATCCTCACGCACAATTGGCTCTTCGACAATCGGTTCGTCTTCAAAAGCCAAATACTGCAACTTCACATCAAACGTCTCTTTATCAAGTTCAAGTTCCCATTTCACTTCCAGATTCGGGCTCGTTCCAACAAGCGACTTCGTTACAGACAAGTAAACGTAGAGTTCATCACCAACGATTTGATAGGTCTCAATATCGCTTCCTCTCCACTCGACATCTACCACATCTTCGGTATCATAAGAAGAGTTGTCTACCTCATCCGGCACCTCAATCGCCAAACCAACGTAATATCCGTCAAGTTTGAAATCGAACAATGTAACATCATCATAATTGACCAACAGATCTACACTGCTGCCTGAATCCGGTCCATCCGTACTGTATACGACAACATCATAATCCGACGGATCAAAAATAACGTTCACTTTATAGCTGCTTCCAGTAAATGGATCTTGCGTTACTTCATCCGAATCTCGATCGATATCTGTCGGAAGTGTTGGTTCCTCTGGATCTTCAGGATCGTCTGGATCATCGATGATAATCGTTCCATTATCCCACTCGACATCAAGACCGAATGTCTCAGAAATAAATCTAAGCGGCACATAGGTTCTGCCGTCAAATACTTGTGGTTTTGTATCCAATGCTTCCCAACGAATATCGTCATCATCATTTACATAGGCAACAGGGAAGTCAATGAATAAGGCAATCTCGATGTCTTCTAGCGTAATTCGAACAACAGAAACCTTCGTGCCGGCGTGAATGTTCGCGTTCATTTCATCATCCAGCCATTCATCGGCAGTTTCGTTCATATCTTCGATGTCCATGCTAGAGAATCCAGCAAAGTTACCAAAAGTCAATGCGTCATTATCCCAATATGGGATCCATTCGACTTCGGCTCCTAGTCCTTCTACCAATGCGCGAACAGGAACCAGGGTACGTCCGCCCGCAAGCATTGGTGGTGTGTCAAACAAGAAGTTATACTTGTGACTGATGATGCTGTTAAACGGCAACACATCCCAGTTTGCAAATTGCTCTTTAAATCGATTCATTGTTTGCACAACACTTTGAACATGCTCTTGCGTGCTGTAATGCTTATTGTTTAATCGATTTCGAAGAGCGAGATAGAATTTTTTCGCCAATTGGCTTTCACTTGTCAAAAGATCTTCCAGCTCGTTATATCGAGCACGATCTTCTGGGTCTAAATCCCCTTCTTCTTCCAATTCCTCTTTCAATTCAAGATACTCTTCCAGCATCTCATCCCAATCTGCGATCAATTGATCCTTCCAATGCACCTTTCCGCTCTTGCCTGGAGCTGCAAAAGCCGATGTACCCACCGCCCCTGCAAGAAGCACGGCAATCAATAAAAACGCCAATAGTCTTTTCATTATATTTCCTCCTTTATTCATTATCTTTCTACTCCTGCTTATATATACGACGAGACTAAGCAGAAAAAGTGGCGTGCTCTAGCAATTTCTTTCTAAGATTTTATACCCTTTCCATTTCATAAGCTTCATGTTTTCCAAATTTTAGTATCCACCTTTTCGCTTTTCTTATCAAAAGTTTCTTTTTTCTCTGTTTTTCTTTCTCAAGTTTCATTGTATCCTATTTAACAGCAAAAAAAAAGCCCCGTCAGACTGTTTCTGACGAAGCTTAATACCTGGGGCTGGAGTCCCCTCATTGATTTTACATCCCCATATAAAAAACATGCTTGATCCTGCCCAGCCCCGGTTCACACGAAGTACGTGAGAATCGCTACCGAATAACTTCCACGCCCATAAAGTGACGCAACACCTCTGGAACCGTAATGCTTCCATCGGCATTCTGATAGTTCTCCAGGATTGCCGCGAAGGTACGACCGACCGCAAGCCCTGAACCATTTAATGTATGCACAAACCGTAGTTTCTTTGTCTCTACGTCTCTAAACTTAATATTCGCTCGTCGCGCTTGAAAGTCCTCGAAGTTTGAACAAGAACTAATCTCGACATAACGGTTATAGCTTGGCATCCACACCTCAAGATCGTAGGTCTTTGAACTGGAAAATCCAATGTCTCCTGTACACAATTCCACCTTGCGGTACGGCAATTTCAATGCCTGCAAGATCGCTTCCGCATGACCCGTAAGACGCTCCAATTCCTCATAAGAATGATCCGGATGCGCAAATTTCACGAGTTCCACCTTGTCAAACTGATGATTTCGAATCAAGCCTCTTGTGTCTCGGCCTGCACTTCCCGCCTCTTGACGGAAACAAGGCGTATACGCGGTGTAACTCACTGGCAAAGCTGCTTGATCCAACACCTCGTCGCGATGAAGGTTGGTCACCGGCACTTCTGCCGTCGGAACCAAGAAATAATCTTTTGATGGAAGATGAAATGCATCATCTTCAAACTTCGGCAATTGCCCGGTGCCTGTCATGGATGCGCGATTCACCATATAAGGCGGTGCAATCTCCGTGTATCCATGTTTGTCTGTATGTGTCTGCAGCATAAAGGCAGCGATCGCTCTTTCCAGTCGCGCGCCCAAGCCCTTAAACAAAGTGAATCTCGCTCCGGTGATCTTCGCCGCTCGCTCGAAATCAAGGATATCCAAGGTTGTGCCAAGATCCCAATGGGCTTGCGGTTCAAAATCAAAGACTGTCGGCTCCATAAAGGACATAACCTCAATGTTGTCGTTTTCATCTTTTCCTATTGTAACATCCGGGCTCGGCGTGTTGGGCAATGTCATCAAGATTGCATCGATTTGATCATCTACATTTTTGACCTTCGTCTCAATTGCCTTGATCTCGCCAGACAAAATCTTCATTGCCTTAAAGATCTCCGAGGCATCCTTGCCCTCTTTTTTCAGCTTCGGAATTTCTTTAGAAGCACGGTTTTGCTCGGCCTTTTTTGATTCCATATCCACCAATAGGGTTCTGCGCTCTTCGTCCAATGCGATCAATTCGCTTAGGTCGTAGTCGCCTCTTCTTTTCAACAATTCTTGCACTTCTTCTGGATTCTTTCGAATACGCTTGATGTCCAACATCACATTCACCCCTTTTTGTCCATTTTTGAAAAATAAAAAAACCGTCCCTATAAAATATAGGGACGGATCAATTCCGCGTTGCCACCCTAGTTAGCCTGTAAACAGACTCCCTCAGTATCCGCTGTAACCGGCGGTCCGGTCGATTTCGAAAGCTCCAAGGTGGATTCCCTTTGTTCTGATCCTTGTTTTCACCTGCCACAAGGTCTCTGCCTAACAAATCAAAGGTACTAATCTCTTCATCGCTCAATGAATATAGTCGTATGATACCACAGCGGGATCAAACTCGTCAATCCCCTATTTTACCAATCGATTTTTCGCGTCCATCCACTCGCAGGTGTCAAAGATGTTTTTGGTGAAATACTTCCAACTATCATCCGTAACCATCACCACCAAGTTCTTCTCATCAGCTCCCGCCAAACTCTTCGCTTTGCGAATCGCCGCAAAGACATGCGCGCCAGTTGCTTGTCCAATCAAGAGACCGGTTTTCTTCGCAACTTCCCAAAGGGTCGCGTCGATCTGTTCCTGATTCACATCAACGATTTCATCCGCCAGGGTCATATCCAAGTTCCCCGGGATAAAGCTGTTGCCAATCCCCGAACAAGCAAAGGAACGGAATTTCCCGCCTGCATAAACAGAACCCTCCGGCTGTACAATCACCGCCTGGATCGCCTCGTTCTGTTCCTTTAAGTATTTTGCAACGCCTGTAAAGGTGCCGCCCGTACCCGCTCCATGCATAAAAACGTCTATTTTCCCTTCCAGCTGACTGTATAATTCCGGTCCGGTCAACTCATAGTGCACTTGCATATTTAACGGGTTCTCATATTGGTCAAAATAATAGGCATCCGGATGTTCGCTTCGATACTTGTTTACCGCCGCGTCCGTTTCCGTATGATCTCCGCAAGGCGGCACGTGAATGATTTCTGCGCCCAAGGCTCGGCACATGATCTGCTTTTCAATAATGTAATCTTCCGGCAAAACCAAAACGATCTTATATCCGCGTTCCGCGCCGACCCATGCCAGTGCGACGCCTGTATTTCCTGCATTGGCATCGATAACCGTGCCCCCAGGCTGCAACTCGCCGGACTCCTCCAGTTTGTCGAACATATACGAAACCGTTCGGTCCTTGACACTGGTACCGGGATTCATCGACTCCATCTTCAATAAAACATGTACATTCTCCGGAATCTCGTATCGTCCTTGATCCAATTCCAGAATCGGTGTGTTTCCTACTAAATCGCTCAGTCGTTTTGCAATCATGTGGCTCCCCCTTCAGTTTGTTTTCTTCCCTTTCTATTCTAACAAATCGTTTGCCTTCTGCCAAATGGAAAACCTCCCAAAATTGGGAGGTTTACAATCTGTTCTTATTCAGTTTGGCTGCTAAGCTCATTCAGCGTTTTTGCCAATGAATCCATAAATCGTCCATAGTTTGACCAATCCCCGACTTGAATGGCTTTTTGCGCCTCATCATACAGGTTTTGCGCCCGCTCAATCAATTCATTCAAAGTCTCTCCGGTCAGATCCACCACATTACCTTCCGTATCTGTCGTTCGAGTTCCCCCAAACAACTTCAGCAAGGCTTTTTCCAGAGTTTCCTCCATGACGATGTCATCCCCATGGGCTGCAATGACTCGCCTCATTTCCGGCAAGCTGTTGGCATTGTCCGCCTGCAGATAAATCGGCTCCACATAGAGAAGCGAATCATCCAACGGAATTACGATGATATTCCCGCGCAATACGCTAGATCCCTGCTGACCCCACAGGGTCAATTGAGAAGAAATCTCCGGAGTCTGGTCAATTCGAGATTCCAGCATAATCGGACCCATAACGGACTTGTCTTTCGGGAATTCATAGAGAACCAACTCCCCATAATTCTCCCCGTCATTCCTTGCCACAAAGAGCGAGGTCATATTCGGCTTGCCCTTCGGCGTATACGGAACACTCAACAAGAATTCGGCCGCCCCGTCGTCAGGAAGTCGGAACATCACGTAGTTCGGTTCCACCGTCTGTACACCTTCCATATACTTCTCTTCGGCGATATTCCAAATATCCTCTCGGGTATAGAATACGGTCGGATCCGTCATATGGTAGGTTCGGTACAATTCACTCTGCACCTTGAACATGGTTTGCGGATATCGCACATGGCTACGAATACCCTTCGGCATATCCGATATCGGTTTGAAGAGATCCTTAAAGATCTTGTCATAAGTCACAATCATTGGATCACTTTCATCCGCGATATAAAAATCGGTGGTCCCATTGTAGGCATCGATAACAACCTTGGCTGAGTTTCGAATATAATTCACCTTTGATTCATAACTGATCGGTTGAGAATACGGATATCGGGAGCTGGTGGTGTATCCATCCAGGATCCAATAGATTTTCCCATCATCCTGATTCAAGACCAGGTACGGATCTTCATCGTAGAGAATAAATGGCGCAAGCTTTTGCACGCGCTCCAGAATATTTCGTCTCAACAAAATGCGGCTATCGTTATTGACTGCCCCAGAGATCAGAATTTCCAAGTCGCCTTGGCGGAATGCATACAACAACTTATTGATTCCGTTTAATTGAATTCCCGCCTTGCCTTCATAACGGGTTTCCTGATTGGCATCCCCTGTGGAATAGTCAAATTCGTTCTCATCGGTGTTGATGATCGCATACTGATCCGTCAACTCCCCAAAATAAATTTCAGGTCGCTGTACATTCAAATCCGTATCAGTAATCGGTGGGATGTTTTTCACAAACAAAGCGGGTTGGCCTTGCGACGTCACCTCATTGACAGGAGACAATACAAAACCATAGCCATGCGTGTATTTCAGATGGCGGCCAATCCAAGTTTGGGCTTGAGAATCCAATTTTTCTTGATTCAACTCCCTCGCCGACAAGAACACCTGGCGATAATCGCCATCAATATGATATCGATCAATATCGATATCATAGAAGTCATAGTATAAACGAATGGACTGCAATTGCGTGTAAACCTGCTTTACCGGGCGATAGTCGTTGATTCGAATATTCTCGATCGTCTCCGGATTTGCGGCAATCGTATCTTCTGACAGATCACTGTTCGCCTCGTAGTTAATCACATCAACCTTGTCGAGATTATACGCCTGCCGGGTGTAATCGATATTGTATTCCAAGTATTGTTTCTCTCGAGACAATTCATTGGGTTCGACCACCAGGTTTTGAACCAAACCGCCAACAATAGTGCCTCCAATAGCCACGACCACAAGAATGGCAGGTCCCATCATCGCGATGCGCTTGTTGCGCTTATACGCGCCGTAGAGCACGCTGATCCCCGCGACAATCCCCAAGATTGCCAATGCGCGGTACAACCACAGATACACATGAATATCCGTGTATCCGGCGCCATAGACCTTGCCGGTTGCCGAATACAAAAGATCAAAGGTTCTCAGCCAGTTGTTCACCCCGATCAGCATCAGAATCACAAAAGCCAAAGCACCCACTTGATGCAGAGCCGCTTTGATAATCTTCGAATTCAATTCCTTCGCTTTTGCAGACAAGTTGCGGTCTACAAAGGAACGGCGTCCCAGGTACTCCACCTCATCCGTCTCTTCCACATCAGACTGCGGTGGCGCAATCGCCATCATAATCGCATAGAATACGACGGTCAAAATCACCAGGGTGAAAATAAGCCCTAGAATCAGAGAAACAACCTCCCGTAAAAACGGCAGGGTAAAGACATAAAATCCAACATCGTTGTTGAAGAGCGGATCCACCACCCCAAATGCAGTGCGATTTGCAAATTGCAGCCATACAAACCATAGGCTGGTTGCAAAACTAATCGCCGTTGTCAAACTGATAAGCAATGAAACTCCGCCGAGCCCTCGATTCATCCACTTATTCTTTTGAGGATCAAGGGTTACCTTTGATTGTGCCAAATAATTCCGCTTGATCATCCGTAAATAGAAATAAATAACGAGGAAGATGATCACGAGTGCGGGGATTCCGATGGTGAATTCCGTCACCAATCGCTTGAAAAAAGTTTCGGTATATCCCAATTCACGGAACCACTGATAGTCTGTCACAAAGTTAACGATCGTCCTAAAGAACATCAATGCCAGAACCAAAACTCCACCGATGATCACCAAAACGTTCTTTCGTGTCTTTGCCATATTTTTCATCTCCTTTCGACGGTATTATACCCGTCATAAAAAATAATACTCCCGTGATAAGCATAGAAGTATTATTTGTAAAAATCAAATAAAATTTCCTTAAATTAGAAAAATTGTTGATATTCTTTCAAACTTTCAGATAAGGTGCTTGGATCCTTGCTCATGGTGAGATAAAAATCAACATTGTTTCTTTCACTAATCCCGTCCAGATCTTTCACAATCTTTTCGAGCAATTCATCATCAATGTCAATCAAAGTATATAAACGGTCGACAAAGATTTTTTCGATGTCAAAGTTTCCTGCCAATAATCCCTTTACAAAACCTTCGATGCCCGCTAATGTTTCCAATTTATACGTCATTGCGTTGACATATCGAACCTCGTGTGGAAACTCAAGCATATGCTTGTCTTTCGTGGTTACAAATACAACGACACCTTTAGATGCTGCGTTTGCTTCTTTTGCCAGTTTCACGAGTGCCTTTGTTTTTCCTGCGCCTTTGTTCCCTACTAACAATTTCACCATGATAACCACTCCTTTTAGTCTAATCCTTTTCCTTTGAAAAGGTTTCTCTTATTATAAGTATACGCAAATAATTGTCCTTCTACCATGTTTTTTTGAATTTTACAAAAAGTTAATAGCTGGAAATTTTTCCTTGACAAAAGAAAAAAAAGCGCCCCGCAGGGCGCCTTCGTCATTCGTTTACTTTTTCATTCCATTTATTGCCAAATTCGCAATAACACCCACTAGAGCCGCTAAGCTTAAACCCGAAATGGTCACTGTGCTTGTTATTGGAATTCCAATGGTCAATCCAAGGTAGGTTGGCGACAATCCGATAAAGAGAATCAAAGCCATAACGATCAGATTCTTCGCGTTTGGTTTTACACCTTCACGCTTGATGGTCTGCACCCCGATAAATGAGATCATCGAGAACAACATCAATGAGATCCCACCCATGACTGGAACCGGAATGCTGCTTAAGGTTCCGCCCAATTTGCCGACAAAGGCAAGGACAATCGCCAAACATGCTGCAATTCGCAAAGTCGCTGGATTATAGTTCTTTGTGATGGCAAGAACCCCTGTGTTTTCGCCGTAAGTCGTATTCGCGGGTCCACCGATCAAACCGGCAATCAACGTTGCCAATCCATCGCCCAACAAGGTGCGGTTCAAGCCCGGGTCTTCAATGAAGTTCTTTCCAACAACCTGTCCATTGGTTGTGATATCTCCGATATGTTCCATAAATACCGCCAAGACGATTGGCGCAATCATCATGATCGCTCCGATATCAAACAGAGGCGTTGTAAAGGCTGGCATTGCCAAGAAGGCCGCGTCTGTAATCAGGCTTGTGTCGACCTGTCCCATAACCAAGGAAACCACATATCCAATGATGACTGCCAAAAGGATATTCAATTGCTGTATAAATCCCTTTGCCACATATTTAATCAATAGCGCTGAGCCCAAGGTGATTCCGGCAAGCAGGAAGCTTCCTGAAGCCATTCCGAAGGCAACGGGCACTAGGTTCAAGCCGATCACGATGATCATGGGTCCAACAACCTGTGCTGGCAACAATCTTCGAACCTTGTCGACGCCGACTCCCTTCACAAGGAATGAAAGCAAAACGTAGATCAAACCGGCAACCATAATACCGCCTTGCGCGTATCTGAGGTCTCCAAATGTTTGGCCCACCGCGACGATGGAAGCGATAAATGCGAAAGATGATCCCAAGAAGACGGGCACCTTGCCGCCAGTAACTGCATGGAATGTCAAGGTTCCCACTCCGGCGGAGAATAAAGCAACCGATGGATTTAATCCCGTTAAGATGGGCACCAAGACTGTAGCGCCAAACATGGCGATCAAGTGTTGAAGACCCAAGACAACGTTCTTCGCGTTTAATCCCTCGTAATAATTGGAGTTTGTCATTGCTGAATCATTTGTAGACATTGTATTTCCTCCCTTTCTGGCCTCTCTGGACCGAGTTAAAGTGAATCAGAATTTAAATAATGGCAAAAAAAAACCTTCTTGCAAGACGCAAGAAGGTGAATAAGCAGATTTCTATTCGCATTCTTTTCAGTCTCACAGAACTGATTTAAAGATTTATTTCACTTATCATACCACAAGCATTTCTCACTTACAAGCCGATTACAAGGTTTCTTTCAAAACTTTCCCAATGGGCTCTCGGAAGATCAATTGCGCTTTATGATCAAAGGGTGTCGCCTCCTTGTTGATCAAAACCAGCCGATCCCCAGAAAAATAGCGAAGTAGCCCGGCGGCGGGATAAACAACCAGCGATGTCCCCCCCACAATCAGCAGATCCGCCCCGCGAATAGCCTCCACCGCAGCCCCAATCACCTCCTGCTCCAGGGATTCCCCGTATAGGGTCACGTCAGGTCGCACCATGGCGCCGCAGTGTGTGCAGCGAGGGATTCCCTCCGACTCCACCATAAAGGAAAGCGGGTAGCTTGCACCGCATCCCACGCAGGTGTTTCGATGGACACTCCCATGCAGTTCCATCACCCGCTTTGATCCCGCAGCCTGATGAAGCCCATCGATATTCTGCGTGACCACCCCGGCCAGGTTACCGCGCGCCTCCCACTCATACAAGGCGCAATGCGCCGGATTCGGCAGTGCCTCAGGATGCAGAATATAGGCTCGATAATAGCGAAAGAAGGTTTCCGTATGATTCATTAAAAAATCATGACTCAGCATCTCTTCCGGGCGATGGGAAAACTCGCTCTCAGCTTGATACAACCCATCCGCTGACCGAAAGTCAGGAATCTGGCTTTCCGTAGATACCCCGGCACCGCCAAAAAAGACGATTGATCGACTTTCTTTCATCCATGTTTTCAATTGATTGCGCATCAGACCACTCCTCCTCCAAGCCCATGAAAAAAACATTCCGTTTCAATACCAGTCGTTGTTTTTTCCAAACCACTGTACTATAATAAAGTTGAACCAAACAAAGGTATTCAACCCAAGGAATTTAATTCCTACTATTGATAGCCAAACGATGTCCATGAAATGTGAAATTTCTCCTCGTGGACTCCTCACATCATTTGGTAAAAACCCAACGGGCATGTCCGTTGGGTTTTTTCATGCGAACATATAGAGCAACGCCCCCGCTGCACCGAAACTCAATACAACAACAATCGGGTGCAATTTAAATCGACTCAATAAGAAAAAAGCTGCAATCGCAACAAATACGGCTGGCAAATCAATCAGCACCTTGCGTCCCGTTGTAAATGCCGCGGCCAAAATCAAACCCACCGTAATGGGACGCAGGGTCAGAAACAATTGCTTGATGCGGAGGTTTTCCACGTTTCTTTCCAAGAAAGAGGAAAGCAGATTTATCGCGAATACCGCGAAGAAAACAACCCCGATGCAAGCGACAACCGCGCCAGCCACGCCCGCCGTTCGAAATCCGACAAAGGTGGACGAATTGATTGCAATGGGTCCCGGAGTCGATTGCGCGATGGCCAAGAGGTCCAGGAATTCCCCCTCACTCAGCCAATGATGATAGTGGCTCACCTGCCGCTCAATATAGGGCAGCATGGCAAGTCCGCCTCCGAATCCCAGGGCGCCGATCTTAAAGAATGTCACAAACAGATCCAGTATTATGGCAAATCCTTGCGCCATAGCGACAACCCTCCTCCCAAGATAATTGCCCAGAAGGGATTGATTCCCAAAAAAGCGACGGCAACAAAGGTTCCAAATAACAGAGACCAATCATAGAGCCGTCTCGGGATCCGCCTCGCCAGCTTCAAGAAGCTGAAGAATAAAAGCGCAACAACCACCGGCTTAACACCGGCAAAGAATCCGCGCGTCAACGGCGCATCTTTCACCCGTTCATAGAGAACGGTAATTATCATCACGCTGATCACCGAAGGAAGAACCGCCCCGAGGCACGCCACCAGCGCCCCCTTGACCCCCTGAATCCTTCTGCCCAAGATCAATGCCATATTCGCAGCCAAGACCCCAGGTATGCTCTGTGCAATGGTCAGGGCATCCAGAAACTCCTCTTCTTCCATCCAGTGCTTTTTCTCAACAATGGATGTTTCCAGCACGGGCACGAGGGCATACCCGCCCCCGAAGGTTGTTGCCGCGCTGACAAACATCAATTGAAACACTGCCGCCAAACTTGGTTTCTCTATTTTCCCCATGTCCTTATCCATCCAATCTTACGGATTCTTTCTCTTTCAGGTAAAAAACCGCTTGAAGCCCCGGTCCCGTATGGGCGCCAATGGCTGCCCCCGGCAAAATCACCTCCGGCTTTTCCCCCTGTATTCGCTTGCCAAGAAAACTGATAAACCGATCCGCTTCATCCTGCGCGCCCGAGTTGCCCACAACGATCAGCGAAGGCTCTCCCCAATTCAAAATTTATGCGTTCTCGATAATTTCCTTGATATTCGCGCCTTCCGTAACGACACCGGCAATCTCCCCGTCTCGACTCGTCAAAATCACTGTAATCCCAGGCCCGTGGCCCATTTTGATGCAGTCACTGTGGACCACAACCCCAATGCTCACCGCACCGGGACGATAATCGTATCCATAGGCGCAATCCATATCCTTCAGCAAAACAAGATCGCCAAAGCGAAGCTGATCGATTCCCGTCGCCTGAATTCCGGCTTTATCCCCGGTCATAATATCAAAATCTCCTGAATAGGCATGTCGCGCCCCCAGACCGGAAGCCATCATCACGGCAGGCACTTCCGCCGCAATGGGAACGATCACTCGTCCCTCCTCTTCCTGGATCTGAATGCGATCAAAGAGATCCGGATCAATATTCATGACCTTTATTCCCGGATAGTCTTCCAATTTCAATCCCTGGCCGTGGCCGCGAACCATAATCTTGTCGTCGATCGCCAAGGTATTGAGGGTTTCATCATCAAAGTAGACCAAGACATGATCAATACCGCCGTGTTTTCCCGTCACATAGCCACGATCGCCCTTTGCGTCTCCAGACACAACGATTGCCTCGTTGCCGATGCACGACAAGGTCGTAAAGGCTTGATTTTCCCGCTGGGTTTCATTCCGCACCGAAACGCCCGGTTCAATATGATCGCCTTCCCATCCAAAAGCTGGGTCCCCAATCTTTACATTGTAGCAAATTCCGCCTGTTGCAGGCAAAACCCGCGGTTCTCCGTCTCGTTCCACTCGAAAATCATTCCCCAATGGATGATGCACTTTTCCCTGTACCGATTGTTTGACCAATCGTTCTCGATTTGTTTTCGCCATAATTCTTATTTGCCTCCCATATTTTCCGTTCGCGTCGCATTGACAAAGGATCGAAAGATCGGCTTCATCGCACTCGATACCCGGATCATTTCTTCAGGATGCCACTGCACCCCCAAACAAAATCCATATTCTTTTCTCTCTATTGCTTCCACAACCCCGTCGCTCGCCTTCGCCACGACCCGAAAATCCGGCGAAACGTCTTTGATGGATTGATGGTGCAAGCTGTTCACCATCACGCGGTCCCCAATCATTTTTCGCAATTGGCTTCCCGCCTCGACTTCGACATAATGCATGCCCAGAGTTCGGCTGCCCGCTTGCTGATGCTTCAACACCATGGCTGGTATATGACTCAAATCCTGAAAGAGCGTTCCTCCAAAGGCAATATTCATCACCTGCGCGCCTCGACAAATGCCTAGAACCGGCATCTGCATCTCAACCGCTTTCCGAATGGCCTCAATATGAAATAAATCCATATTGGGCAAAATCGCGCCCAATTCCTGATAGGGCTCTTCGTCGTAATAGAAGGGATGCACATCCAGCCCTCCGGTTACCAACAAGCCATCCACCCGCTCCAGCAAATACGCAGTTGCCTTCCAATCGGATCCGACCGGAAACACCAAGGGAACGCCCCCCGCCTTCTCAATCGCTTCAATATACGATTGATTGACATAAGCGCGCGTCACCGCTCCATCTTCTGTCGTTGTTAAATTCCCCAACACTCCAATCACTGGTTTCATAAGCCACCTCCTCGTATGCCTTTCATTATACCGAAATCTCTCCTAGCTTAAAACCCTTCCTCGAATCCGCCTTCTGATTTTTATGGAAAGATCATCAACATACTTGCCGATAGCATTCCCATTAATCGTTTTATTGCCATTCCTTTGATTCTAAATTTCCATCAATTTCTCTTCTCAATTGTACACCATTTTCTCCAAGAATAAAAAAACTCCGCTTCATCCAAGATGAAACGGAGTTTTTGGTTTATTGAGATAAAATCATAACCGTATTGGCCATCAATTTGCCTTCGCTATTGTACTCACCCGCGATGGAAATCTGACTGCTTAGGGTCAATTGTCCGAAAGATGTCGATTGCCCTGACGAGTTGATAAAATTCGTTTGGCTGTTATAGTACACATTCATTTGCGTGCCGTCCGTTTTTTCGACCATCATCAACTGAAGCCCATAATCCGACAACATCAATTTCCCGACAAATGCCGCGGATCCAGTTTGCGTCTGAACAGAGATATTCAAGATCTGATCTCCCATCAAATACAGGGTTACCTGATTGCCAGGACGCAGATCGTAGATCTGAATCTGTCCATTGCCCTTGTACACCGGTGTGGCAGTGGTTACGGAATAGGTCGATTCCACTCCATTTGAAGCCTTCACCTTCAGTTCGGTCGTTCCGGCAATCGTCACCGATACAACCTCTCCCTGAATGGTCTGGGAGGTCGTCGCCGTTCCCATAATGGATGAAACCTCTTGATAACTCAATGTCATGGTAACCGAATCGCCGATCCCCAGCTCCGTGACAAGAATCTGTTTGCCATTTTTCATAACATAAACCGATTTGCCCAGCACCAGTTCTCGATTCACGCCATTCGCTTGAATCTTCACCTTGTTTTGTTCTCCAAAAACAATCCCCTGAAAGGTCCCGCTGATGGTTGTTGTCGCCGGCCAAAGGACGATAGAGACAACCTGACCATTCTTTGCCGTTACCTGGGCAAATTGATTCTGCATCAAAGACGATGCCGTCATCGCTTCAAAACCCAAAGTGATTGGGAAAGTCGTGTTGACTGTCCAGGTTTTATATGCCTTCAACTGATTCTCAAAGCTGTCCTGTACAAAGGTGATCACGCCATTATTCTCGGTGCGCTGGGTAACCATGCCCTCGTAACTCACCGTTCCCGTTGCCGGCGGATTCGTTACCGCTTGGCCGCTGTTCATCGTGATCAGCTTATAGGTGTTGTTCGCGGGTTGATCGTCTTTTCCATAGGTCACAACAACTGATTCTCCCTTGGAAAAACTCTCCAAGGTTGCAGGTTGCCCATTCCGTGTGAGCACGGCATCGCTTCCTACGCGGTACCATTCCCCGGTCACCTGCAATTGAATAAACCGATTGCTCCCCGTCGGAATCAAGTTCGAGATTGTTGTCGTCAAGGCATTGGCCGGTGTTGTTGGTGTTACCGGCGTTTGACTGCCCGTATGAACCAATCCCTTCGCTTCCATTTTCGTATAGGTACGCGATAAAAGCGTAGCCATAACTG
This sequence comes from Eubacteriales bacterium, assembly GCA_030625815.1. Classification (GTDB taxonomy): domain Bacteria; phylum Bacillota; class Clostridia; order Tissierellales; family GPF-1; genus GPF-1. The sequence goes on from DAOUQF010000036.1 coordinate 28,524, forward strand.
CACGGCTCACTTCGGAATCCGGCTGAAAAACAAGCTGACCGGTTTTGGGATCCGTCAATCCATTGATGATTTCCGCTTTCACCATCACTTCCACGTAAGCCCAATTGGGATTGTTCTTCTTGCTCGTAAAGTCTGTAAAATTTTCCACCTCTTGATAGATCAAGACATTGTTCGCGTCCTGTTCCAATCCCAAGGCTCTCGCCAAAATTCGAGTGATCTCTCCCTTGTTCACAGCTTGCGCGCGATCCTTGTTATAGAGCGCCGTCAATTCCGTAACCGAGATCAATCCCTCGTTCAAGGCAATCGCGATATCCGCCTTGGCCCAATTGGCCGCCCCCAAGGTTACCAAGGTGGCCTGATAAGCCTTGCTCGCCTGAGTCACCTCATCGGCAGAGTATTGAAACAATCGCCCCGCCATAACAAGAGCTTGTTCGTAGGTAACAGAACCCCCCGGCTTAAAGACACCGCCCTCATACCCCTTTAAGATTCCCTTTTCGTTCATTGCATCGATATACTGCTCCGCCCATTCGTAATCGGTGCCTGCCACATCCTGAAAGGATCCCGCAAACACAGGCTGAATACTAAGTATAACGATCAATCCAATCATCATCCATCGCTTCATTCCGTTCCGCCTCCTCGTTGAAATTCTCCTCCCATTATACCATAGGAGAAAGCCTTACAACTGCGAGATTGTTCGGTTTCCGTACTGCGCTTTCCAATCTCGATCAAACTGATCCATCGACCAATCCGTCATCAAATGCTCCAACATCTTTTCCAGGATATCGCCGGGAACTGTCACGGCTTCCGCGCCCAATTTCGCGCATTCCAAGACCTGCTGCACATTCTTGAAGCTCGCCGCCACAATCTTGGTATCGATCCCCGCTTGATCATAGATGTCTCGGATGGCCGCGATCACGCCGACTCCGTCTCCAGTAATATTATCAATGCGATTCACATAAGGCGCAACCCAATCCGCGCCCGCCCGTGCTGCCAATAAAGCCTGCAAGGGAGTAAAAATTGCTGTTGCCAACACGCCAATTCCCTCATTTTTGATCATCGTCATCGCCTTCAAGCCCTCTTTGGTCACAGGCACCTTGGCATAGGTGTTTTTTCCCAAACGATCTTGAAGCAACTTGGCCTCCGCCACCATCTCCTCCGCTGTTTCGCCGACAACCTGCGCAAACAACAAGGACTTCTCCCCGATCAAGTCTCGAATTCCCTCTTGAATCGCCCAGAAATCCCCCTTTGCCTTTGCCACGATCGATGGATTTGTGGTAACTCCCGCCAGAGGGAAAACCTCAAAACCTTCTCGAATCGTTTGATGATCCGCTGTATCCAACATAACTAACATCGCATTTCCTCCATTCTTGTTTCTTCTTGTTTTTTCTTATTCCATCTTATCTTCGTTGATTTCCCGATCCCTGTCAATATATTAGAAAACTTCCGATACGACTCAGGCAAGAATTGACTTTTCAAAAAAAAAGAATCTGAAACTCACCCCAAATAATAGATCGTTCTAATATTTGGGGTGAGCTTCAGATTCTGCGGTTATCGAGTC
>DAOUQF010000048.1 GCA_030625815.1 Eubacteriales bacterium
CTTTAGCGCTGAAGATACTTGGTGGGAGACTGCCTGGGAAAATAGGACGCTGCCAGTTTCGAATATTCTTAGGTAGCTCAATGGTGGAGCAACCGGCTGTTAACCGGTAGGCTGTGGGTTCGAGTCCCACCCTGAGAGCCAAAATTGCCGGGGTGGCGGAATTGGCAGACGCACAGGACTTAAAATCCTGCGATCATTGCGATCGTACCGGTTCGATTCCGGTCCTCGGCACCAATTTTGTGGCCCTATGGTCAAGCGGTTAAGACACCGCCCTTTCACGGCGGTAACCCGGGTTCGAATCCCGGTAGGGTCACCATTTAATTTTATACACACAAATATGGGCGCTTAGCTCAGTTGGGAGAGCACCTGCCTTACAAGCAGGGGGTCATTGGTTCGAGCCCAATAGTGCCCACCATATTTGGCCTAGTAGTTCAGTCGGTTAGAATGCCAGCCTGTCACGCTGGAGGTCGAGGGTTCGAGTCCCTTCTAGGTCGCCAAAAAGAGAAGTCTTAGGACTTCTTTTTTTTATGGAAAAATAAGATAGACCAGTTTCGGACACTGATATGCTTCCTGTCAAGCGGACAGTGAAAATAACACAAACTATTGTGGTGCCAATTAAATGATTGTCACCGCTTTTTTGTACGATATAGGTGCAAGCATTCAACCTACTGGTTGTTGCTTGCACCTATATTTTTATATAATGAGATTGTGATTGGTTGACGGGGCATTTTTGGTAGCGTTTGCGGTTGCAATAAGATATATATTCTTCAATGGCTTGAACCAGACCATCATAGGTGTGGAATTTACGCCTGTGATACATCTCTGTTTTTAAGATTGCCCAGAATCCTTCCATTGCTCCGTTATCAATGCGCCCTACGCGAGACATGCTTTGAATCATAGTTGTTATTATTCGCAATCCATATTTTAAAGAGATGGACCGAGGAGAACCATTTTCTGACAAATATTCTTTGGCTATTTTAAACTTTAGTTCTTTGAAGCAAAATGTGTTTCCTCGCTTGCCCAATAAGCCCGATGTTCCATAGGCTTGATAAATGTGGATCCACTTTAAGACTGTACGGCGAGTTACTGAAAGCGGTCAGCAAGTTGTTGACATCTTCTCGCCCCATTAAGATAGCTTTTTACAGCAGCATTTTTATAGTCGGATGATATTTTGCTTTTTCTTCCCACCAAAAAACTCCCCTCATAGAAGACAGGCATATTATTTCTGCTGTCTCCTACAAGGGGAGCATATCACTCTCATTCGAACTGGTCTTTTTGTTTTTATGGTGTAACTCTATCCTTGCAATAATTCAGATTGCCTTGGTAAAAGGATTCCATAACTGCAGGATCTTTATCAATAAAATAGGGGCGGGCGATTTCACCATTGCGGCTATAATCGGCATAATTCCACCAGATCAACGCCTCGATTCTCGGATAATTGGGAAGATGCTCAAACATGTTTGCAACCCATTTCGCCTTGTCTCCGCCTATGGAACTGGAAGAAAACTCGGTAATTAAGAATGGGAAGTCAAACAATTCATCGTATTCTGCGTAGATGGGATCAAAGATCTCTGCAAAGGAGCGCCAAGTTTCTCCCGGATAATAGGTCCCCGTATTGTAGCCTGTCAGGCCGACGGCATCAATTTGCGAAGGTGAGGGGAGATAAGCGAGCATATGGTTCCATCGATATTGAGGGAAGGAGCGTTCGTTGGGGTTGAAGACCCAGCGTGCGTTGGTGGCGCCTTCCTCTTGAAAGATTGTGTAAATCCAATTCCACGTATCACGATACAAATTGGTTTCCAAGCCATAATACAACGCTGAGTAGTTGCACCAGTCTCCATTCATTTCATTGTTTAAGCGAAAAAGAACGGGATCGCCTTGTTCTCGTACGATGCGGGCCAATTGGCGAAGCGCGGCGTCATAGGTCCCATTCAGCACGGAATAGATCGATGAATCGAGTTGATTGTTTTCATTGGTTTGCAGGGTGAGTTCAACGATGCGCTGATCTGATTTTGCAACCCCCAGATCAATTTGCAATTGATTCAAAGAATCGGCAAAATTCGTATATCTCAGAATCAACGGAAAGCTAGTATCCAATTGATTTTCCAAAGCATGAACGTTTGATAAGCTTCTCGGCGCACTCGGTTGAAAAAGTCCCCATAGGGGTAGATCACTCGCTGTCAGATTGGGCAACAAGCTTTGATGGGAACGCTCTGGATTTGATATGGGAGCGCGAACTCGGCTTGATGGAGACTGCAAGATCGACGGGTCCCGAATTTCCCCTGACTGGTAATAGGAGAGGGCTTCCTCTGTACTGAGGGGTTCGTTGGAACGGATGATCAGCAGATCGCCTTGATAGGTTCCTCGCTCCACAAAATAAAGCTGATGATACCGATAGTGGTTCGTTTCGTGGGCCAGGGCGTCTCTTTCATAAGAAATTCGATAAATCCGAATTCCGTTATAATAAATCCGTTTCTCGCTCAAATTGAGCAAGGCTGCGGTGTTTTGAAATTGAGACGTCGAATAGAACGCAAAATTCCAAAAGGTTTCCTGCTGGTCGGGGAATGCTTGCGGAATCAGTTCAATCGATAAATCTTCCGATTGTATCGAAAGTCCGACGGGAAGAAAGTCTTGATCGAAGGTGAAGCCTGACGGATAATAAAGACCACTATTGGACTCGCGATCCCAAATCAATCGTTTTCCCGATTCCAATGAAAAGGAATAGGATGGGGGTGTGTCTGCATACCCGATGCCGGACAGACAGACGACAGCAATTAAAATTACGCTGAATTGAAGCAGTTTATGTCTCATTGATTTTCTCCTCCTATTGAAAAAAGACTCCTTTCGGAGTCTATAATTTCAACAATACGTCATAACGTCATAAATTAAATTGCACGCTCGACACGCTTAGAACGCAAACAACGTGTACAAACATTCATTCTTTTTGGCGTGCCATCAACAATCACACGTACTTTTTGTACGTTGGGTTTCCAAGATCGTTTGATATGACGGTTTGAGAATGTTACAATATTTCCGGAAATTTTTCCTTTTCCACAAATTTCGCAAACTTTTGCCATGACTACACCTCCTAACATCTCTTAACGAACATCGCTATTTTACCACATTATAGAAGTGTTTGGCAAGATTAATTTATTGTGAATTACAATACTGTAAGTTGAATTGTTTGCCGAAATTTGGTATGCTTTTCCTGATAGCTCACAGAAAATGCGATTGGAGGGGTATTATGTCAGTTTATTTAGAAAATGAAATTGGAAAAATTATTATAGAAGATCAAACAATAGCGAAGATTGCAGGCATGACAGCCATGGAATGTTACGGGTTAGTCGGGATGGCGCCATCGAGCACAACGGATGGTCTGGTGGAATTGCTTAAAGGCGAGAATGTAACGAAGGGTGTAAAGGTCCATGTTGAAGAAGATACAAATCTGATTATCGACTTGTATGTGATCATGCAATTTGGAACAAAGATTTCTGCGGTTGCAAAAAATGTCATTGAAACCGTTAAGTATAATGTTGAAACGTACACAGGACTTTCCGTATTTAAGGTTAACATCCATGTTCAAGGTGTACGCATTCAAAACAACTAGGAGGTTTCATATACATGAAAGGTATTGATGGGCAGTTATTTAAACGTGCTTTTGTTGCAGCTGCCGTAAATTTAGAAGCGCATCGCGAATTGGTCGATGCATTGAACGTTTTTCCTGTGCCGGATGGCGATACAGGGACAAATATGTCAAAAACGATTCTGACCGCCGCTGAGAGCGTTAAGCAAGCGGATGGGGATGACATTGAGAAAGTGATAAAAGCCGCTTCTGACGGCGCTCTGATGGGCGCTAGGGGCAACTCAGGCGTTATCCTATCACAATTGCTCCGCGGATTTTACAAGGGAACCAAAGATATCGAAAACTTGGGCATCGTTGAATTGGCGGCTGGTCTTGACCACGCGCGTGAAACGGCCTATAAGGCAGTCATGAAACCCGTGGAAGGAACCATGCTTACCATCGCACGTGTCGTTGCGGAAAAGGCCTTGGAATTGTCCACGCAAGATATGGAAATCGAAGCCTTCTGCGAAGCCTTGCTTGCTCACGGAGACGAGGTCTTGGAAAAGACTCCCGATATGCTGGCAGCCCTTCGCGAAGCGGGAGTTGTCGATTCCGGCGGAAAAGGCGTGATGATCCTGCTTCATGGTTTTTATGCGGGATTGACCGGGAAGATTGCGGTGCAAGAATCCATGGAATCGGTTCAAATGCCTTCCTTGTCCTTGCAACCCAACGAAGATATCGAAGAGGGATATTGCACGAATTTTATGGTGCTGAAACCAAAGGGTTCCATTGACGATTTCCGAGATATCCTGTCGAAATTGGGAGATTCCATGGTAATCGCAGAGGCGGAAGATATATTTAAGGTGCATATTCACTCCAAAGAGCCCGGCGTGATCCTACAAGAGGCATTGAAACTTGGAGAATTGACGGAAATTGAAATCGACAATATGCGATTCCAACAAGAAGAAAAAAATCTGAAGGCGATGCAAACTGCCGCACCAATTGAAAAAAAACCATTTAGCTTCCTTTCAGTCTCGGCGGGTCGCGGATTCAGTTCTGTTTTTAAAAGCTTAGGCGTTGATCAGATTGTTGCGGGGGGACAGACCATGAACCCAAGCACAGAAGATCTCGTGGCGGCCATTGAGCGAACCGGGGGAGAGACGGTCTATATTCTGCCTAACAATGGAAATATCGTTTTAACGGCTCAACAGGCGGCAAAATTAAGTAAACGCGATGTCCGGGTAATTCCGACGAAGACCATGCCGGAAGGAATCGCCGCGATGCTTGTTTTTCATATGGAAGGCTCTGCTGACGACAACGAAGCGGCCATGCTCGAGGCGTTGCCGGAAATCACGACTGGACAAATCACATTCGCTGTTCGAGACACGACGGTCAGTGGCATCGATATTCAAGTCGACGACATCATTGGAATCGGCAGAAAAGAAATTCTTTGCAAGGGCGATGAAATGAATGCAGTCACTGCAGTGCTTGCCGAGAAACTTGCTGACGATGCGGATATCATTACCATTTACTATGGGGAAGATGTTGAAGAAGAGAAGGCGAAAGCCCTCGTTGAAAATTTCGAAGAGATTTTTGACGATGTTGACATCGAATTGGTTTATGGGGGACAGCCTGTATACTATTATATTTTATCGATCGAATAAGCCGCTATTAGCGGCTTTTCCTTATGGAGCCAGCTATTAAAAAGTCAACAGGAAAACAGAAGATTTAATAAATAAGCTGATACCATAAGGATTGCATAGCAAATAGAGGTAGCGTTGACTACCAACGGTTGATTCGGGATTAGTAGATTAGAGAGCAAAATCGAATGTTTCGTGAGATTTCATCATTGCATAAATAACATGAATCATATTTTTACTAGCTGAACAGATTGCAGAATTGTGGTGTTTTCCTTGGGAGACTTTGGTCATATATTTGTTGCGGAATTTGTTGGTTTTGATATTTGGATTGATAATGGCACAACGGGTGGAAATGAATATGGCCGTCCGTAGATATCTGGAGCCGTGTTTTGAAATATGGCACTGTGAAGCATTGAAGTTACCTGATTGATAAATCGCAGGATCGAGACCAGCGTAGGCAAGCAATGCGTTTGGTGAATGGAAACGATTTACATCACCAATTTCGCCAATGATGGTAGCGCCTGTAATGGGACCAACCCCTGGGATTGTGAGAAGAAAAGAGAAAGATTCTTTCATGATGATTTTCACTTGCTTTTCAAGGCGCTCCAATTGCTTCGAGTAGTGCAAAATATCATCCAGTGCGTTGATAAGTAAAATCTCATTGCTGTCACAAGCATTACCGATGGTGTCTTTGGCCATGGATTTGATGCTGGATGCTGCTATAGTGCGATCCCCTTGAATTCTTAGGATGTTCTGTAATGTAGAAAGGTGCATGCGTGAAATCTGCTGAGCAGAAGGATAGCGGCCGAAAAGCTCATAAACCCATTTAGAGTGTTAGTTGAAGGATTGTCGGAATTCCGGGAACACGAGATCAAGGAGCCTTGTCCATTCTGTTTTGGCTTTAATCTGTTTTTTCAAGATATCGAAATGAGCTCTGGATAATGATTTTAATTCTGAATAGCTGTATAATGAAGGTGTATAGGAATTGAGACGTTTGAAATTTTGCTCAACATATCTTGATATGGAAAGCGCATCAATCTTGTCTGTTTTGGTAGATCTTAATGAAAGTGATTTTCTGCTATGACTTGTTAGGACAGGATTGATCATATGGACAGTAAATCCATATAACGCAAGATAATCGGAAATATTCTTGGAATAAATACCGGTTTCTTCAATTCCTATACGTACGTCTAAAACAGACTCCGTATGGGAAGAAATCTCCCTGCGGAGT
>DAOUQF010000053.1 GCA_030625815.1 Eubacteriales bacterium
AGGGATGAAATTGATGCTTTAGAATAGCCTTTGGCGAAGGCGGGACCCCTGGCCCCCTTTGGCGAAGACCGGACCCCTGCGTTACAGACGGCAATGAAAGATTCTCTACCACCCGTTGCAGTGAACCGTTTCCGTTGGTCACTATTTACATTCGTAAATTATCAATCGCTTTGCTCATGGGAGAAGATATTTTAAAGTGGGTTTCTAAAATTCATCGGCTGACCCCTCTTTTCAATCTGTGGTCGATGAATTGAATGCCGGACGAAAGGTTTATGGGGATACTGGATGACTTGGCGGCGCGTAATGTTGCTGCGGAATTGGGATTGAATGTCACCGGCACGCTGGGAGTATTGTTGGCTGCACATAAAAAAGGGATGCTTACGGATCTTCAGCACACGATCACCGGATTGGCAAACTCGGGTTTTCGGCTCTCCGATGCGGTTGTAGCGTCCATTCTAAAATCCTTTGGCTGATCCCTGCGCCTGCGCATTTGCCGAAATGATGAAAAAAGCGTTCTGACCTCTGGCTCACCATCCAAGCGTTTTCGTTTATTCTCTCTCTGGCCGCCTCTGCCGAAGGCTCTGAGCTTGTCGACGGGTGTCCTCTAGAGAGCAACGCGAACGGGTGGTAGAAGATATTTTACGGGGTGAAGCGTTCTGCCCCTTTGTTCTTTATCTGGAAATTATTTTGTCACCAAATCATTCTGTCAAAAACTCCGCCGGCCTTCAGCGCTTTTAACGCTTTCAACGGCTTTAACGCTTTCAACCTTCAAATCACTAGGCACTACGCACTAAGAACCATACACCAGAAGCCGACCGCTCTCTGAAAGGCGGTTGAAAACAAGCCACCTTATGCTATAAGCAACCCAATGAAACCGATGTATTCCAGTTTTGAAGAAGTGGAGAGTAGCTTTATTTCGCTCTACGAAGAGTGTTGCGATACCTGTCTTTGGTTTTGGCGTCGAACCGTTGCTCCCACCACTTCTTCCGGCCGGGTTGAGGCGCTTCGCCAAATTGAACAAAACGGAACGTTGCAACAGTTCGCAAAAGCCCGGGAATTGAAAAAATGGCTCTAACCGTATTTCAAGAGGAAGTCTGCCGGTTGATTGCCCGGAACCGGGTGGCCAGTGGCGAGAGCTACATCGCGGGTGGAGTGGCCTTGAATGTGGCTCTAGATGCCCCACGGTTGTCGCGGGACATTGATATTTTTCACGACTCCGCCGAAGCGTTGCAGGTCTCTTGGGAGCAAGACCGGATTCTGTTGGAAGAACAAGGCTTCCGGATTGAGATCGTTCGTGAAGCGCAGGCCTATGTTGAAGCGGTCATTCGTTCGAAAGACGATCAGGTGTTGTTGCAATGGATGAGAGACAGTGCCTATCGCTTTTTTCCGTTGGTCGAGGATGAGCGCCTGGGATTAACACTGCACCCTTTCGATCTTGCCACGAATAAGGTTTTGGCGTTGGTCGGACGATTGGAAATACGGGATTGGATTGATGTGCAGGAAAGCGCGGGAAAGATCCAGCCCCTCGGATTGCTGGCCTGGGCAGCCTGTGGAAAAGATCCCGGTTTTAGTCCCTTGGCCATATTGAATGAAGCCGCGCGATCCTCGCACTATTCTATGGAAGAACTCGACCGGCTTGATTTTGCAGGCCCCCCCCCGGATCTAGCGGCATTATCCCTCCGCTGGAAAGAAATGCTAAAAACCGCGCATCAAATGATCGGCCTTCTACCCGCAGAACATGCAGGTCAGTGCCTATTGGAATCAGATGGAAAACTATTTTCCGGAGATCTGGAAAAGTTAAAGGGCATGCTGGGCTTGGGAGCAAGTCAGTGGCACCGGGGAACCCTTGGCGGCGTGCTGCCCGAAATCATTCCCTCCTAATTTCTGTAAGATTCGTTCTGCCCGGAAACTGAAGCTTCCTATTCTCGAATTGAACGCTTTAACGATTTTTCTCAGGCTGAAAGGCCGTTGTGTCCGCTCTGGACAGGCAGGATGCATTGATCTATGGTTTCGGAAAAAGCTGGAGGTGCGAAATGCGGTCAATATCAAAAAAAGAAGTGGCAGATATCATCGGGTTGGAAGTTTTAGCAGAGTTGCACCAAATTCGTGAAAAAACAGCTTCTTTCGAGCGGAAATATGGTGATTCCTACGAACAGATAGAATCCTCCCGTCTGGAGCAGGATGAGAACTTTGAAGTAGACGACGACCTGATGGAGTGGAAAGCATACCTCCGGTTGAAGGAGGATCGGCAAAAAAGGTTGGAGGACTTTCAACATGAACGCTTTCGGGTTGCTTGAGAATTCCCCTCTCGTTCTTCGATTCGAAGTGGTTGATCTGAACAGGATACCTTCCCATCGCATTGCCATCAGGACGGCGATCTTGCTCCTTCATCCGTTATTTCTCTGGAAGAGGTGCTAGAGGAAGTCCGAAAATCAGTCGGATAAAGTAGTTTTTATAAGATTCATCGGCTGACCCCTATTTGACCCCTATTCTAGCGAGAATCGCACAATGAATGGTCGGTCGCATTAAATTGAGGATCTTGGATCATGAAAGAATATAACGTAGTAATAGAAAAAGATGCAGACGGGTTTTATGTGGCTACCGTTCCCTCCCTGCGCGGATGCCACACCCAGGCCAAATCCTTGGATACACTCATGAAGCGTATTCGCGAGGCGATTTTGCTGTGTCTTGAGGTTGAAGACGAGTGTAGTTCCGAGTTTGTGGGGGTGCAGCGGGTTGCGGTAGGGGTATGAGTACTTTCCCTTCAGTCACAGGTGCCAGGTTGATCAAGGCACTGAAGAAAGCTGGATTTAAAGTTGCCCGTGTGCGGGGTAGTCATCATTTTCTCCAACATGCTGACGGGCGTTGTACGGTTGTTCCAGTCCATCGTGGGGAATCGATTGGCAGGGGATTGCTCGCACAGATATTGCGCGACTGCGATATGTCACGCAAAGAATTCCAGCGGTTAATCTAAAACATGCCTCCACCTTCAACGATTTGAACGTCTTCAACGCTTTTAACAAGGCGCAATGCGCCGTTCAACGAGGCCATAGGCCATTTCACCCGACCCCAAGCCCCACCGGGGCGTTTCAGATGGCGAGGGTGTAGCCCCGCTTCACCGCCGCAGGTGGAAAGCGGATTCCCGGAGAAGAGCCTGGAAATTATTTTGTCACCAAATCATCCTGTCAAAAACTCTGCCTGCCTCTGCC
>DAOUQF010000020.1 GCA_030625815.1 Eubacteriales bacterium
GCAGTGCCAATCAATTGATTGGCACTGCTTTTTTTACGCACTCAGCCGTAAGGCAAGCCGAGTCCGATATTGTTTGCATGAATCGTTGAATCAGGTGCATCGTCATTGGGGAAGAAGCTGAAGAAAGCCCAGGGGCGATTCCGTCAGAAAAACAACCGGATCGACATAAGCGCCATTGACATAGATACAGAAGTGAAGATGAGGACCCGTTGAAAATCCGGTGGTGCCAACTGTGCCGATGATTTCGCCTTGTTGAACAAGTTCGCCAGCTTCGACCGCCAGGTCGTCCATGTGATAGTATTGGCTGAAAATGCCCATGCCATGCTCCACGACAACGGTGTTCCCGGTTAGGATCAACTCTCCTGCGAATCGAATCATCCCGGCTTGCGTAGCTTTAATGGGAGTGCCTGTTGGAGCGGCCAAATCATAGCCGGAATGACGGGAGCCGCTGGGGACTCCGTTGATGGTGCGCCCCTGTCCATATTCGGTCGTCATCCGACCGTCTACAGGGAGGATGAATCCTTCTGCAAAGAGGGGCAGGGCTTCTGTGACGGTGCGAGATTTAAGCAGCATATTGTGAAATTCTTCGTAGGAATTGTCTGTTCGTGTTGTGGCGTTTATATTGGGATCAATGATCAGGGGCTGCATGACAAAGTTGCGCGGGGTGACGGTAATGGGAATCAAAATGGCTCGTTCGTTCTCTGCCGCAAGGGTTAATTGATAGCTCCCATCCTTGGTGCTGGAAGGAATGGGATAGAGGAGCATGCCAACCCCATTTTGATAGAACCATTGGGGATCTGACACAAACCAGTTGCCCGATGCGGTAAGCTCTTGACCGACTTCCAGATACTCAGCTCGAATCAAAACCAATTCTCCAGGGGCAAAGGTATCTTGATTGAGATGAAAGTCAACATCCCGACGAGGCGCGACAATAAAGCGGGATTCCATGGGCGAATTTTGATTGGGATAGAGGAGAGAAACCTTGATTTCCGTCATTCCATCTTGTTCAGGTATGGGTAAAATTGATTCGTTTTCGATTGTTGAATGCCAGATTGTTTTTCCTTTTTTAGAATAGGTCACTTCGATGGAGGCTGGCACGGGTGAAATCGAGAGTGGATCAGATAAAAGTTCGGCTTCAATCCAAGGTCGGGTTTTGGAGGAAAGGGCATAATGAGTACGCCCAAATTGGATCATTGGGCGAAGCGATTCTACGGTTGGCCTTGGTTCAGCTCGATGCTCTGTGTTTAAAGAGCCCGCAAACCAAGCGCTGCCGATCAGAAAGAACAAAAGAATTGTCAAAAATCCTCGTTTCATCGTGATTTTCCTCCCTCTACTGGTTATAATATCCATATAGGGAACACATAAACGGAGGAGCTTGATGAAAAATCGATTTTCAAAACAATTTATCCGATACTTCTTGCTGATTTTCATGATGCTGTTTTTTCTTTCGGGGATTCGGTATCAGAGGGGCAGCAATGTGATTGTTGATCATATCAATGACGATGTGGAAGACTATTTTCGACTTCTGGAGAATCGAATGATCTCTACGTATGAGGATCGAATTCGGGATCTAGTTTATACGCGGGAGTTGACTGAGACGCTTTTGGCAGATGACGTAAGTTTTAATCAAATTCCAAGTTTCTATTATGAATTATCCAAAACCCTCGGCCTTTATGATCAAATTCGCTATCTTGATCTTCACGGACAGGAACAGATCCGGATTAATTATGATGAGGGTCATCCGAGAATTGTAACTGGGGATGAGCTTCAAAATAAATCGGAATGTTATTATTTTATGGAAATGACTCAGTTGGGGCAAGATGAAGTTTATTTGTCGCCTTTGGATTTGAATATTGAAAATGGGAAACTGGAATGGCCGTTAAAGCCAATGATTCGAATGGGCATGCGGGTACAAAACGAGCAAGGAAGTCCAATTGGGTTTGTGGTGTTAAATTACTTGGCATCGAATTGGATGCAGGCGGATACAAAATACTTTTCTTCCTCGCAAGAGCATATGATTGATTTTCAGGCGCTTATGATTGTGAATGAGGACGGATATTATTTGCAGCATGAAAAGGAAGAGTTTAAGTGGGGATTTATCTTACCGGACCGAAGCGGAGCGAATTTTGCCCAAGAATTTCCAGCGATTTGGGAGCAAAGAGATCAAGGTTCTGTGGTGCGGGAAGAAGTCAATCATGGATTGGTGTATATCAAGAAAATTACAGCCCTTCGTCCAGAGCCGCCTTATCAAGCGGAACCGTATGAATTGGGGTATTTGAGCTATAGCGTTTCAGAGGACTTGTATCGTGCGTATTTTGCCAGTATTAAACAAGAATGGGCGATTATGATCAGTCTATCGATTTTCTTTGCGCTTTTGGGGGCGTATTTTTTGGAGAACTCGGTAAAATCCCGAAGAGAACTGATGGATACTTTGCATCATCAAGCTAATCGTGATGAGCTGACGGGGCTTTTCAACAAGTCGGGTTTTTTAATGATGATGCCGAGTGAAGCGAAACGTTGGAATGACGGCGTCTTGGCTATTGGCTATTTCGACATCGATGATTTCAAGGCCATCAATGACCGGTATGGACATGCGGTGGGAGACGAGGTATTAATTGAAATGGGGAATCGCCTGCAAGAAGTTTTGCGGGAGCGGGATCTGCCGGCGCGGATTCACGGGGATGAGTTCAATATTCTCTTGAAATTGAGAAAAGAGATTGATGCAATGGTTGTTGCGCGCCGCTTGATCAATCGGATGAAGGATCCGATCGAAACTTCTGTGGGAGAGATCTTTGTGACGGTTTCCCTGGGAATTGCCTTTATCCGTCCGGGAGAATCCTTTGAGGAAGTGGCCGAGCGAGCGGATCGACTGATGTATAAGGTGAAACGATCTGGAAAGTCGGATTATCTTATCGAAGGACTTGCGCCTGAGCCTGAAAAGTGATAAAATCCGGTATAATCAAATAGAAACCTGGATGAAGGGAGCGGAAGTCAATTGGTAACCGTTTGTGGACAGAACTCTGGAGAGACTCGAGAGAGCACCGAAGGGGAAAGCCGAAAGGCGAAACTCTCAGGTAAAAGGACAGGGCGCAGAAGATGGGATCTTTCCGCGCTTTTTAGCGCGGTTTTTTGTTTGTTTAAGGGAGGAAAAATATGAAGGCGATTGTAACGGTAATTGGAGAAGATCAGGTGGGCATTATCGCGGAGGTCACTACGACCTTGGCAAAACAACAAGTCAATGTATTGGATATCAGCCAGACGATTATGCAGCAATTCTTTACGATGATGATGTTGGTGGATGTCAGCAACGCAGTGATCAGCTTTGAAAATGTGCAAAAGGAACTCAAAGCGATTGGTGAGAAAATGAATGTATCGATTCAGATCCAGCACGAAGAGATCTATCACGCGATGCATCGACTATAAGGGGGATAACGATGATTGATCCGAAGAGTATATTTGAAACCATTCAAATGATTGAAAAAGAGAAGTTGGATATCCGAACGATTACCATGGGGATTTCTCTTTTGGATTGTATCTCTTCCACCCAGGAAGAAACCAGAACGAAGGTCTACAACAAGATCGTGGATTCTGCAAAGGACTTGGTCGAAACGGCTCGGCAGATTGAAATTGCTTATGGGGTGCCGATCATTAATACTCGAATTTCTGTAACTCCAGTTGCGATGCTGGTGCAGAACGGAACCGTTGCAGACGCGGTGGAGATGGCAAAGACCTTGGATCGCGCAGCGGTAGCCGTGGGTGTGAACTTTATCGGCGGATTTTCCGCCTTGGTGCAAAAGGGATTTACACGGGGCGATCGAAACCTGATTGCGGCGATCCCGGAAGCATTGGATGTAACGGAACGGGTTTGCTCTTCCGTGAATGTGGGAGATACCCGATCCGGCATCAACATGGATGCTGTTAAATGGATGGGTGAAATCATTCAGGAAACAGCGAAACGGACAGCGGATCGCGACGGGATTGGCTGTGCGAAACTTGTGGTCTTCGCCAATGCGGTTGAGGACAATCCTTTTATGGCAGGTGCTTTTCACGGAGTCGGCGAAGCGGAGCGGGTGATCCATGTGGGCATCAGCGGCCCTGGCGTCATCAAATGTGCCTTGGAAAAGGTGAAGGGGGAACCCATGGACGAGGTGGCTCAAACCATTAAGAAGATGGCCTTTAAGATTACTCGTGCGGGACAATTGGTTGCCAATGAGGCAGCGAGACGATTGGACGTTCCTTTTGGGATTATCGATCTTTCCCTGGCGCCGACACCGGCTGTGGGTGACAGTGTTGCCCGCATTCTGGAAGAGATTGGGCTCGAAATGGTGGGAACCCACGGAACAACCATGGCATTAGCCATGTTGAATGATGCTGTGAAAAAGGGCGGCATTATGGCCTCTTCCCATGTCGGTGGATTGTCTGGCGCCTTTATCCCGGTCAGCGAGGATGAAGGGATGATCGCAGCGGTGAGAGCTGGAGCGATTAATATCGAGAAGCTGGAAGCCATGACCTGCGTATGTTCCGTTGGGCTCGATATGATTGCAGTGCCGGGGGATACGCCGGCGACAACCCTTGCAGCGATGATCGCGGATGAGGCGGCCATCGGAGTGATCAATCATAAGACGACAGCGGTGCGAGTGATTCCGGTGTTTGGCCGACAAGTCGGCGACGAGGTTCACTTCGGCGGATTATTGGGAAGCGCGCCTGTGATGAAGGTTAACAAATTCAGCAGCGCGGACTTGATTAATCGGGGCGGCCGCATGCCGGCTCCCGTACACAGCTTTAAAAACTAGGGGCAATCGCCCCTTTAAACCCGAAGACCCGGAACCCATTCGAATGCGGATGGATTCCGGGTCTTTTTCAGTTTGCAAACAAGATACTCGTCGCTTTCCTCGGATTCCGACTCATGATAGAATAAAGGGCAAAGAAAGGGTGACATGATGAAAAAACGATTGATACTTGCGGAGAAACCCTCCGTTGGAAAAGAGATAGCACGAGTATTAGGTTGCAAGAAGCCGATCAATGGCGGACTGGAAGGCAATGATGCCATCGTTACCTGGGCATTTGGTCATTTGGTGACCCTGGCTGTGCCGGAGAAATATGACGAGAAGTATAAGCATTGGAAGATGAGCGATCTGCCCATGCTGCCGACGCCATTAAAACTCGAATTGATTCCCCAGGGGAAGAAACAATTTTTTCAGATCAAAAAAATGCTGACTCGTTCCGATGTCGCGGAAGTGATCATTGCCACAGACGCGGGCCGGGAGGGAGAATTGGTTGCTAGATGGATCTTGAAGCTGGCCGGATGCAAGAAGCCGATTCAACGGCTGTGGATTTCTTCTCAGACGGATCGAGCCATCAAGGAAGGATTTCAAAATCTCAAACCGGGAGAGAATTACGATTCTCTGTATGAAGCGGCCCAGGCGCGATCCGAGGCGGACTGGTATCTGGGATTAAACCTGACCCGTGCCTTGACTTGCAAATATAATGCGCAATTGTCAGCTGGCCGGGTGCAGACGCCGACGTTATATATGGTGGTGGCAAAGGAAGAGGAGATTCAGGCGTTTAGAAGCCGTCCCTTCTGGCGATTGACCGGGACGCATAACGGAGTGAATTATGCCTCTGTCAATTCCCATCAAGTGTTTGATCAGCAGGAAGCCAAGAAGCGATTGGCGACGGGTCAAAAAGAGACAGCGGTGGTAAAGGCCATTGACCGAAAGGAAAAGGAGGTTCCAGCGCCTCAATTGTATGATTTGACGAGCCTGCAAATTGAAGCGAACCGCCGTTATGGCATGGGAGCGAAACAAACCCTTAGGTCTCTTCAGAATTTGTATGAGCGCCATAAGTTGGTGACCTACCCAAGAACCGATTCCCGGGTATTGACGAGTGACTTGGTGGCAACATTGCCGGAGCGCTTGGAAGCCTTGATGGGGGGACCTATGAAAAGGGAAGCGCATCAGCGGTTGAAGAAAGGGGCGCAGGTGACGAAACGCTTGGTTAATGACAAGCTGGTTTCCGATCACCATGCCTTGATTCCAACGGAAGCCACCGTCTTTCTTTCGGATCTGTCCAAGGATGAGCGTCGAATCTACGACCTGATTGTGATTCGATTTTTGGAAGCGATCGCCGAGCCAGCCAAGGTGGAGACCTATAAGGTGAAGGTGGGAGTAGGGTTGGAAGTCTTTTCCGCGACAACCACGAAGAGTTTGGTTTTGGGTTGGAAAGCCATAACGGGAGAAGCGCAGCCGGATGAAACCCCGCGGGTGAAAGCAGGCGAGGTCCTTAACAACTTTACGCTTCGATTGAAAGAGGAACGCACGCAGCCGCCGGAGCGGTACACCGAGGCGACTTTGCTTCGCGATATGGAAAATCCCAAGCGATTCGTGAAGGACGAGGCCATGAAAAAGACCCTGGATCAAACTGGGGGAATTGGCACCGTGGCAACCCGGGCCGATATCCTGGAGAAGCTTTATTCGGTCGGATACTTTGAAGAAAAACAGGGACATATTTTCCCCACTTCCAAGGGCAAGCAATTGATTGAACTGGTGCCTGAGATGGTGAAATCCCCTGCGCTTACAGCGAAATGGGAAGGTGAGCTGAATCGAATCCAGCAGGAGAATTGCAAGCGGCAAGAGTTTATCGGTGAGATCAAGGGAAAAACGAGGGAGTTGGTCCAGGGAATCGAGCGGTCGGATGCGACCTATCGCCACGACAATCAGACGAACACCCCTTGCCCGGACTGCGGAAAACGCCTGTTGCGGGTGAAAAACAAGAACGGAGAACGGCTGGTTTGTCCGGATCGAGAATGCGGGTACAAAAAGAACGTCTCGAAAGTGACCAACGCAAGATGCCCGGAATGCCATAAGAAATTGGTGATGATGGGAGAAGGCGATCAGAAGTTTTTTAAATGCAATACCTGCGGATTCCGCGAAAGCCTGAAGTCCTGGGAAAAGAAAAACGAAAAGAAAAAGCAGCAGATGAACAAGCGGGAAGCAACCAAATATATGCAGAAGATGAAAAAGAAAAAGGAAGAGCCGGTGAACAATGCTTTGGCGGATGCCTTGAAGAATTTTAAATTCGACGAATAGAAGACAATTTTTAAAAAAAGCACACCCCAATGATTCTAGAATTACGAATCGTTGAGGTGTGCTTGATTATGGTCTGAAATTCCCATTACAGAGCTTGAATGGGAAATATGATTGAATTAAAGCAGTGGCAATAAAGAGTGTCCGATTGTGCCTTCCGGCTTTTGAACATCAAAATTGTCGGCAATGGTAGCGCCGATTACGGCAAAGGTTTCTTGCGTCTCGATTGGGTTTGCTTCTGTCATGGATGGCGAGTATGCAAGGAAAGGAACATATTCCCGGGTGTGGTCCGAACCTTTATAGGTTGGATCGTTTCCATGATCCGCCGTGATGATCAACAGATCATCTTCGTTTAGATTTTCAAGCAAGATTCCAAGCTTTTCATCGAAGCTTTCCAATTCGTTCGCGTATCCGACCGGATTGCGGCGATGACCCCAGAGGGCGTCGAAGTCTACCAGATTGGTGAAGCATAGGCCTGTGAAATCGCGTTTTGCAATTTCGATGGTTTGTTCCATGCCGTGCACCGAACTTTTGGATCGATTGGATTCCGTAATTCCTTCATCACAGAAGATATCTGAGATCTTTCCAACGGAAATCACATCGTATTTTTCTGCTTTCAACGCGTCTAAAACAGTCTTGCCGTAAGGTTTTAATGCGTAGTCGTGGCGATTGCTTGTACGCGTGAATTCACCTTTTTTCTTTCCAAGATATGGGCGGGCAATGATTCGGCCGACTCGCCATTCCTCTTTCATGGTCAATTCTCTTGCGATCTCGCAGCAGCGATATAATTCATCCAGCCCGAAGGTTTCTTCGTTCCCGCAGATTTGCAGCACGGAATCGGCTGAGGTGTAGACGATCATATTTCCCGTTGCGATTTCTTCTTCTGCATATTCATCCAGAATGGTTGTGCCGCTGGAGCTTTTATTTCCGATAACTTTGTGGCCGGTTCTCTTTTCCAACTCGTCAATCAGTTCTTTTGGAAATCCAGTATCCGTAAAAGTTTGGAAGGGTTGTGTGATATGCAGCCCCATCATTTCCCAGTGTCCTGTCATGGTGTCTTTTCCGATGCTGGTTTCCGCCAATTTCGCATAAGATCCCATTGGTTTTTCCACGGGAAGAACTTGTTTCATTGAGCAGAGATTTGCCAGTCCCAGTTTTTGTAGATTGGGGATTTCGAATTGATCGACGCTTTGTGAAATATGAGCCAGGGTGTTTACGTTCAGATCACCGTAGATTTCAGAATCCGGCAGAGCGCCAATTCCCAAAGAATCGATTACAACAGTAAATATTCTTTTATACTTTTTATAGTTCATGATTGCGACCTCCTATTATTTATTCCATTAACTTTGTAAGTTTAATGATATCAAATTTGTTTGGATGATAATATGCCGCATGGCATTTTTCCCGATTTTAGGGACCGCTGTCTATGGACTGGATCTCTTGGGAGAACAGTCAAATTGCATGATCCGCATTGTGAATGGCGGTCGGATGGTTTATACTACAGAAGTTATCGAGTAGAGTAGAAAAGGGAGTAGAAGATGGATCACAAATCGAGAGCCGTATTATATATGATCATATCCGCTTTGGCTTTCGCTGTAATGGGAGCCATGGTGAAGTTGTCGGGGGATATTCCCGTTTTTGAAAAAGTGTTTTTTAGAAATTTAGTCAGTCTTGTTTTCGCATATGGCATGCTTCGAAATAATCATGCAAAAGTATTTGGGGAAAAAGAAAATCGGAAGCTTCTGATGGCGAGAGCGCTATTGGGACTTGTCGGGGTTGTCATGTATTTTTATGCTATCAACAATTTGATCTTGGCGGATTCGGCGATGTTGAATAAATTGTCTCCGTTCTTCGTCACCTTGTTTGCCTGTTGGTTTTTGAAGGAGAAATTATCGCCTATTCAAATTCCGGCATTGATTGTGGTTTTTATGGGTGCATTGATGGTTATCAAGCCGCAATTTGATCTGTCGATTCTTCCGGCTGCGGCAGGAGCTCTGTCAGCGATGACGGCAGGCGCAGCCTATACCATTGTGCGATATTTAAAGAACAAAGAGCATCCTGCCACGATCGTATTTGTTTTTTCATTTGTTTCCGTCGTCGGCATGATTCCCTTTGTGCTTTTGGATTTTCAGGTGCCGTCATGGACCCAATTGTTCTTTCTGATTGGAACGGGCGGATTTGCCGCTATCGGTCAATTCTCACTGACCTATGCCTATAAGTACGCACCAGCCTCGGAGGTTTCCATCTATAATTACTTCAGCATCCTTTTTTCGACGGTTATTGGATTCTTTATCTGGCATGAGATTCCTGATTGGAAGAGTATGATTGGCGGTGTTTTAATTGTCGTGGCCGCTTTGGCGACCTATCTGTACAACAATCGAAAGGCGCGGATGCCAATTGGGGGATCGATAGAAAACCAGTAGTTTTTTTGCGCATAAAGGAGCGGTTTGCCTTATGCGCTGAGCATTATTTTGTAACGGGAGGAACAGGACGATGAAAATTGCCTTTTTGGATCGGGACGGAACGATCATATCGGATTATCCGGATCAGGAATGGAGAAACAAGTTGGAACCGGAATTTCTTCAGGGGAGCATGCTGGCTTTAAAGAAACTGACGATTTTGGGGTATCGGCTGATCATTGTGACCAATCAGGGCATGATTAACGATGGCATTATAACGGATGAGCAGTTCCGGAGGTTTCACGGGAAGATGCTGAAAGAGCTGGAGCGGCAAGGCATTGAGATTTTGGAGACCTTTTATTGTCCGCACAGGATCGAGGAAAATTGCACTTGCAAAAAGCCTAAACCGGGAATGATCAAGCAGGCACTGGAAAAGTACCCAACGATTGATTTGAGCGAGTCGTTTATGGTGGGAGATTCGGCCTGCGATATCGGACTGGCGGAATGCTTTGATATGACGGTTTATGGAATTGGATTGCAGCCAAACGAAATTTCGTATGCAAAATACAAATGGGTTGCCTCGTTGGCGGAAGCAGTTGAAGACATAAAAGAATAAGAAATGAGAATGCATGGTTTTGAGTCAATGAAACCATGCTTTTTTTGTTTTGAAAGAACAATTAATGATGTCTTGATGGAAATAATTGCTTGGAGATAATCATGGGAAAGTTGAATGAAGTGGAGCGAGAATATGACCGGGGCAGGTCAGTTTTTTATTGAAATACAGTAAACAATAGTTGGATAAAATTGAATTGAATAAGATGCTTGAGGGGATTTATTTTTATTATAAATGAGGTATAATGGTATAAAGTTGAATTGTTTTCCAATTTAGGAGCGGGATTGGAATCATATAATAGACTTTGCTGTAATGGTAATCTTTTTCTGTTTTGGGAACAGAGCGAGATTCGGCTTATTTATAAAACATTGAGTATCATCGCCCTGCTTGTACGCTATGGGATCTTGGAGAAGGATAAGGTTTCTTTGAAGGTGAAGGTTTTTTTCGAAAAGAGAAAGATCAAAGTGATTTATATTTGGATCATGTTGATTGCCGTATACTATGGCACTGTTAGTTTGATGGATTTGTTGCATGGATAATAAGGAAGGGATTTTATGAGAGAGAAGAAATTGTGGATCATATCGTTAAGTTTGTTGGTTTTTGGATTTTTCATGTTCTTTGCACTGAAGATTCCTGGGTTGCACGGAGGCGAGGATACGGTTTATGCAGATGGTCCGGTTGTAAAGGTGGAACAGGAAGCCAGTGAAACTTTACAAGGAACACCGGCAGAACCTGAGTTGGATGAAAAACAGGTCGCGATCCTATGGAAGCCATACTCTACGGCTTATGCGTCTTGCGAAGAGATTGCCAGAGCTATGCATTGGGAATACGCGTGGGATGCGGACAGCTTTTTGTTTCAGGAGGATGATATTCAGTATGATTTTGTTGTCGGTTCCTTATTGGTGACTCGTCAAGGCAAAATTATGGATGTCATGCCTCAAAGCCCGATCTTGGAGAATCAAGCGCTCTACATGTCGGTGGACTGGCTGGAGGAGGTCTTCGGTTCGGCAATTCTTCGAAGGGATGATCGGATCGAGATTCAAAACCCAGAAAAGATCTCCTTCTATGATGTCACCCTGTACTTCAGTGATGAGTTAAAGTTGGTTTTTAAACATCCAGAACTGCCTTCATCAAAACGGCTGATGGGCGCTATTGAATTGCCGCGGTCCATGGGGATTGACATTCCCAAGATTGATGCGAGCCGGATGTTGAATATGACGCCGATTGCGGAACGCGCGCCGGAATTTCGATATGAATTACAGGCGCATGGATATTCCGACGAAGATATTGCAGCGCTTTCCTATGGCGAGTACCGGATTTTGGAAGATCATTGGTTGTTGCCGGAAGAGATGCAAGCGTGGGCATTGAGGGACTTCTCCGAGTATTCGAAAGAAGAAGTGGAGAAATGGACCTATGGGGAGTTGTCAAAGCGCCGGAAGGCAGATACGGAAAAGGCTCGTTTGAATCGCTTTAGCGAAGAGGAATGGCGTTCCTTGCAAGAACGCGGGATCGTCGAGGCAGATTTGTTCCTTTTGTTGAAGGAATACCATCAGCCCAGCCAAATTGTGATGCAATCGGATGAAACGCTCAAAGCGATTTTGGAAGGGTACTATCAGTTCCACATCGATTACTGGATTTATAATGAAAACGATTGAAAAATGTAACAGTCGAATACTTGGAGTAGGAGGGAAAATGGCGAATTTGATTTTTGCGACACCGTTGTATCTATTTTTGAGATATTGCAGCGAGACGAATCTTGAACGTATTGTGCTTGATTGCGGTGCGGGAGGCGAGCATCCGCCATTATCACTTTTTCATGAAGCAGGTTATCAGGCGTATGGCATTGAGTTGTCGGAAGGACAATTGAAAGCTGCGCAAGATTTTAGCAAAAAGAATAATTCGGATTTAAAACTTGCATTGGGAAGCATGTGTGAGCTGCCATTTGATGATCGGTTTTTTAGCTTTCTGTATTCTTGGAATACGACGGTTCATATGGAAAAATCTGATGTTGAGAAAGCGCTGCATGAATTTCACCGTGTCTTGATACCTGAGGGGCTGTGTTATATTAATTTTCTATCCTATGAGTGTGATACCTATGGGATAGGGGATGAGGTGAGAATAGGCGAATTTGAGGTTCCAGATGGAGAGGGAACGATTCAATTCAGCCATTATCGGCAATCGGAAATTGAAGAAATGCTTTTTGGATTTGAGATTATTTACTGCGAGCATCGAGTAATCACGAGAAAGAGAGCGGGGAAATCAATGGTCTCAGGATTTTATGATTATATTTTACGGAAATATCAGTAGAAAGAATAGATTAAGAGTACGGTTAATTTGAGATAGGAGCCTAGGCGATGGACGAAAGTCTACTTCCTAGGTTTTTTCATTTGCAGGGAAAGGTTGCCCACTTGACGGATAGGAAAGCGTTCGCTACCATATAAGTATAGATGTCCGGACGTTTGGATGAATTATGACAAAAAGGAGGATCGCGTGGGAGACGGAGTCGTTTTGGTATTGGATTGTGGTACGCAAAGTATTCGCAGTATTATTTATGACGACACAGGAACATTATTAGGTTTGAAAAAGGTCAAGTATCCAAAGTACCATATGACGGAAGATGGGTTTATAGAGATGCATCCGGACGTATTCTGGGAGAGCGCCTGCAAAAGCGTTGCGATGTTTTGGGAAGAGGAACCTGATCTGATGGCGCGAGTCATTGCGATTGCTTTGGCGTCCCAAAGAAGCACCAGCGTATTCGTGGATGAAGAGGGGAAACCCTTGCGCAACGCGATCAGCTGGATGGACACCCGAAAAACGGAAAAGAATGATCAGATCAATGGAACCATGAAGAAGATGTACAAGGCGATGAAGGTGTGGGATATCGTCGACAGCTATAATCGCGGATGCCCGTATCATTGGGTGAAGGCGAACGAAAAAGAGATCTTTGAAAAGATACACAAGGTCTTGTTTTTATCTACATATATCAATTATAAGTTGACCGACGAGTATCGGGACAGTGTCACCTCCGCATCGGGGTATCTGCCATTTTCCGGAAAGAGGCTGGACTGGGCGAAGAAAAATGATATCGAAGGGCGGATCTTTCATGTCGAGCCGGAGAAGCTTTTTGAATTGGTCGAACCGGGGGAATTGATCGGACAGCTTACGGAAGTTGCTGCTAAAGCCTTGCAATTGCCAGCAGGGATTCCCGTGGTTGCAGCCGGGTCTGATAAGGCCTGCGAGACCCTTGGCGTCGGGTGCATGGATACCAAGACAGCTAGTGTATCGCTTGCCTCTATGGTGACTGTGCAGACAACAACCGAAGAGTATCTGCCCTTATATAAGTATGGGACGGTATTTCCAGCGGCAATAAAGGGGAAATATAATCCTGAGCTGGGGATTACTCGCGGGTTCTGGCTGATCTCTTGGTTTGTGGATGAATTTGCGGAATTGGAGCGGCAGGAGTCTAAGGAGAGAGCAATCAGCATTGAAAAATTACTTAACGAAAAGCTCAGTGCTGTGCCTCCGGGATCGGAAGGCTTGCTGATGCAACCCTATTGGATGAGCGATGTGCGGCATCCTGGCGCTTCGGGCACATTGATCGGATTGAAGGATGTCCATACGCGGATCCATATTTACCGCGCCCTTGTGGAAGGACTGGGATATTCCATCAAGGAAGGAATCCGGAGCATCGAGAAGAAAACGCATCAGAAGGTTGAGCGAATTGCCTTGTCGGGCGGCGGTGCTCAGAGTGAAATTCTTTGCCAGATGTTGGCGAATATCTTCAATCGACCGGTGTATGTAGTGCAGTCCCATGAGACAACAGGGCTGGGCGCGGCGCTCTTGGGCTATTTGCATTTGGGGATTTATTCAACGGTAGAGGAAGCGGTTCAGGAAATGGTTCATGTGACTCATGTGTATGAGCCTCAAAAAGAGGATGTAATCATATATGAAAAGCTGTATGAAAGCATCTATCAATTGACATATCAACGGCTAAAGCCGGTTTACCGCAAGATGGCAGAGTTAGTGAGCGCAAAGTGAATGGAGTGTAAGGATGAAGAATAAAATCGTACAGGCAATCAAGGAAGACGAAACCCTCTCTGGATATCAGATTGAGGTTTTCGTTTCTGCCGACAAGATTGTAACCTTGACAGGCGAGGTGGATGACTGGCAGCAAGTGGTGGATTGCGGTCATCTGGTCGCAAAGATCAAAGGGGTTCGAAATATCGTCAATGACATGACCGCCAAGGGGATTGTGATTCCGAAGCGGGATCGAAGCATGGAGATTCAGCAGGCAATGGAAAGCGGCAACGAGACTGCTTGCGATATCCTGGTGATTGGTGCTGGGATCGCAGGTTGTGCCATTGCGCGGGAACTGGCCAAGTATCAGGTAAAGACGATTGTGGTGGAGAAGAACAGTGATGTAGCGGAGGAAGCGACCAAAGCGAACAATGGCAATATTCATCCGGGTGTTTTGGCGAAGCCGGGCACCTTGAAGGCGGAGCTGAATCTAAAGGGAAATGAGATGTATACGCAACTGGCGGAGGATTTACATTTTGAACTAAAGCGGCCGGGATCCTTGAATGTGATCTACAAGAAGAGTGAATGGAGGAAAATGAAGGCGCTTCAAGTGATGCGAGTAACAGGTCTTGGACATTTGGTACCTCCGTTGCGTCAGGTGATGAAGGTGCCGGGGTTGAAATGGCTGACAGGCGACGAGGTCAAGAAGATGGAACCCCATCTTAAGGGGGAGCCCATCGGCGGATTTTGGATGACGACCATGGGCTTGGTGGAACCCTACGAGGTTTGCATCGCCATGGCGGAGAATGCGGTGGAGAATGGAACGGAGATCCGTTTGAATGCCGAGGTGCTGGATGTCTTGGTGGAGAATGGACGGATTGCCGGCGTGGTGACAAATCAGGGTGTGATTCGAAGCGAGATCGTCATCAATTGCGCAGGGGTTTATTCCGACACCATTGCGGAAATGGCGAATGACCGATTCTTTACGATTCATCCGAGAAGGGGCGCCATTGCGATTATCGATAAAAGCAGAAAGGGATTTTTGAAAACTCCTGCTGGAATTCGCGGAGGAAAAGAAGCGGAAAAGAACAATACAAAGGGCGGCGGTGCTTCCGTAACCCCGGAAGGGAATTTGCTTTGGGGACCGACTGCGGTAGAGATTCCTTGGAAAGAGGACAAATCCGTGGAAGCCTCGGATCTGGATTATATAACAAAGCTTGGCATGTCGGTGACAAATAAGGTGAAACGCTCGGAGATTATCACCTTCTTTGCAGGAATCCGGGCGGCGGACTATATGGAGGATTTTATTATTGAGAGATCTCGCAAGGTCGGCGGATTGATTCATGTTGCTGGCATTCAATCACCAGGGCTCGCCTCCGCGCCGGCGATCGCGGAAATGGTGGCCGGTCTTGTGTACGAGGAGAGAGGCGGATTGCTCGTGAATCCGGCATTCAATCCGGTTCGAGAACCGAAGCCGCAATTTCGTCATCTTTCCCATGAGGAACAGGATGCCTTGATTCAAAAGAATTCAAAGTATGGGAATATCATTTGCCGTTGCGAGTTGATCACGGAAGGCGAGATTCTGGATGCGATCCATGCCACCATTCCCGCAACGACGGTTGACGCGGTGAAACGAAGGACCCGTTCTGGAATGGGACGATGCCAAGGCGGATTCTGCGGACCGAGGGTATTGGAAATTCTGGCGAGAGAGTTGGAAAAAGAACCGACGGAAATCACAGTAAAAGGAAATGATTCGTTTATTTTGAAGGCCGATAATCGACAGCCACAGAAAGGAGGAAGTCATGAAAGAACTGAAAATTGATGTTGCGGTAATTGGTGGCGGTCCTGCCGGGTTGGCTGCGGCAATTGAGGCGAAAGATCAAGGGGCGGAACAGGTCATGATCTTGGAGAGAGATGTCGAATTGGGCGGGATTTTGCAGCAATGCATCCATGATGGTTTCGGGCTTCATCGCTTTGGGAAGCGGTTGTCCGGATGCGGATACGCGCATCATTTTATTGAATCCGTGGCATCCAAAGAGATTGACGTGAAGTTGAAAACCATCGTCTTGGAGATTACGGATCAAAGAATTATTTATGCCATGAATGAAATCGACGGGATGATGCGAATCGAGTGCGGAGCAATCATTCTGGCCATGGGTTGTCGGGAGAGAACCCGATCCCAGGTCTTTATCTGGGGAACTCGCCCAAGCGGCGTGCTGACGGCGGGAACTGTGCAGCGTTATATCAACATGGAAGGATATCTGCCGGGAGAGAAGGCGGTAATCCTAGGATCTGGAGATATCGGATTGATTATGGCGAGACGAATGACCCTGGAAGGCATTGAAGTCGAAGGGGTCTATGAGGTCATGGAGTCACCGGGCGGACTGACGAGAAATATCAGTCAGTGCCTGAAAGATTTTCAGATTCCGATGTATCTCTCCACAACTGTGGTGCGCATCCATGGGAACAGGAAACTGGAAGGCGTTACCGTGGCGCAAGTGGATGAAAATCGTCAGCCTATTGAAGGCACGGAGCGATACATCGCCTGCGACTTGCTGGTACTTGCTGTTGGACTGATTCCGGAGAATGAATTGTCGCGGCAATTGGAAGTGGAGATGGATCCAAGAACAAAGGGTCCCATTGTTGATGAGCATTTTATGACCTCGATGCCGGGGATTTTTGCGGCGGGCAATGTGGTCACTGTTTTTGATCTTGTAGATTATGTGTCTTTGACTGGAGAGATTGCCGGGCGGGGAGCGGCCAAGTATTTGCAGGGCAAGTTGAACCTGGAACTGCCTGCAAAGGATATTTTGCCGGGCGACGCCGTGAACTTTGTGGTTCCGCAACGGATACGAACGGCGAATGCCGAAGATTCGATACTGATTTATTTCCGAGTGAAAGAGGAAATGAGAAAAGTGGAAGTGACGGCAACCGTGGACGGAGAAGTGTGTATGCGGAAAAAGCATCCGATTGCCTTGCCTCCGGAGATGATGGTGGAGAAAATTCAGGTGGGAAAAATTCAAGAAGACGCGCGTGAACTTCGCGTCAGCGTAAAGGTGGGATAGAAAATGAAAAATGAATTTACCTGTATCGTCTGTCCCATGAGTTGCGTGCTGACGGTGGAAGAGCAAAACGGCGAGATCACGGTTTTGGGGAACGGATGCAAGCGGGGAAAGGAATTTGGGAAGAATGAATTTATCAATCCCAAGCGAATGGTAACGACAACGGTGAAGGTGACCGGAAGTCATTTGAATCGGCTGCCGGTGATCAGCACGGAAGAGCTGCCATTGGACCATCTATTTGCGTATATGCATGAGCTGTATCAGGTCGTGTTGGAAGCGCCCGTTGAAAAGGGGCAAATCATTATTGAAAATATTGGAGGAAGCGGAGTTGATATCGTAGCTTCACGGAGTCTCAATCAAATTGAATCGAAAAAGGAGAGAGCATAACATGGAAAATCAGAAGGTACTTGAAACATTCGAGCAAATGGTGGGGAAAGAGTTTGTGCAGACAGAGGAAGCGATCCTGCAGGAGTACGCGACGGATATCACCGGGCTTCGGATGGTGCAAAAGCATTTCGGGTGGAAATCAGAAAATCTTGCGCAATGCATTGTAAAAATTCACACCAAAGAGGAAGCTGTGGAAGTGCTTCAATTCTTGAATCAAGAAAAAATTGTCAGCGTACCGCGCACGGGCGGATCCGGCGTTTGTTTGGGACTTGAAACACCAAAGGGATCGGTAGTCTTGGATTTAAGTGAAATGAATGAAATCATCGAGATCAATGAAGAGAATCTAACGGTAACAACCCAAGCAGGTGTCGCTCTGGAGCGATTGGAAAAGGTCCTCAATAAAAAGGGCTACACGACGGGACATTTTCCTCAGTCTTTGCCATTGGCACAGATGGGCGGTTTGGTAGCAACGCGAAGCATCGGTCAATTCTCAACGCGATACGGCGGAATTGAAGATTTGCTTGTTGGAATCGAAGGGGTTTTGCCGGACGGTGAGCTGGTGCGCATCAAGAATATTCCAAGAAAATCAACGGGACCGGATCTTCGCCATATCTGGCTGGGATCAGAAGGAACCATGGGCGTAATCACGGAAGTGACGGTGAAGATTTTTCCGATGATGGAAGAGCGATGCATGCAAGCCTATGCCATCGACTCTTTTCATACGGGACTCGCCATTATTCGAGAAATTGTGCAGGCTGGCTGGAAGCCGGCTGTAACGCGCCTTCATGATGAAACGGAAGCGGCGGAAAGCTATGGGCCGTTTATGCAACCGGGAGAGTCCATGCTGCTCTTCTTATCGGAAGGACCAAAAGGCTATGCGACTTTGGAAGGCAACGCGATTCAAGCGGTTGTGGAGAAATATGGCGCCCGCGCCTTGGGAAGCAAACCCTTGGAGCTGTGGTTGAAGCACCGCAATGATATTTGCGATCATTTAGATATGTATGCGAAACAGGGAGCCGTGGCGGACACCTGCGAAATCTCGGCGATGTGGTCGGATATCGGAAAGATCTATACCGAGGTGTTGGAACGAGCGAAAGCGGAAGTGCCGCATTTGGTGGCAATTACCGGACACTCTTCCCACAGTTATGAGCAGGGAACCAATATCTATTTTATGATGGGAGCGATGTGCGCGCCGAAGGTTGAAGCGGCGCAAAAGACTTATGATCAGCTGTTTGGCATTATCATGGAAACAACGCTGAAGTACAACGGATCCATTTGCCATCATCATGGGGTGGGCCGATACCGCGCGAAATGGATGAAACAAGAACTAGGCTCGGCGTATCCAATGCTTGAAAAGTTGAAAATGGCCTTTGATCCCAATGGCGTGATGAACAGAGGGGTGCTTTTGCCCGTCGATGAAAAATAATGGGGTGCTGATTTGAAAATTGTAACGTGCATCAAACAGGTTTTTGACTTGGATCAAGTGCTGTCCGCGGATTGGGTTGTGCAGGAGGATCAAACGATTGATCTCTCCTACGCCAATCGCGTGATCAATACCTATGATGAACAGGGATTGGAGACGATGCTGCGGCTGAAGGATGCGGATCCGAATTGCAGCACCATCGCCATGACTTTGGGAACGAAAGAAACCGAATCCATGTTGACGAAGGCATTGGCGCTTCAGGTTGAGAAAGCGATTCGCATCGATGGGGAGACGGCAATTTCTCAGCCTCCACAGGCGGTGGCCCGAATACTGTGCGCGGGGATCAAAAAGATCGGAGAAGTTGATTTGGTACTCTGCGGTCGTCAGGCAAGCGGAAGCGAGAACGGGCAAACGGGTTTGATTCTGGCCGAGCTTTTGGGCTGGCCCTGCATTTCCCTTGTTACGGAGGTGTTGAAGCGAGACGATCGATTGGTGATTCTTCATCAGGTGGACGAAGGGATTGAGGAAGTGGTGATGGGAGGCCCCGTCGTGTTGACCATGACGCAATCGGCGGACCACTTTCTACGAATGGCAACTCTTCGGGATATGATGGATGCAAAGAAAAAGAGCATTATCCATTGGCGGCTTGAAGATTTAAAAGAGTTGCAATCGGTGAAGGAAGCGGCAGGCGCTAGCCTGTCTAGGATTTTCACCATTGAAGAGCGTAAAAAATGTGTGATGGTGGAGGATGCAGAGGAATTCGCGGATCGAATGATCGAAGAGATGCGAAGGGTGAGTAAGAGCGAAGGAGTCGGCTTATGACAATTGGTGTGGTTGGTGAGAGGCGTGACGGGAAGCTGACGCGCGAGTCTTGTGAAGCGATTTGTCGTGCGGTTCAACTAAAAAAACAATTGGCCATGTCCGTTGAGTTGGTGTTGATGGAGCCGAAGGGGGTTTTCGATTCTCCGTGGATCGATCGCTGGGGAGCGGATCGGGTGGTTGTCTATGACCTAGCTGATTCGGAGCGGTGGAACATGGAACGAAAGCTTTCGATTCTTGAGAAATATGTGCAGGAAACCAAGCCTGCGGTTTTGCTTTTTGCGGGAAGTATCCAGGGACAAGAGTTTGCACCGAGACTCGCGACACGGATTGGCGCATCGGGTTTGGTGGATTGCGTGACGGTTTCCGCGGATTCGAAATCGAAGGGATTGAGTGTAACAAAGCCGATTTACGGTGGAAATGCCTACGGGGAGTATTGTGTGATGACACCCTGTTTTCTGGCCTTGCGGGCGAGACAGATCAAGCTGGAAGAAAAGGGCGAGGTGGCGATTCCCGTGGAATGGCGGGAGGCTGTGAAAGCGCAAGGCTGTGATTCAATTGTCAGTCGTCGTTTGCAATCCGCCGCAGGCCATGATCTGGAGGACAAGAAGATCCTCTTTGTCTGCGGGCGGGGAATCGGAAACAAAGAAAATTTGGAGCGGATCAAAGGAATCGCTGAAATAAGTTCTGCGGGAGTTGCGGGCACAAAAAAAGCCATTGAAAACGGATGGCTGCCGTTGGAAGTCCTGGTTGGCCAGACAGGGAAAATTCTCGCGCCGGAGCTTTGCATCGTGCTGGGTGCTTCAGGAGCGACGCCATTTGTTCATGGAATTGCGGGAGCCGAGAAAATCATTGCCATCAACAAGGATGAAGACGCGCGAATTTTTGAAGTCTCCGATCTGGGACGGTCGGACGATTGCGAGCAGGTGATCGCGGCGATCGAAAGAAAATTGGAAGAAATCTTGTGAGAGGAGGGAAAAGGATGCAGGCGGATTTGTTGAATCGGGATCAGGATCAAATTCAAGGCTTTTTGCAGGACGAATCGAAATGCCAAGGCTGGGCGGAATCTATTTCTTTTCCTCAATCGGAAGCTGAAATTCAAGCCATTGTGACAGTTTGCGAGGAGAATCGAATGCCTCTTACGATTCAGGGGAATCGCACCGGGCTTTGCGGAGGAGCTGTTCCGCAAGGGGGGCATATTCTGAATCTGACCAAAATGAATCGGATTATAGAAATTTGTTCGAATGAAAGTTTGGTTCGAGTGGAGCCAGGTGTTTTGTTGGAAGACTTGAATAAAACGTTGAGGCGCAAGTTCTATTTTCCACCGGATCCGACGGAAATCTCAGCAAGTCTTGGGGGAATGGCAGCCTGCAATGCTTCGGGAGCGGGCTCTTATTTTTACGGTGCAACAAGGGACTATGTGAACGGGATTCGCATGGTGACGGCGAGAGGAGTTTTGCAGCTGCAGCGAGGAGAAAAAACACAGCAAGCATTGCTAGAATATCTAGGCGAGCCGAAGGGTTCTTTTCCCCTTGAAACGGGAGTTTCAGGAAAGAATGCTGCCGGATATGACTGGGATCCCGAGGGGGATGCGGTGGATTTGCTCTTGAGCTCTGAGGGAACCCTGGGGGTGATTTCGGAGCTTGAACTGCGGGTCATTTCAGTTCCATCGCAGAAGATGGGTATTCTTTTCTTTTTTAAAGAAAATGGGTCCGCGATTGATTTTGTTCGTTGGATGCGGGGAGAGGCGGTTGCCTCAATAAGGGAAAGACCAGTGGGTTCCCCGATTGCTATCGAATATATGAATCAGGCGTCGTTTCGGATTGTAGAAGATTTTCGAGAAATCAAATCCGAATTGAAGCGGTTTCAGCGGATTCCTCAGGAACTTGAGGCGGGCATCTATGTGGAGTTTCATGAAGAATCGGAAGAAAAAATCGAGGGGGAAGCGGAACAATTGCTTCGATTGGCTGCGGTTTTGGGAATTGAAGCTGGACTTGAATGGTGCGCCTTTGACGAGGAGAGCCTGGAACGCATCAAGATCTTTCGTCATGCAGTGCCGGAGTGCGTGAATCTTCGAATGGACGAACGGAAGGGTGAGGAATCCAGGCTGCGGAAGCTGGGTACGGATTTCGCGGTTCCCAATGAGAAGTTGAAGGCATGCATGGACATGTATCAACAGGGTGTAAGGAAATTGGGGATTGATTCTGTGATTTTTGGCCATATTGGGGATAACCATCTTCATGTCAATCTTTTGCCAAGGACCTGGGAAGAATATCAAAGAGGTCAAGCCGCAATTGAGAGTTGGGCGGAGCAGGCGATTGCTTGGCAGGGCACCATGACGGCTGAGCACGGCGTGGGTCGAACCAAGCGATCCACTTTTCAACGCATGTTTTCTCCGGGAGATCTGGAAAAAATGAAGGGGATTAAAGCACGATTCGATCCAAAAACAATCTTCAATCGAGGCGTGATCTTCGACGCAAAAACACCCGCGAAATGATCTGCGGGTGTTGAAATTATAGGGATTTTTTTGTCATTTGATTCTTCAGCTCCATGGAGCGAAGGGTGGCAAAGAGCATTTCGTTGGTCGGTGTGTTTATGCCGGCCTTTTTTGCGCGTTCGATAACGATGCCGGCAAAGGCTTCCACCTCTGTTTTTCGTTTGGCTTCCATATCTTGGCACATCGAAGTCTTCATAGCCGGATGAAGAGTCATCAGAACTTTTTTCCATTCGATCACGTCTTCAGGTTTTAGATTGACGCCTTCCGCTTGCGCCAGGGCAATCACTTCGTACATGGCCGCATCGACCAAGGTGTTGGGAAGCGCTTCTTGCTGAAAGAGTTGATAGGGTGCTTGCAGGATCGCGGATACCTGGTTGATCCCGACATTGATCATAAATTTCCACCACATGTCCCGATCCAAATCTTCCGGCACGACATACTCGATTCCGGCTTTTTCAAAAAGAGAGGCAACGAGTTTGATGGCGGGGTGCTCGGGATTTTCATGTCCGAAATGGATGACGCCCGGCAAGGTGAATTGCACATTGCCGTCTTCACGCACCGCATCGATCTTTACGATCATGGCGGGCAAGATCGAGGCTGTCGGAAAGGACCTGCCCAGAATTTCTTCGCTGACGATGCCGTTCATCAGGGAAAGCAGGATGGTGTTGGGTCCGACAAAGGGTTTCATGGTCTCGATGGTAGCAGCCAGATGATGGTGTTTGACCGCAATCAGAATGAGATCCATGGGGGCTGCATTTTCCGGTGCCAGGTATTCAAGATACAGGGGAGTTCCATTGATGGCTAGCGGGTTGTTCAGATAGCGATCGATTCGTGTTCCGTCGGCAAGTACGGAAAATTCAATAATTTCCGTTCGATTGAGTTTTTCGGCAACAATTCCGCCAATGGCGCCAAGGCCGATTAAGCCTACCTTTTTGATTTTTTCCATAGTGCCCTCCTGATTCTATAGGATTATTTGATTGCGACGCCCCAGACGAAGCTTCGGCGCATAAAATAGTGCGTTTCTTTTATTGTCAGATCGAGTTCTTCGATTCGCTGATCGGTCCTGCGATTCAAATGACAGCCCTTCGCGAGTTGTTTCCAGAGGGGCGTAGCCATATTCATGGCGGGTCCTAAAATGGGACCATCGGAAAGAATATGCTCGATAAAAAGATATCGGCCGCCCGGTTTCAATACCCGCTGAATCTCCATTAGTCCCTTTTGCGTGTCCGGTACGGAACAAAAAACTAGACAGGCGATAACGGTGTCGAAAGATTCATCCTCGTAGGGAAGCGATTCGACGGTGCCGATTGTGGTTGCAAGGGACAGGGTTTCTGGAAAGGCAAAGGATTCGATCGTGGGTTGAATGCGCTGATCAAACAAGGACAATGAATCGATTTGATCGAAGGCGTAGTACCGGAGATTGATACCCGAACCGGGTCCGATTTCCAAGACAGCTCCCTGTGCTTGAGGAATCAGTTTTTCTCGTGCTTCAGCAAGTCCGTTTTTTTCAAGCGGATGCATAAAGTGATCATAGAAACTTTTCCCGTATTCCATGGCGATTCCTCCTTTTATGTATCCTATCCCAAAATGAAGGAAAGATGCAAGTTGTAGTATAATAAAGTAAGGAAGAAAGGGAGGGAGAGCAAGATGAAGATCAATGAATGGGAAAAATTCCTGCAAACCGGCCTGGATGAAATGAAACCGCGGGGCGGATTTGCCTTTGCCGACGGTTCCTTTGATGAGCGGATTCACGCCCATGGGGTGGCCTATTTTTGTGTGATGCTGGCAAAGAAACGGGGGCTTAATACCAAACTTGCCTATTGCATGGGACTGCTTCATGATTGGGGTCGGATCCATGGGGAGGACTTTACCTCCACTCATGGAAGGACCGGGGCAGAAAGCTTGAAAGAACAAGTGAGAGCTTGGGGGGATTTTACCGATACGGAGCAAGAGATGCTCTTGGAAGCGATTGGGTTGCATTCCAAAAAGAAACGGGTGGATGGTCCTTATGCGGAAATTCTGAAGGATGCCGATCTTTTCGAGCGGGTGTTCTCTTTGGAAGATTTGCGGTACGGCGCGCATCCGAAAAAGGAAGTGCGGTTGTTGAAGGTATTGGAAGAATTTGAATTGCATAGAGTTGAAGAAGGAAGCTGAGTGTTTTTGGCTTCTTTTTGTTTTAAGAAAAAGGTAAGACTCTCGTTCAGGGTTTGTTAAGAATTGACCGCTATACTGATAAAAGAAATGAAAGGGAGGACTATCATGAAAAATAAGCGATTAAAAATAAAGAAACGATGGATTCTAATCTTAATTTTGGTATTGGCGGCGGGCGGTTTTTACGCAGTTAAGATCAAAGCGCCTGCACAAGCGGCAGCGATGCCTGCTTATTCGACCATTACATTGGAGAAGCAAACCGTAAGCGAAAAGGTATTGATTTCCGGTTTGGCGGTTTCGGAGCAGGAGCAGATATTGCAGGCCGGATTTACGGGAGAGATCAACGAGATCGCAGTAGCGGAAGGCGATCCTGTTGAAAAAGATCAGGTGATGATCCGGATGGAGGATTCCAAAGCCTTGGCTATTGTAAAGCAAGCTGAACTGAATCTTCAAGAGGCGCAGGAAAAGCTGATTACTTTTAATCAGGATGCGGGACAGTCTGTTTTAATGAATTATCAAGCGGCCAAAATGGCTTATGATCGAGCGGTGCAAACCAATGATCAGCAAGCGCAGCTTTTGGCATTGGGATCCATCTCGATGCAGGAAGCCAATCAGGCAAAGGAAGTCATGACGCAAGTAAAAGCAGTCTACTTGAACGCAAAGATTCAGTACGATGCCTTTGATCTGGATCAGGAACGGGCAAAATGCGTATTGACGATTGAACGGGCGGAGAGTGAGTTGGCGGATGCCAAGGAAGAGTGGAGCAATGCCGAAGTCAAAGCACCGATGGATGGGGTGGTAACGAACATTGATGTGAAAGCTGGCGATCAAGTGCAGGTTGGCACAAATTTGATTGAAGTGAAGGATGTTCGATCACTGAAGGTGCTTTCTACTATTAATGAATTTGATGCGGCGAATTTGACACAGGGGAACCCAGTGACCATACGCCGTAATGCAGAGCTTGGCAAGGAGTATCATGGAACGATTATTTATTTGTCGCCTGCCGGGATTCGACTGAATGGAAAGACTGTTTTTGAAGTGGAAGTTCAAGTCAATGACGAAGATGAATTCTTTAAAATCAATAATTCTGTACAGATGGAGATTGTAGTTCATGAGAAGCAGGATGTGCTTGCCGTTCCATTTGAGGCTGTCGGTGATCAAGACGGGCAAAAGGTCTTATTTGTGGACCGCGAGGGCGTTGAAACGGCGATTCCAGTTGAGCTGGGTGTCCGAGGAGATTACAAGGTTGAGGTATCGGGCGAGGGCTTGCAAGAAGGCGACACAGTGCGTGTTTATGTAGAAGACGCCGGTGCCTTTATCGAAAGGTGGTAGCCGATGATTCAATTGGAAAAATTGACAAAGGTATATGAGCAGGGCGAGATTCGTGTAGAAGCGCTGAAAGAAATCGATCTTCATGTAAAGGAAGGGGATTTTATGGCGATTATGGGACCTTCCGGTTCTGGAAAATCCACATTGATGAATGTGCTCGGGTGTTTGGATCAGGCTACTGAAGGCGCCTATCGAATCGATGGAACCCATGTCGAGGAACTTACAGAAAATGAATTGGCGGATGTGCGGAATCAAAAGATTGGATTTATCTTTCAATCCTTTAACCTCTTGCCAAAGCTTAATGCACAGCAAAATGTGGAATTGCCCATGATCTATTCCGGAAAATCAGCGAGAGAACGAAGTCAGAGAGCGGAAAAAGCCCTGGCACAAGTGGGACTTGGAGATCGCGGAAAGCATCGCCCGGCAGAAATGTCGGGAGGACAGTGTCAAAGGGTTGCCATCGCGCGAGCCTTGGCAACGGATCCAGCGATTCTTCTTGCCGATGAACCTACGGGGAACTTGGATTCGAAATCGACAGAAGAAATACTCCGATTGTTTGAAGAGCTGCACGAAGAGGGCCGCACCATCGTGATGGTTACGCATGAGTCTGATGTGGCAAAGCATTGCTCCCGTGTGATTGTGATTAAAGATGGTGAGATCGTTGACGATTATCGCAACAAGGAGGGCAAACGCATATGAAAGAGCTATTTCAGATTGCCTTAAGCGCCATCTGGTCCAATAAAATGCGTTCGCTGCTGACGATGCTCGGGATTATTATCGGCATCTCTTCCGTGGTGACCATTGTATCGATTGGAGACGGAACGAAAGCCAGCATGAATGATCAACTCTCCAATTTGAGCGGAAATAATTTTCAGGTGTATATGAATTATCGGTTGGATTCCGAGGTGTTTGAAAAGGCGATGATCACAACGGAAGATATTGCCGCCTTGCAGACAAAGTTTCAAGATGAAACCATCGAAATTTCACCAGAGAGCAGTGTATCAGGCGAATTGGTGGGAAACCTTGAGCAACCGGGTGCAACCTTCAGCGGGGCTTCGTCAGGAACACTCAAGATGGCAAAAGCGACCATCGTCGAGGGACGAGATTTATTGGACGAGGAACGCGCGAACAAGAAAAATGTGGTGGTTGTCGGTGAGCGACTGGCAAAGGATTTGTTTTCAGGGAAATCAGCAATTGGCCAGACCTTGTTTCTGCAGATGGATGATACCAGTACCGGATTTCAAGTTGTTGGCGTTTATACCCAGAAGGATAAACGTACGGATTCCTACGGCGGATTCATTCCCATTGAAACTGCGCAAAAGATTCTCAATCAAACCTATTATGGGTCCTTGACGATCTATCCGGCCGAAGGACAAAGCATAGATGTGTTGAGTACAAGAATCGTCAAGTTTTTGGAAAGTCGTCATGATGCGGAAGGACAAGATTTTTATAAGGTCTTTAGCCCGGAAGCCGCAATGGCGACGGTGAATGATATTTTAGGGAAGGTTACCTTGTTGATCGCTGCGATTGCGGGAATTGCACTCTTGGTTGGCGGGATTGGCGTGATGAATATCATGTTGGTGTCGGTAACCGAGCGGATTCGGGAGATCGGCATTCGAAAAGCCATCGGGGCGAAACGGCATCATATTATGATTCAATTCTTGATTGAATCTGTTCTTTTAACTCTGACAGGCGGGATTATCGGGGCAGCCTTGGGCATGGGGCTTGCGGCCATTGCCTGCAGCTTGATGAAGGTTCCGCGGGTTGTGTCAATGGACGCCATTCTCTATGCTTCGGCATTTTCCATTGCCATTGGTTTGTTCTTTGGAATCTATCCAGCCAATCAGGCGGCGAAATTGAGTCCCATTGAAGCCCTGCGTCATGAATAGAGGAGGAAAAACAATGAAGAAAATAAAGGGTTTGACCCTTGGTTTGATACTAATGCTGGGGATTGCCTCCAGCGGGTTTGCCAGCGAAGCAAATTTGACTTTGGATCAGGCTCAGAAACAGGCAAAAGCGGAGCCGAGTTATCGAGTGAAAATACTGGAAGAGCAAATCAAACAGGCGGAAGAAAATTTTGAGGATTCCATGGAAGAATCCGGTAAGGCGGCGAAGCGAAACTACGCCAACAAGGATGACTGGAGCGGTCTTTCGATTCAAAATCAGCGGGCGATCTACCTGATGCCTTTGAATGCAAAGGAGCAAGTGGACGGTCTTAAGCAGCAATTGGAGGACCTGAAAACCAGTGGAGAGGATCAAGTGGAGACGCGATATTTCGTGCTGGCGGATGCACAGGCGGAATTGAATCTGGCGGATCTGCAATTGGAACTGGCAAAGATGAATCAGGCTTCTGCAAAGATTCGCTATGCAAATGGGAGCATCTCGCTGATGGATTACCACGATGCCTCCTATGCCTTGTTGAATCAGGAGAGAAGTCGATTTCAGGCGCAATTGAAGGTGGTTGCGGCAGGTGAGAAATTCAATCAGAAGCTGGAAAAGCCGCTTAAAGAAGGTCAGGCTTTGGAAATTGTCTGGGGTGCATTGCCGATGATGCCGCGCGTTTTGGCGAATAGCGAGATTGATCAGATCGCCTTGGGAACCGATGGATTCCGATCGGCAATGAGCGCGTATCAAAAAACAGTTTTGGAGATTCGCGCCATCGAGAAAGGTTTTCGAGGGCCAAAATTTGAAACAAATCGGCCGGAAGCCTATCCGCAATATCTGTTGAGTGAAATCGAGGAGGTTGGCAAGGTAGTCGACGCCATGCTGGACAGCAAGGCCAAGATCAAGGAGCGGTTTGCCAATTTGCAGGATCTGAATGTAGGGCTTCGACAAGATGCGATGAATTGCAAAACCCGTGAGCAGGAACGAGTCTTTGTCGAGGGGAAATTACAGAGCGGACAGGGCAGTCAAAAAGAAGTTTTGGAAGCAAAAATTGGGGTTGCGGAAGCAAGACTTCGTTATAATCGAGATCGATTGGCTTATGAACAGGCGGTGGAAGCCTGGAACCGCGACCTGCAAAATTGGGGTGAGAATCTTTCGGCAGCGGGAGAGGTTTGGAATCAGGCGCTGAACGTCTATGTCGCGAACTGGAAATATGATCCGGAATCGACCATGGATCGAATTGGCAAAGCCTATACGGATTGGATCTTGAGTGCCCATGGCATTTCACCGAGCATTCTTGAGGATCATAAAGAATAAGTGAACGAAAAGAGAAACCTTTGCAGGTTTCTCTTCTTTACGATATGAATGTACGAAACAATTAGTGGGTTGAATGCTTATAGGGCGTAAAAATTTGGAAATTCATTGCCAAATGTCCCTTGAAAAATTGACAAGGATGAGCGGTTTCGATATGGTTCAGATAGAGAGAAAAATCCAGTTGCCGACGAAGCCTTTGATTCATCAAATGTCGAGATTTTTATTGATCAATGAGGGTATGGGTTTTTGAAATTGCAGGAGCCGGATATTCGCTAATCATGAAAAGGGGGATGACTATGAAACATAAGAATGCCATACCACGTGTTGTAATCGCTTTGGGAGGAAACGCCCTTGGCAAATCGCTGAAAGAGCAGAAGATCAATGTCAGGAACGCGGCGAAGCCCTTGATTGAACTGATCAAGCAAGGCAATGAAATTATCATTTGCCATGGAAACGGGCCACAAGTTGGCATGATTAATTTGGCCTTCGAAGAAGCTTCGAAGAGCAATGATAAAATTGAGGCCTTTGATTTGCCGGAGTGCACGGCTATGAGTCAAGGATATATCGGTTTTCACTTGCAAAACGCTTTGCAGGCGGAGATCTTTGCGCAGAAAAAGTCGTGGTTTGTTGCAACGGTTGTGACGCAAATCGAAGTGGATGAAACGGATCCCGCTTTTCATAATCCAACGAAACCCATTGGAGCCTTCTATACGGAAGCGGAAGCGAAGGCGATGATGGGAAAAGACGAGAGCCTTGTGATGAAAGAGGATGCGAATCGGGGGTATCGGCGAATGGTGCCATCCCCAAGACCGGTACGCATTCTGGAAAAAGAATCGAT
This sequence comes from Eubacteriales bacterium, assembly GCA_030625815.1. Classification (GTDB taxonomy): domain Bacteria; phylum Bacillota; class Clostridia; order Tissierellales; family GPF-1; genus GPF-1. The sequence continues at coordinate 29,819 of DAOUQF010000020.1, forward strand.
TATCAGCATGTTGGACAATCAGTTTGTTGTCATTACCTGCGGCGGAGGGGGAATCCCGGTTGTGCGCAAGGAAGACGGCAGCTATGAAGGGATTTCGGCGGTGATCGACAAGGATTTTGCCGCTGCGGAATTGGCCAAATCTGTACATGCGGATTATCTCTATATTTTAACGGCGGTTGATCGAGTCGCCATTAATTTTGGAACGCCGGAGCAGCAGGATCTTGCAAAGATGTCAGTGGAAGAAGCCGTTAAATATTGCGAAGAGGGTCAGTTTGCATCAGGGAGCATGTTGCCGAAGGTGCAGGCGGCAATCGCCTTTGTGCGAGGGGGAGAAAATCGAAAAGCAGTCATTGCCTCTCTCGAAAAAGCGCCCCTTGCAATCAAGGGTGAAAGCGGTACGATTATTTACGCATAAAGATTGAATAAGAAAGCAAGCGAAACTTTCCGTATAATAAAAGAAGAATAATGGGGGAGGATACGGAATGAAAAAGACAATTGTAAGCGCTTGTCTGGTGGGGTGTGCATGTCGTTACGACGGCAAATCCATGCCGAATTCCTTGCTGAAGGCAATGTTTGAGGCGGGAGAACTGGTTGCGGTTTGTCCGGAGGTTTTGGGAGGCTTGGCTACCCCGCGGGATCCGGCTGAGATTGTTTCTGAAGATCCTGTTCGGCTTTCTACGAATCAGGGAATGGATGTCACTGCGGAGTACAAACAGGGCGCGGATCAGGCGGTGGGAGTTGCAAATGCCATTGATGCAAACCTGGCAATCCTGAAATCAAAAAGTCCGTCCTGCGGGTCTCGACAGATTTATGACGGAAGCTTTCAACGACAATTGATACCAGGCGCCGGGGTTACCGCAAGAGCCCTGCGGGCTGCAGGAATCAAGGTGATCAACGAGGAGGAAGCAAGCGTTGAGTTTTCCTCGGCGTGTACGCGAATTCTGATTCTGCGGCATGCGGAATCGGTCTTTTCTTCCGATGATCGAGGCCGTGGATTATCATTGGATGGAGAAAAAGCAGCAGCGGCTTTGGTTGAATTCTTCAAAGGGCGATTTCAGGCGGATCAGATTTATTCGAGTCCCTATCGGCGAGCGATGGATACGGTGAAACCTGTGGCGGAAGCGTGGAACCTGGAAATTATTCAGGACGAACGGCTGCGGGAACGGAAGGTTGCGGATACTCCGGTGGAGGATTTTGCTTCCTTTGTCGCGAATCAATGGCTGGATCATCGGTTTTCCTTGCCAGGCGGCGAGTCTTTGGATGAAGCGGCAAAACGAGGGACGGAATTTTTATTGGAGAGTGAAGCAGGTAATCGCGGCAAGACAATTCTTCTTTCCACCCATGGAACTTGGATGGGGGCAGTTATGCATGCTTTCGATCCTGAATTCGACTTTTCAGATTGGCAATCCCTTCAAATGCCGGATTGCTGGGAGATGGTTTTCTATCAGGGCGTCTGGGTAGAGACAAAACGAGTATGGGAAGACTGATTGAACAATCGCTCTTTTTGATGGGAAGAGTGTGGTAAAATAAAAGGAGAGGCAATACAGAACCGGAATCAAGATGTCGGGAGGGAAAACTATGATTGAAGCAATGATGACAAGACATTCAGTACGGTCATTTTCCAATGAATCCTTGTATCAAAAGCGGGAATTGATCGATCAAATTCGCCAAGAGTCCATTAAGGGACCATTGGGGCATCCGATTGAATTGTTGCGGGTTTCTCCTCTGGATTTGAAGAAGCAAGGAATCGGCAATCTGGCGACATTTGGTGTGATTACCGGGTCAGCCGATTATCTGTTTGGCATCATTTCCGATTCTCGCGCCGGACATGTGAATTATGGATATAGTTTGGAAAAGGTTGCAATCACGCTCTGCAAGAATGGGATTGGCACTTGCTGGTTGGGGGGGACCTTTAAAAAACTGCGGCTTGAGTCGTTGTATTTGATGAAGGGAAAGCGGAGCATACCGGCCGTTTTGGCCATTGGTCTGCCGACAGCATCCGAATCGGTGATCGGGAAGGTTGTGAAGCTTGCGACTCGCCCGGCAGATCACAAACCCTTGAGCGAGCTTGTCTTTGATCGAGATTTTCAGCATTCCCTTGTTCTTAAACCTGGATCAAGATGGGAGACGATTTTCACTTGTGTTCAACGAGCGCCTTCTGCGAGAAATGCGAAGCCGTGGCGAATTTTGAAGGAATACAATCAGTATCATTTTTATTTGGAAACCAGAGAAGAGACGGATTTGAATCGGATTGACATGGGAATCGCCATTTGCCATTTTGATTTGGCTCGAATGGAATTGGGGATTGAGGGCAGGTGGCGTGTGCGGCATTCTTTAGAGGATCCCGAGCATCGATATTTTATTACGTTTGTACGGGAGAAGGAGTAGGAATGAAATCAGCCATTGAATGGGATCAATCAGAAAAACAAAAGGTCGTTGATTTCTTGAGCGAGGTTTTCCGCGATCATGCATTTGTCAGCTCGGATGCGATTAGCGAGATCTTTTTCCAATCGATTTATCTGGATGGAGAAACCTATCTGGCAAGCTTTCGAGACGGTGAGTCAACCGCGATCGCAGCCATGATTGTGGAGGCGATTGAACGGGATCAAATTGTATACTTCAATACCTGCTATTGTATGGAGGGCGAGGAAGAAAGCCTGAAGAAACTGATTGTGGCATTGGAGCATATGGCGATCGATTGGGGCGCCAAGATTTCCAAGATCGGACTGCGAAAGGAAAATCGAACCCTGGGGGATCGACTCCTGCCAGCGGTTGGGTATCATCCCACCTATCGAATTGTTCAGATGGGGAAAGAGATTCGAGGGGAAGTCGGTTTGCCTGCAGGATTTTACGATCAGATGGTGGCTGCGGATTCACTAGAACAATATGTGCTTTTGCATAATGAGGCGTTTCTTAATAGTCCCAACAACAGTGAAATGTCCCTGGGTGAAGCGCAGGAATTATTCGAACGCCAAGATCAGGGGGAAACTCGATTGGGTTTTCTCGTTCACAACGGGGAGACTGTGGGAACCTATCTCTTGTCCTTGGAAAAGGGAGTCTTGTGGTCGGATGCCATAACCATCAATCCATCTCATCAGGGAAAAGGCTGGGGGAAAGTATTGATGCAAAATATTGAAAATCAAGCGGCTTCCATGGCGAATTCCCTTCATCTTTTGGTGGTGGATTCCAATGAGGTTGCATTCCATCTCTATCAGGGAGCAGAATTTTTAGAGGAAAAAGTATATAGCGAATGGTTTGAAAAAAATCTATAGTGAAAACAAACTGAAACCTATAAAGCAGACCCTTACAAAGTGCTCTACTTTATAGGTTTCAGTTTAAAAACCACGATTTCTCGTGGTTTTTTTATCGTGCGATGCATACATAGGGGATGGAATCCCCGGTAAGGGGAGACTTGTCAAATCCGCCGAAGGTTTGCAACTCTTTAAACCCCGCTTCCTTCAGCAAGTGTTCTAGGGTCGCGTGCCTTAGCGGGATCAGGGGAATTGAATTCTCCAGGATTCGATCCTCCGTTTGAAGCTTTAATGTGGTCTGGAAATCGATGCGTCCGTCAGCGCGTTTGGTGTAGAGGCGAGTGAATTCCAGACTGGGGGTTTTGATGGTGGGCAGACCCAGGGTTTCTTTTTCCATGATCATATCGTAGTGGATCATCTGCAGGCGAAATTCGCCATTGGGTTTCAAAAGGGACTTCACTTTTTTTAGAAATCGCAATAGGGCTTGTTCATCTGGAAGATGAACCAAGGTGTTGCCCAGACAGAGAATCCGATCAAAGTGATCGTTCGGAAAGTAATGATCAATGGCCATCATATCCATGGTGGCGTAATGAGCGCCTGTATGGGCGTGGTTGCAACGCGCGAGTCGGACCATGGTGGGATCCTTATCGATGGCATGAACATGAAACCCGTCTGTGGCCAGGCCTTGAGCCAGACTGCCAGTGGAACATCCGATATCCAAGAGGGTGCTGTCCGGTGTCAACGCCTCCTTGGCAAAGTTCCATTTCCCTTGAGTGAGAGGAAAGATTTCATCGTAGTAGACGGAAATGGATTCATAAAAATTCATAAAAAACCTCCTTTGTCGGTCATGGAAATGATACCCAAATTCAGGGAGAATCCTTCTTTTTGTGGTAAGATAAAGGCATCGAGGTGAAGAGATGGAGTCGAAAAATCGGTGGTTGCTCGAAAAGAGCATGATGATGATTGTCATATTTGTTCTGGCGCTTGCATTTGAGCGCGCAGCTCCTGCACGCCGCGAGATCTTATTGCTCGTGAGCGGAGGCTTGCTTTTGATGGGCGTTATACGAAGTCGTTTGAGGAAGCCTTGGGCCATTGTGGGATCCTATTTGGCCGACGGCGTCTTTTTGATTTTGTTGGAGTCCTATTCGCGATTTGCAATCAATCTGGCTATTCAAGGGATCTATATTCTCTTGATTGTCGATGCCTATCGGTATCTGAGCAAGAAGAAATTTTTAGGGGTTGGCATTGGAATCAGTCTTGTCGGCATGGTGAAATTTGTTCAGCAGATTGCTTTGGAAGCCAATTTTCTGATCTTGTCTCAGACCTTGTTCTTCGGAATGGTGCACGGCTTGGTATTGACGACCCTGTGGTTTTCGCGTTCTTATCTGGAAGAGAAGAAAAAGATCGAGGAAGCGAATCGACGGATTGAAGCCTTAAGCCGGGATCGGGAGCGGGCACGGCTTGCTCGGGAACTTCACGATTCCATCGGGCATTCCCTGACGGCTTTGATTATGCAGCTTGAGATTGTCAAGCGTTCGGAATCCACGCTTTCAGATTCCGGGAAGCAGGGATTGGAAGAGGCGGTCGGCACCGCGAGACAAACCCTGACAGAGGTGAGATCAGTTGTGGATGCACTTCAGGAAGACGAGGGAGAGAAGAACTTTCGAGAGATGTTGAAGGAATTGCTGCAAGCCTATGCCGAGAAGACGCGGATCCAGGTGGAAATGGACGGCACGGATTGTTTGCCGGCCTTTCTTTCGCGAGAGGCCCTTGATTTGTACAGAATCATTCAAGAGTCCCTGACAAATACAGCGCGCCATGGACAGGCTACAGCGGTTAAAATCCATTGGGAAATAGACTCGGAGTTTCTGATCCTTATGATTGCGGATAATGGCATAGGGGCTGAATCTATTGCTAAGGGGAATGGTTTGACGGGAATGAAGGACCGCGTGGGACGGCTGCGGGGAGAGATTGAATTTTCAGGAGAGGATGGATTTCAAACCAGGCTTCGAATTCCAAGGTGATCAATTTTTCGACAAAGAGTTACCCCCTTGGAAATTCCAAGGGGGCGGAGGAGTATTGGACATTAATCAGCTTAATATAGGGGGAAAAGCTAATTAGAAGAACTTTCTCTTCAATAAGTTGATACCCATTATTTTGAAAATTATCAGAAAATTCATAAAAAATAATCGGCTACGAGGTTTTAGTGAAAGGAAGGGGAAATGGGACAGGGAATTTATCACTATTTTGGATATGATCTTTCCTTTGAGGAGCGAACCGAAGAAATCAGCAGGGCGGGTTTTGAATCGACAATGCTCTGGTGGGGAGATGAAGATTTTATCCCTTTGTCCAAGGCTGAGCAGATTGATTGTGTCCGTCGAGCGGGACTTGTGGTGGAGAATGTTCATGCGCCCTATGCGCATACATGGAAGCTTTGGTCCAAGGATCCGCAAACGGCGGCAGAAGCGCAAATGGAGTATTGCAGATACATTGACGAATGTGAACGGTATCAAATTCCGATGATGGTTATGCACGGGATACCGCAGGAACCCATCGAGGATGATGGTCAAGGATTTGAAAGCTTCGCCAAAATATTGGCTCATGCGAAGGCGGCCGAAGTGCTCTTGGCCATAGAAAACACCATCGAGGATCCGCGTTTTGATCGGCTCTTGTCGGATTTGATTCCCGAGGGAATCAAGTGGTGCTATGATTCCTCTCACGATTGGATCTATAGCCAGTCTCCCACACGATTGTTGAGCACCTATGGAAAGGCGCTCGCTTGCTTGCATCTCTCGGATAACGATGGCCAGTTCGACCGGCATTGGCTTCCCGGGAAGGGACTTGTTTCGTTTCAACGGATTCAAGAGCTCCTGAAAAGCCAGGACTTTGACGGACAGTGGTCGTTGGAGGTCTTTCCGCAAGAGGTGAAAGGCTCGGCGGATGAATTCTTGACTGAGGCAAGGAAACGATTGACATGGGTGATGGAAGGAGACGGGCATGAATCTGAATTTTCGAAAGGTTGATCCCCTGAAGGATGAGGATATTTTGGTTTTAATGCAGGGGATGAATGATCCTGAGATTCAACATCTGGTGACGCCTAATTTTCAGGAAGGGCTGCTGCCGGTGGTTACCTTGGAGGAATATCGGGTAAGCATCCTTGCGTATCATATCGAGAGCCATCGGTTTATAATTTTGGATGGAGACCATCCCATTGGCGATCTCTCCATGATGGTGGATCCGGAATATCTATTTCTGCGCATACCTCGCAGTGGATGGCTGGGCATTTGCATTTGCGACGGGGCGTATCGAGGCAAGGGTGTTGGCGGACAGGCCCTGCAATTTATTGAAGATTTTGCATGGGAAATGGGACTGGTGCGGATCGAACTCGGTGTATTTGCGTATAATGAACCCGCAATACGATTGTATCTGAAGTCGGGCTATCATGAAATTGCACGGATTCCAAATTTTGTCTGGTATCAGGGACGATGGTGGGCAGATATTAGAATGGAAAAATTGAACCCCTCGCAGAGGTGATTGCGAGGGGCATTTTTATCGAGGGGTTATACGGAAAAGATATCCAAAATTTGGTTTTTCTCTTGCTAATCAGCCGGCTTTTCCGCCATAATAGAAAGTGGAGAAAAAGGAGTGAGAAGGAATGAAGGAGACAAGATCGAAAATTGATCAGTATTTCAAGAAAAACGATGCCTTGGGATGGGACCTTGGCCTTCGATCCATTCTCGAATTATTAAGACGATTGGGAGATCCGCAGAATCAAATCCCTGTCGTTCATGTAGCAGGAACCAATGGGAAGGGGAGTACTTTGGCTTTTCTTTCATCCATCATGGAAACGACGGGAATGCGGATCGGACGATTCACCTCTCCAGCCTTGGGCGACCGCAATGAGATGATTGCCATTAATGGCGTGGAAATCTCGGATTCCGAGATGGAGCGGGGACTCGAGATGATTGAAAATGCCTGCGAGCAAATGGTTACTTGCGGTTTTCGTCATCCGACTTCCTTCGAGGTAATGACCGCGCTCGCTTTTCTTCATTTTGACGGCCAGGCGGATCTTGCCTTAATTGAAACGGGAATGGGCGGCAGACTGGATGCAACCAACGTGGTTGCGAAACCGAAAATCTGTATTATCACGCCGATCGGAATGGATCATGAGGCGTTTTTAGGGGATCGATTGGAGCAGATTGCGGCAGAAAAAGCCGGGATTTTTCGCTCCTTCGTACCCATTGTTTCTGCGCCGCAAGACGGACAAGCAGAAGCGGTTTTGAAGGAAAAGGCGGAGTCGGTTCAGGCGCCGCTTCATCAGCTCGCGCTTTCTGAAATCTCGATTCTGGAAGAGGGGCAGATCCTGCGATTTACCTATCAGGGGAAAGAGTATCGAACCGGGATGTTGGGACGGCATCAGGCAATAAACGCTGCTGTGGCGATTGAATCGGCAAAAATATTGCGGGAAATGGGTTGGGCCGTGCGGGAGGAAGATCTGGTTTATGGGATTTCGAATACGAAATGGTCCGGGCGTTTCGAGATCTTGCGCGATAAGCCTTTGTTGGTGATCGACGGCGCCCATAATGCGCAGGGAATACAGGCCTTGAATCACGCGCGAAAGCAGATTTTCAAGAGTGATTATCGCGTGGTTGTCGGTGTTTTGGGAGAGAAGGAACTGGGAACCGATTTTGTTGAAATTCTGCAGGATGCCAAAGCGATCTGGACAGCAACGCCAGACAATCCGCGTGCTCTGTCGGCGAGTGAGTTGACAGTTAGATTATTGGAGCAGGGGATTGAAAGTGAAGCGAAAGGGAATCTGGAAGCCTTGATTGATTTGATTCTCCGTGAACCCAGTCCGTGTTTGATTTTTGGGTCCCTCTATCTGATTGGACCTGTAGGCAATGCCCTGAAGAGGAGGCTGAAGGATGATTCGTGTTCTGATTGTTGATGATCAAGAGATCATGCGGCAAGGCTTGAAAATGATTTTGGGACAAGAACCGGATTTGGAGGTTGTCGGGACTGCGGGAAATGGAGAAGAAGCCATTGCCTTTTGCCGGATGCAAGAACAGCCGGATGTGGTGCTGATGGATATTCAAATGCCAGTGATGAATGGGGTGGAGGCAACGAAGGCCTTGAGGGCATTCAACCCTGAGATTCGTGTTGTTATTTTGACAACCTTTCATGACGATGCCTATATCTTTGATTCCTTGCGGGAGGGAGCTCATGGGTATTTATTGAAGGATGCACCGCCTGAGACCATTGCTCGATCAATTCGCGCCGTCTATGAGGGCGGAGCGATGATTCAGCCGGAGATTGCCTCAAGGGTGATTCGCCAATTCAATAAAATGCAGGATGGACGCCCCTTGTTTTTGAGGGGCGACAAAGAAAAGCTGACAAAAAGGGAAAAAGAGATTTGTCTTTTAGTCGCGCGTGGGTTAAATAACCGGGAGATTGCAAAGGACTTGTTTTTAAGCGAGGGAACGGTGAAAAATCATGTGACGCGAATCTTGGACAAGTTGGACTTGCGGGATCGGACACAATTGGCAATCTACACATTATATGAGGTATAGAGAGGGAAACGATGGGAAGATTACGAGGGATTTGCAGACGAATGGGAGGGACCTTGCTCCTCATTTTGTTGATGGGAAATATTGCCTGGGCGGAACCCGCGGCAATCACAGTTTCGTTTTACGACAATTACCCGCTGTGCTTTCAGGATGAAAAGGGGATGCCACAGGGTGTATTTATTGATGTCCTGGAAGAGGTGGCCGATCAGGAAGGCTGGGAGTTGGCGTATGAATACCATACCTTGGAGGAGCAATTGAATCTTGTTGCCGAAGGAAAGGTTGACCTGGGAGTTGCCGTAGCCTATACGGACACACGAGCCAAAAAAGTCCGATTTCACGGGGAGACGGTTTATTCCAATTGGGGACAGATTTTTGTCGGGGAGGATTATACTGCCGTCGATACCTTGGACTCCTTGGCTAATTATCGAATTGCGTTAGTTCGCGGAGCTGTTTATTCAATAGAATTGGAAGATAGTTTCAAATTTTTGGGATTGGAAGATAATTTCGTTTATGTGGATGGATTTACGGATGTATTTAAAGCCATTGATGTGGGTCAAGCAGAAGCAGGAGCGGTTGCCCGAACCTTTGGTCTTTTGAATATGGATAAATATGGGGTGAAGGCTACGGCCATGGCATTTCGTCCCGTTAAAGTGAAAATCATTGGAGCGCCGGGCCAAGAGAATCGACTTGCGGGGATTGATCGATGGCTGTTGGGCGTCCAAGAGGATTCGAACTCGAAGTACTATGATATTTTATCCAGATGGCTTCGGGAAGAGGTTCAGGATGAAGTGGTGCCGGAGTGGCTGGTTTGGGTGTTGGCAATTGCTGCAATGATCGGTGTTTTGTCGTTGGGTTTCGTAAGTTTCTTGAGGAAGATGGTGGCAAAGCAGACCGAGGAATTGACGTATTTGGCGTATCATGACTCTCTTACGGGCTTGCCGAACCGCCGAGCCATGAATCAGCTGATTGAAAAAAACTGCCAGGAAAAGGGCTATGATTTTTTGCTGATTGACTTGGATCAGTTTCGACGCGTCAATGATCTCTATGGGCATGAAATGGGGGATCAATTATTGCTTGGTTTTATGGCTCTTGTGCAGGAATATTTGCCGGAATCAGCAACCCTCAGTCGATTGAGCGGAGATGAATTTATCATTCTTTTGCCACGGGACCAGGGAGATGCGATCGCGAGGATATTGTTGAAGGCGATTCAAAAACCGATCAAAGTGGGTTCGGAAATTTTCGAGATCGGGATCAGCATGGGGCTTGCTCGTTTGCCTGAGGATGGCCATGACTATGAAACCTTGACGAAGAAAGCAGAAATGGCCATGTACCAAGCCAAGGGAAAAGGCCGTAAAAAAATCCAATGGTTTCAGGTGGAAATGGAAGAACGGCTTCAACAAACCCATTGGTATTTTAGGTATCTGAGAGAAGCCATTGAACGCAAGGAGTTTTACTTGGTTTATCAACCCATCGTGGACACAGACACTCAGAAGATGGTTGGGGTGGAAGCCTTGCTGCGCTGGAAGCATGAAGAGAAGTTGATTCCGCCGAGTGTCTTTATTCCTATTGCGGAGCAATCGGGATTGATCCATGAGATCGGCGATTGGGTTGTGAGGGAAGCCGTCGAGCAGATGATCGCTTGGCGCGGAAAATCCAATGCTCCGCAGTTTCTGAGCTTGAATCTGTCTGCGGTTCAATTGAATCATGAAGGATTTGTCGATCATTTGGATGCCATGGTGGAAGCTTTTGATGTGAACAAATCAAGGATCCATTTCGAGGTCACAGAAAACGCCGAGATTGAAAGAATCGGCCAGTCCCGCATTGCGCTGGAATCCTTGAAGAGAAGAGGGTATCGCATTTCATTGGATGACTTCGGCATGGGCTATTCGTCCATGAATTATCTGAAGGAATTGCCGATTGACACCATGAAGATCGATCGATCCTTTATTATTGAAATCGGCCAGGATCGGGAAACGGAAATTTTGATTGAAGAGCTGTTGATTTTGGCGAGGCGCATGAATCTGATGACGATTGCGGAGGGTGTCGAAACCGAGCAGCAATGGCTGTTTTTAAAGGAGCACGGGTGCCGAATGATTCAGGGATATTATTTTGGCCGGCCGGTATTGCCGGATGAATTGATGCAAGAAACAGAATGAAGAAAGCCCTTCCGTCGGAAGGGCTTTCGCATTGTATAAATGGATTTATTTGCGTGAAGCGGCAGATAAGCTGCGTTTCAGGATGGTTCTCATGATTATGCCGGCTGCGAGGAGCGCCGCAAACAGAGTTGCGTGAACCGTAAAGATGTCGGTCCGATCCATCACGGCTCCGATTAAGGGAAAGAGGATCGCGATGGTCAGGTTCTGCAGCATGCTCTGCAGGGATAAAACGGTGGCTCGCTCTGTGCTTGGAATATGCTTGTTGATGAACTTTTGTGTGGTGGGGCGATAGAGCCCTCTCGCGATTTGTTGCAGGGATAAAAAGAGGATTCCCCACCAGCTTTGCAAACGCCAAAGTCCGAAAAAGGAGATCAGGAGAATGCCCATCAATCCAATCAGGCTCCAGCCTTTGCTTAGCTTCAAATATTGAGGTGTCCAACGAGAGCTGAAGGCGGCGATCAGATTTAGTCCGGCAAAAAGAAGTCCAAAATAGCGAATCGGAAAATGGACTGCTTTTAAGTAAGGCTGTGTCATCCAAAATCCCGTACGGCTAAACAGCAGATAAACCATGCAGAAGAAGACGATGGAACGGATTTTGGGATGGGTGAATAGGGTATGGGTGCTCTTTGCAATCTGCTCAAAATATTTCGGACGCTCATGCTCTTCATAGGCCTCAATTTCCTGAAATCGCAAAGCAATCAAAAAGGAGACGGCGATAAACCCGGCGGAAATAAAGAGCGGAAGGGCAATCGACCATTCAAACAAGATACTGGAGATAATGGAGCCCGGCACCTGTGCCAAAAGGGCGTAGAAGCTGCCGCGACTGATGACATCTTTGAACTCTGATTCCCGATTGAGCTTGAGCAAACTGTCATAGAGCAGGGCGGTGTCGGCGCCTGATTTGAAGCTGGCGCCAACCGCAAACAGCATTTCTGCCATGGCAAAGACCAGAAAGTTCGTTCCGAGCCCATAGAGGAAAATGCTGACTGCCATGGTGCAGGCGCCAAGCAGGATGCTTTTCTTTCTGCCCAAGAGATCGGCAACAGCACCGGTTGGAACCTCAAGCAGAACAACGGTGACTGCTGAGATTGCCTGCAGGGATAAGATCTGGGTATAGCTTAAGTCTCGCGCCAAATAATAGAGCGTGATGATCGGCCCTATAATCAAAAGATTGGCAAATACGGTATAGCTGTAATAGAGTTGAATATTCCGCGCTAGAGACTTCAAATCATCCCCCCTTTTTTTTATTATTTAGAGTGTATCATAACGGAATTCGATATTCTTGTCAATGAAAAACCTCCCAGTAATTGGGAGGTTTTTTTATGCCAATTGTGTTTCGAATTGACTGGTATACAATTGGTGATAAAATCCCTTGGACTCCAATAGGCTGTGATGGTTGCCCCGTTCGATAATTTTTCCTTCTTGAATGACCAGAATTTGATCCGCATTGCGGATGGTGGATAATCGATGAGCGATGACGAAGCTGGTTCGGCCTTCCATCAAGGTCTTCATGCCCTTTTGGATCTGGAACTCGGTTCGCGTATCCACACTGGAGGTCGCTTCGTCCAGGATGAGGATATCCGGATTGGAAAGAATTGCGCGAGCGATGGAAATCAATTGTTTTTGTCCCTGGCTGAGGTTGCCGCCCTCTTCCGTCAATTGAGAATGGTAGCCGTTTGGCAATCGATGGATAAAGCTATGGGCGTTGGCCAGTTTCGCCGCTTGGATAATTTCCTCTTCTGTGGCGTCCAATCGACCGTATTGAATGTTTTCATAAATGGATCCGGAAAAGAGGTAGGGGTCCTGCAGGACGATGCCCAAGCGCTGTCTCAACTCTTCCTTTTTCAGGGAACGAATCGGGTTTCCGTCGATCAGGATATTTCCGGACTGGATGTCATAGAATCGAGTCAAGAGATTGATAATCGTGGTTTTCCCCGCACCGGTTGGGCCAACCAGAGCGATAATTTCACCAGGCTTCACTTGGAAGCTAACGGACTGGAGAACGGGCTTATCGGCCGTATAGTGGAACTCGACATCATCAAAAACAACGGATCCCGATAGGGTTTCCACACTGATGGCTTGCGCATCCTCTTCGACTTCCGGTTTCTCGTCCAAGACTTCAAAGACTCGTTCCGCTCCGGCAATGGCTGCTTGTACGGTGTTGTATAATTGGGCAACCTGGTTGAGGGGTCTGCCGAATTGTCTGGAGTAATTCATAAAGCTGGCGATCAAGCCCAGGCTCGCTCGTCCTTGAAGCGCGAGGAGACCGCCGACACCGACCACGAAGGCGTAGGTGAGGTTGTTTGTCATGCCCATCAGAGGACCCATAATCCCGCCGAAGAATTGCGCGCGAATGGATGCGCCCCGCAGGGCGTCGTTTTCGACATCGAATTTTTCAATGATGGCATTTTCCTGGCCGTAGGCTTTGACGACCTTTTGACCGCTGACGTATTCCTCGATGATCGTATTGACATTGCCCAAGAAAGCCTGCTGCTCTTTAAAAGCCTTTCGGGTTCGTTTGATGACGCGGTTCACGATCAAGAAGATCAAAGGTACCGTCGCGACGGTAACCAGAGCGAGGATCCAATTCAAGCGGAACATGATGATCAACACGCCAAAAATGGTAATCACACTGCTGATCAATTGTGTAATGGATTGAGTCAGGGTGTTGCTTACATTGTCGATATCATTGGTCATGCGGCTCATCAAATCCCCATGGGGATGGGTGTCAAAATAGCGCAGGGAGAGGGTTTGCACATGTTCGAACAAATCCTTTCGAAGTCGCAAGACTGTATCTTGTGCAATATTTGCCATCAAGTAGGTCTGCGCCCAGGTGAAAAGCGCGCTGACGGTGTAGACAAGGATCATCAATCCGGCAAAGCGAGCAAGTTCAGTCAATGGCGATGCCTCAAAAAGGGCATCGATGGCTCGGCCCATGAGATAGGGACCAGCCAAGCTGCTACCAACAGAGAGCAAAACCAAGAAGATGACGAAGCCCAAGAGCCACTTGCTGCCGGCTAAATATTTCCATAATCGCTTGAGGGTCGTTTTTGAATCCTTGGCGCGAACGATGGGTTTGATATGATGGCCGGGACCTCGTTCGGGAACGTGAGAAGGCTTTGGACCGGCGCCTTGGTCGGCTGAGGTTCTTTTTGCGGGTTTACTCATGATCGTCACCTCCCAATTGTGAGTCATACAGTTCGCGGTACACGGCGCTTTCTTTCATCAGTGAATCGTGGGTGCCTATAGATTCAATGGAACCGTCGTCCAAGACGAGAATCGTATCGGCAGTCATGACGGAGCTGATTCGTTGCGCGATCAGGATGCTTGTGCGATCCTTCATAAAGTGTTTTAATCCGGCACGAATCTTCACCTCGGTTTCAACATCGACAGCAGATGTGCTGTCATCCAAGATTAGAATAGCTGGATCCGTCACCAGCGCGCGGGCAATGGCGATTCTTTGTTTCTGCCCACCCGAAAGATTCACGCCTCGCTGCTCCAGGTGGGTATCGTATCCAGCTGGCATTTTCATAATAAAGTCGTGCGCCTGGGCGATTTTAGCCGCGTGGATCATTTCTTCCTCTGAAGCCTCAGAGCGACCGAAGGTCAGATTTTCGCGGATGGTGCCGCTGAAAAGAACGGCTTTTTGCATCGCGAATCCAATCTGGCTTCGGAGCCATTCTTTTGAAACGTCTTTGACGTTGACACCATCAATCAGGACCTCGCCTTGACTGGCGTCGTAGAATCGCGGAATCATTTGAACCAGGGTTGATTTCCCTGAACCCGTCGAGCCAAGGATTGCCAGGGTTTTCCCCGGAGAGATGGTGAGATTGATGTTCTTCAGAACAGAATCACCGCAATTGGCTTGATAGCTGAAGCAAACATCGCGAAATTCCACTTCGCCTCGAGGAGAAGCCGGGTTTTCTGGTTCGGCTGGATTCAGTATCGCTGGAGTAGCGTTCAATACCTCCAGGATCCGGGAAGCGGATGCTTCCGCTCGCGACATAATCATCATAACCATGGCGACCATCATCAAGGACATCAACAAAAGCATGATGTAGTTGATAAAAGACATGATCTGTCCGATCTGCATATCGCCTGCAACAACAGAACCTCCTCCGTACCAGATAGCGGCAACAATGGCTAGGTTGAGGATCATTAAGATCACCGGAAAGATCATGGCGAGGATATGCGCCGCCTTGACGGAAATGTCGCGGTATTCATGATTGACGCCATCGAAGCGCTTGTTCTCAAAGTCTTTTCGTACAAAAGCCTTGATGACGCGAATTCCCGATAGGTTTTCCTGAACCACTTGATTCACGGAATCCAGTTTCCCTTGCACCTGCTTGTAGACGGGGAAAGCTTTTTTGATGATCAGGGCGAGAATCACGAGAAGGATGGGAATCATAATACCCATAATCCAGGCCAATTGAGGACTGACGATTAGGGCCATTGCCACGGATCCAATCAACATGATCGGTGCACGGATCAAAACCCGCAGAGATAAAAAACCAAGGGTCTGCACCTGGGTAACGTCATTGGTTAAGCGGGTGATCAATTGTCCGGTTTCCAGTTCGTCGATATTGGGAAAGGACAGGGATTGGATCTTGACAAAAAGATCCCGGCGAAGGTCGCGAGCCATGGACATGGAAGCTTTTGACGCGTAATAGGCGCTGATAATTCCGCCGAAGGCGCCAATAAAGGCCAGGAGAATCAAGACCCCTCCATTTCTCAGGATATAGGGCATATCTTGTTGAGCGACTCCAATATCTACCATGCGCCGCATGATTGCGGGTTGCATCAATTCGGCGAAGACGGCGACGATCACGAGGATTGGCGCGATCAAAGCCCATTTTTTATAGGGTGACATATATCGGTATATGTGTCTGAGTGACTTCATTCTTTCCCTCCTTTTTCTTTTTCCACCAGGTGTTCGCAAAACTTCGCAAAGACTCGTTGCAGGGTTTCTTTTTCTTCTGGTGTCATTAGGGCGGAGAATTCTTCGTCCAGCTCATGAATGACACGGGCGGAAGCAATCTGCGCTTTATGGCCAGCCTCCGTCAATTGGATCTCTAGAATCCGGTGATCCTTCGATGATGGCGTGCGGACGAGCAGTCCGTTTTTTTCCATGCGTTGCAGCATGCGGGTTAAGGTTGCGGGGCGAATATCCATTTTTTGCAAAAGATCTTTTTGGGTTTTGCAGTCATGCGCCGCGAGGAGGTGTAGAATACGGGGTTGCCCCTTTGATAAACCGTAGGGCTCCAATTGATTGCCCATATATCGATGAGCGATTCGATAGGTACGACCAAATTGTCGAAAAAATTGATTTTTCATGGGAGCTCCTTTCTGTTAGTTAGCTAACTAAATGATATCATGTCAGTAAAAGAAGTCAAGACAAAATGTAGTCGGCTAATTAATTAACGCTGGAGTGGCATGGAAAATGGAAAAGACGCGGAAGATTTCCCGATCGGGACCCACAATGATCAGGTCCTGTTCTTCAATCCATCGAATAATCGTTTGATAAGCTTGATGAAGCCCTTCATAGTGTTCATGGAGTCCCATTTCCTTCATCTTCAGTGTAGGCGTTCCTCTGCGAGGAGGGTCAAGGGAAAGTGCAAAAAGTCATGGGTTTTCAGAAAATTTGATGCGGGGAGGCACAAGACGGATGGGTGGATTTTGCGTATAATAGGGGTAGAAGAAAGGGAGGAAGTGTCATGAAGAGACGAATGCTTGGCATGATGGTTGTGATTCTAGTGTTATTGTCCGGGTGTCAATCGGGAACAGATCTGGATGCTTATCGCGCAGCAGTGGAGAAGACGGATGCGGCGACATCAGGAAATTCGGAGTTTAAACTGACGATCAACAATGAATTTCACTTGAAAGAAAGTACGCCGGAGTCGCAAAAAGCCATGGCTTTTTTTGAGCGAATCGTGTTTTCCACTGCGACGCGTTTCGATGAGACTCGAATTCAATCCGATCTGTATTTAAATTTTGGTGGGATAGGATTTGACGCGTCTTATTATCGCGATGGCGAGCTTGAATTTACAAAGTTACCTTTGGTTGGAAAGTATATGAAGTTGGATGAGATGGATCCAGGGATGGCGATTGATTCTGAGCTGCTGGAGAGTTTTGACCCGGTCGGAGAAGAATGGCTTCGCATGATGCGGGAAGAGAATATATTCAAAGGGAAACGTCATGTGCTTTCGACAGCAGATGGCGATGTAAAGGTCACTCGATTTTCCATTGAACTGACGGATGAGCAGATTCAGCAAGGTTTGGCATTGATTGCGGATTTAATCGAAGAAAACGAGGAAGAGATACTTGCCAGTGGATTTTTTGGCGAGAGCAGCCAGGAGAATGGACATCAATTGATTCAAGAAGGAGCTGAAAACGTACGATCCGTGCGTTTTGAAGACTTTGTGTATACCACGGATATTGACATCGATGGGTATGTGATCCAAAGCGAGTTTTCAGGCACACTGAAAGTTGGAGACGGCGAGGATATGATCACCCGAGTTACGGTGCAAACATTGAATTGGGGATTCGATCAGGAACCGGAGTTCTCGATTCCAACTCCAGAAGCGGACGAGTGGGCGGATCAAGAGGATCTCGGGACAAATCCCTTCTTTTCGATGGATATCCTGGGGAAATAAGGAGGATAAGTATGAATCTAGTGGAGATACAAGGCGTGAAAAAGCATTTCGGTGAGATCCATGCGGTTGATGGGATTGACATGCATGTGAAAAAGGGAGAGATCCTAGGATTATTGGGTCCCAATGGCGCGGGAAAATCAACGACGATTTCGATGATTGCAACCTTGCTGGAACCGACCAACGGGACGATCCTGTTTATGGGGGAGTCTATTCAGACAAATCCCAAACGAATCCAAGAGGTTCTTGGGTTTGTGCCTCAAGAGATCGCGTTATATCCAACCCTGACGGGGAAAGAGAATCTCCAGTTCTGGGGCAGGGTCTATGGACTGCGCAGTAGCAAATTGAAGGAAAGAATTTCCGAAATCTCACAGGTAATTGGGTTGGAGGAACGATTGAAAGACCGCGTGGACACCTATTCTGGTGGGATGAAGCGCCGCTTGAATATTGGGGTTGCGCTTCTTCACAAGCCAGCGTTTATTATTATGGATGAGCCAACGGTTGGCATTGATCCGCAATCGCGCAGTTTTATTCTCGATACGGTGCGGGAATTGCGGGATCAGGGAAGCACTGTTTTGTATACGACACATTATATAGAAGAAGTAGAATCCCTTTGCGACCGGATCTATATTATGGATCATGGAAAGATAATTGCGGAAGGGACCAAGGAATCCCTCACAGAAATGATCGATGCCAGCGAGGTGATTCGGTTGTCTGTGGAAGCGGTTGATCCCATGTTGATAACTACCCTGCAAGAATTGAAGTTTGTGGAAAAGGCGGTTGTAGAGGCAAATTCGATTTTCTTGACAGTCAAGGAAAACGGTAATCACTATCAGTCGATTATGAATGCGCTGAAGGAATCGGGCACGGAATTAAAAGGAATGGATATACAAAAGCCAAGTTTGGAAACCGTGTTTTTGCATTTGACGGGCAGAGGCTTGCGGGATTAGGAGGAGAATATGATTCGAATATGGGAAATCATTAAAAAGGATTTCAAAATTATTGTCTCGGATCGAAAGGCGTTGTTTATCATCTTGGCAATGCCCATCTTGCTGACGGGAATTTTGAGCATGGCTTTAGGTGGTTCTTTTCAAGAGTCGGGAAAACGAATGGCGATTCCCGTTGCCCTTGTGGTGGAAGGAGATGCTGAATTGGATCAGGAGCGATTTATTTCCCTGCTGGATTCGGGTCCGCTGAAGGCATCCATGACGCAAGATTCCCGAGCAGAGCTAGAAGGAGCGATACGCGATCTGAGTCCGATCGCAATGTTTCAAGAGGATTTTTTAGGGAGCGAAGGGATTGAGGAGCTTGTAGAGCTCACGGTGATGGATCGAGAGATGGCGGAGGCAGCCTTAGACGCGACAGAGGTTCATGCGGTGATCGTGTTGCCCAAGCATTACACCTATGATATGTATATGAATTTTTTTACCCCTTTTCGGAATCAAATCGAAGTGGAGGTTCTGGGACATACGGATTATCAATATACCCTTCGGATTATAAAAGAAGTCGTTACTGGTTTTTTTCAGGTCATCAATACAGGGATCATTGAGAAGAATGTTTTGCTCTCTGTCGGCAGTCTCGCTGGAGAATCAGAAGTGGTGTATGAAAACATGGATGAGATCATCAAAGGATTTGTAGGGAGTATAGAGGGTGTTCAGATTCAGGAACTTCAAGGAACGAAACGAGTCCATGTGGATGGTTTCACCTACTACTCGGCTGCGATGTTGGCCATGTTTGTGCTGTTTACAGCGGGTTTTGGAAGCCGTTCCCTTCTGACAGAAAAACGGGATCATACAGCCAATCGGATGCAAAGCGCCGGGGTTTCTCTTCTGGATATGATGGTTGGCAAGTGGGTCATGATGGTGGGATTGACGATTTGTCAGATGGTGGTTCTTTTCATGTTTTCGTGGTTTGCTTTTGGGGTGCGATGGACTTCGCCGGCTGGATTGTTGATTACCAGTCTGGTAGTCGGCATGGCGATTGCCTCATTGGGGACCTTGATCAGTTTGATCTCCTATCGCAGCAATAATTACAAGGTTGCCAATCTTTTTGAGAGTGTGATCGTTCAGGTCATGGCTTTATTGGGTGGGAGCTATATTCCCCTGGAGGTGTTGCCAAAAGGACTTTCCTTAGTGGCTCCCTTCACAATCAATGGATTAACGTTGCAGGCGATCATCACCCTGCAAAGGGGATTCGGTTTCTTATCTGTACTATGGATTTGGGCGGCTTTATTGGGAATTTCCATGGGTTTGCTACTGCTTGTTTTTGGTTTGTCTCGATGGAAGGGAGGGATTCAACATGAGAACCATTCTATGGCTTAAGCTTCGTCTTTTGAAGCGTGACTATATGATCCTTGTGATTCTTACAGCCATGGCGCTACTCCTGACCGGGATTTTTGGTGGAAGCATGATCGGAAAGTATCAGCCAAGTATTTTGGTAGTCTCGGAAGAATCCTCTCTTGAATCGGATCGTTTTTTTGAATTGATGCAGACGTCAGAGACCTTTCAATTTGAGTGGGCAGATCAGGCGGATGCTATTATGCGCGTGGAATCCGATGAAGTCATGGCGGCGTTGATTTTGCCGGTTGGGTTTGGGATGGATTTAAAATCCGGTATTGCGCCTAGTATTTCTTTCTTTCAATCCAAGGACGCTCTTGAATTGATGGAGCTTAAAAATTGGGTTCGCGCTATGGTATTTCGCATGCAATCCGATCAGCGGATGGTGCACTTTTCTGTGGAAAACTTTCAAGGGGACGAGTTGGGTGTGAAAGTATTGGCGGAAGCGGACACCCATTGGGCAAATAAAGTCCCTGTGCTGGTACATACAACGACAAAGACGACTGGCTTTTTTGATTTTTATGATATTAAGATCCATTATATGGTCGGATTTTTACTCTTTTTCAGCACCTTTAGCATTGTCTTTACCATGGCGGATCTGCTGCAGGAAAAGAAACAATTCACTTGGAATCGGCAGATGATCTCACCGATCACAAAGAAGAAAATCCTAGCTGGAAATATCCTTTATTCTTGGTGC
Source organism: Eubacteriales bacterium (assembly GCA_030625815.1). GTDB lineage: Bacteria > Bacillota > Clostridia > Tissierellales > GPF-1 > GPF-1. The sequence continues at coordinate 50,476 of DAOUQF010000020.1, forward strand.
TTGGGTTTTATGCAGGCATTGGTACTGGTAGGCGTAGGCGGATTTTTATTTGATATTGATTGGAAGGCGCCTCTGGCTGTACTCTTGGTTCTCGGCATGTATATTTTAGCCATTGCTGGCCTGGGGATGCTCATTACAGGATTTGTTCGAACCCTAGAGCAATTATCGGCAATTACGCCGGTGATTCTGGTCTCATTCGCCATGTTGGGGGGATGCATGTGGCCCCTAGAGATCATCAGCAATCCTATTCTTTTGTTTGCGGCGAATCTGACGCCTCACAAATGGGCGCTGCAGGCTGTCGAACGAATAGTCATGTTCGATGCTCCGATTGAAACCATCGGATTCCCAATTCTGATCCTGGGGACGATGAGCCTGGTGTTTTTTATTCTGGGACTCTGGCGATTTCATAAACATGCTATTTCATAACCGCGCTTTGCGCGGTTTTTCTTTATGTTCGGGTACAATATGGATAGGAGGGATGAAAATGGAAGCGAGATACTATGTCAAAGAGGGAGAACGGATTCGCTGCGAGCTTTGCCCCCATCGCTGTGTAATCGCAAAGGGGGAAACCGGGATTTGCGGCGTCCGAAAGCATATAAAAGGAAAACTGGTGAGTGAAAATTACGGGAAGATCACAGCCCTGCAGGTGGATCCCATTGAGAAGAAGCCCTTGGCATATTTTCACCCGGGAACGCAGGTGTTTTCGATTGGCAGCTTTGGATGCAATTTGAAGTGTCCCTATTGCCAAAATCATTCGATTGCCCATGGAAAACCGGCATCCACAGAATATCGTCCCGATGAGGTGGTGGAAGCGGTATTGCGAAGAGACTTGGATTTCTTGGCGTTTACATATAATGAACCCTTGGTTGGATTCGAGTTTGTTTTGGATACGGCTAAATTGGCTAAGGCAGCGGGAATTACCACCATTATGGTAACGAATGGTTATGTAGAGCCGGAACCATTGACGGATTTGCTGCCGCATATTGATGCATGGAATATTGATCTAAAAGGATTTTATCCGCAAACCTATCAAAAATTAGGGGGGCGGGTAGAGCCGGTACTCAGAACCATTGAACGGGTATCCGCTGTGGCGCATTTGGAAATCACGACCCTGCTTGTTCCGGGAATCAGCGATGATCGGGAAGAATTGCGGGCGCTGTTCAAGTGGATCGCCGCATTGGATCCATCCATTCCGCTGCACTTGACTCGCTATTTTCCGGCGTGGCGGTATCATGAACCGCCGACATCGGTGGAGTGGATGGGTGAGATCGCCCAAGAGGCGCGTCGAGTTTGTCATCGCGTGAATCTGGGGAATGTTTGGGAGGTGAAGTAATGATTGTTGGTGTTGCATTGGTTCCTCATCCGCCCATTATTTTGGAAGAGATTGGCCGGGGCGAGGAAAGAAAAGCGAAGGAAACCCTGCGGGGAATGGAAGCGGTCAAAAAGAAGATTCGAGGGATTGAACCGGATTTGATCATTTGCATTTCGCCCCATGGCGCTTTTTTCTCAGATGGATTTTGTTTTTTGGATGAGCGCTGGGTGCATGGGGATTTTGGATCCTTTGGAATGCCGGAACTGAGCATGAAAAAGGAGGTTGCCCAGGAACTGAACCGTGAACTGGAAGAAGTCTTGGCGAGAGAAGGGATTCCCGCCTTGTTTCTGACGGGAGAAACGGCGAAAGAATACGGGATTAAAGCAGAATTGGATCATGGGTGCATGGTGCCGCTGAAGATGATTGACGAGGGGTATGAGTCCTATCGCATCCTTCATATCACCGTTAGCGGATTGTCCAGAATGGCGCATTATCGCTTGGGAATGGTACTCGCGAAGGTTCTTGAGCGATCCAATCTCAATGCGGTTGTCGTGGCAAGCGGAGATCTTTCCCATGCGCTTAAGGAAAAGGGTCCCTATTCCTATCATCCGTCGGGATCCGTCTTTGATCATGAGATCAGGGAAGCCATTCGAAAAGGGGATGTGTTCTCCTTGGTGACCATCGACGAAGGATTAGCGACGGAAGCCGCTCAATGCGGATTGCCGTCATTTCTCGTGGGACTGGGTGTCCTGGACGGCAAGCATATTCATACGGAGCTGTTTTCCTATGAAGGTCCCTTTGGGGTTGGGTATTTAACGGCTTTTTTGGAGCCGGGAAATCCGATGGACTCTTGGGTTGAAACCCTGGATGCGCATTTTTTACAGCAAATGGAAGAGCAAAAAAAAGAGGAAGATCCTGTATTGCGCTTGGCGCGCAGAGCCATTGAGGAGAAGGTTCGCCACAGGCATCGACTCTTGTGGCGAACGGCGCGTGAAGAGGAAGAGTCCATTCATGATTTGGAAGAGAAACGATTTGGCGCCTTTGTTTCCATCTTTGAATCCGGGCAATTGCGCGGATGTATCGGCACCACTGAACCGAGTTATGAGCACCTGGGCGAAGAAATTATCGCCAATGCCATCGCGGCGGCGATGCATGATCCGAGATTTCTTCCGATTGAACCGAAGGAATTGCCATTTTTGTCGGTCAAGGTAGATGTGGTGCAGCCTCCAGAGGCGATCAAATATTTGGCGGATTTGAATCCGCAGCGATATGGGGTGGTCGTGGAATGGGAAGGAAGACGCGGGGTGTTGCTGCCTCGCCTTAAAGGCGTTGATACGGCGACGGAACAGGTTCGCATCGCAAAGCACAAGGCGGGGATTCCTTACGAAGAAAAAGTGAAGATGTATCGTTTCGAAGTGATTCGTTATGAAAACAAATAGCCAGCGAAAGCCGGCTATTTTCATGCGTCAAAGGGTTTCCAATAGGTGGTTTCAACAGGGGATTTTCCTTCGTTCGGCAAGATCGCTTTATAGATTCGATCCTGATATCTAACCAAGTCACCGGGTTGATAAACGTTGAAGACACGCCAATCGGAGGTGATCTCTTGCCAGGGAGAACCGAATAATCCGGGGATCAACCCTTTATTGGATGTCCTCGCTTGATAGATGGCGTCTCGATAAAGGACACAGTTGTCTTTCGCGTAAAAGGTGGTTTTGTTCCAAGCGGCAGGATTCTTTTCTTTCTGCATTTTCGGTGGCAGGTCGTAGTCGATTTGCCAGCCATCATTGGTTCGTTCCCATCTTGGATTTTGAATGGACTGAAAGGTGACGGATTCCAAATATCCATCTTCCAGAATCGCGATGGAGTCTGCAAATAGGGTTTCATTCTGTGCCATTCTGGAATCAAAGCTATGACGATTGTTGGTTATGGAGTAAAAAACTTCTGCCCGTTGGATCATGGCAACGGTGAACTGGTCTGCCGTAAACCGAGCTTCATCGAGGATATTCGCATAGATCGGGGTTGCGATTCCAAGGATTAGGCTGAGGATTGCAAGAACCAAGAGGAGTTCAATTAAACTAAAACCATTTTGCTTATTTCTCATGAGTACCACCCTAAACATAGATTCTAGATATCACTTAAAGTTTATAGTAGAATCCTGTGGATGTAAAGTAAGAAACTGTAAGGTTTCGAAAAATTGAAATTTGATTCACTAGAAAAAAATGAATGCATTCAAGACGAAAGGAAGGGGGAATTTAGGGTATATAAATAGTGAATAAATCCAAAGAGAAAGAAGGGATGACATGCAAGAGCGCTGGATCATGGAATTCAACCAATTAAACACTTCTCAATGGAAAGAATTATTGCACGACCCAATCACTGGGAATCGCAGCGGAGCATTTTATGTTTCGGAAGGTTTCGGTGTTTTCTCTGGGGATGTGCAGGAGATGGATGAAAATGGATATTGTTCGATTCGAAGCGAGGTATCAGGCCTTGATTTCGTAGAGGCGAAGGGTTTGATCCTGGATCTGGTGGGAGACGGGCAAAGCTATTTTATTGATTTGCGTATGTTGTTGCCCTTGGGACCTTTTGGGTTCTACGCGGCTTTTCATACCCTGTCCAAAATTCGCCAAAAAATCTATCTGCCGTTTTCGGAGTTTGAGCCGAGTTATTTGGGGGAAACCCTGGCGGCTTCACCACCGTTGAATCCCGTTCAAATTTCCAGTATGGGTGTGATGATCTTGGATGCGATGGATGGCGATTTCGAGTTGAAAATTCGTTCGATCGGCACATACAAATAAAGACCCGTGCAACGCACGGGTCTTTCTCTTTTATTTCACTTCAAAATGCATTTCGTATGCGGATAACTCTGTTCTTGCAGCCTCCGCAAAGATAACAGGAAGATCGAGTTCTTCTGTTGTGATTTCAACAGCAGTTTCAGCGGCGTTCCAGTAAAGATTATATTCAAAGGAGTCTTTCAAAAAATTCGGTGAGAAGAAAATGCGGTCGCTTTGTTCACTTTCTGTGAGTCCAATGATCGGTGATCCGAATTTTACCTTCGGTTTTTGATCGATAGAGATTTGTTTTTGATCGTAAGGGACTTCTACAGCATGTTCAGCCATCGTAAATCTCATTTTGCTTGGCATCAGTTTAAGATCCGAGGCATTGAGGGCAATCAACAGCGGTTGATACGGTATGCGAACAACCTGGCTGACTTCCTCTACCCAAGGATAACCGAAGGCGTCATTAAAGCCGATCAATGTTCCGTTCACTTTGATCTTTATTCCTTCGTACTCCGTTGAGGTTTCCTGAGTGCGGAATTCTTCCATCAAATCAACGACTTCTTCTTCCACTTCTGTCTCCTTATTGCCGCCACATCCCGCTAGGAATGAAAGGGACAAAATCAGAACCAATCCCAATGCAAGTTTCTTCATAACCTTTCCTCCTGTTTTTTGAATTTCTCCGTAATAAATATTACGGTATACGATACTTTATTTTAACGATTTTGTAATAAAATAGCAAGAAAAACAAGAAAATACCAATTAGTGATTTTGATTCTATGGTATAATATTCCACAAAATAGAAGGAGGGTATCGAATGAAAGTATTGGTGATCAATGGACCGAATCTCAATATGTTGGGGGTTCGAGAACCGAAAATTTACGGAAGTCGAACCTATGCCGATCTTGAGGCGAAAATCTTGGAGGACGCTCGAAACTTACATCTTCAGGTGAAGGTGAAGCAAAGTAATTTTGAAGGTGAAATAGTGACGATGATTCAAAAGGCCTATGGGAAATATGATGGGATTGTGATCAATCCGGCAGCCTATACCCATACCAGCATCGCCGTGTTGGATGCCTTGAAGGCTGTGGGGCTTCCAGCGGTGGAAGTTCACCTCAGCGATATCGAGCAGCGGGAAGACTTTCGCAAGCACTCCGTGACGGTGGCAGGCTGCATTGCCCAGGTGGCGGGTCTTGGATTTGAAAGTTACCGGGAAGGTCTAAAGAAATTGAAAGAATATTTAGAAATGACCATGTAAATGAGGGTTAAAGCGGAATCTCCTGTGCTATAATAAAGACAGAAATTCAATATTTTTCTAAGGCTGAAAGGAGAATGGATTTTGAAATCAATCGTGATTCAACCGTCTTCCCTAAAGGGAAGCGTATTGGTCTCTGCGGAGGAGGATATTGCGCGGGTTGCAGTCTGTTGCGCTGCGCTTTCGCATGGAATGAGTTATCTCAGTCATATGCCGCAGACCTATGATTTTCAACTCTTTATTGATGCGGTTTCGCAAATGGGCATGAAGGTGATGAAAAGGAGAGAAGTGGACAATCGGATCGACTATCTGATCAAGGGAACGGATCGCCTGCAAGGTGCGACGATTCAAAATGCGGGAAGCGAGAGAAATCTTCGCTGGCTGATTTCTTTGGCAGGGCGATGCGAAGAACCTGTCCGCCTGTCGACGAAGAACCAGATCTCTCATGATTTCTTGGTTCCTTACCTGGCTGTCTTAAATGAAAAGAACGTCATTTACCATAGCGAAAAGGGGCATTTTCCGTTGGTGGTTGACGGTGCCTTGCCAGGGGGCGAATATCGAATTCCGGAGTCCTTCTCGCCATTGGCTGTAGCAGGCTTGCTTTTGGCTTTGCCGGTTGTGGATCGGGACTCGTGGATTGAATTTCCTCCAGAGTATAAACTCCATGATTGTCATGATTTGGTGATCGATTTAATGGCGCGGTTTGAGATGGAAGTGATTGAAGAACAGAATCGATTGCGGCTGCCGGCAAGGCAAAGCTTTCAATCGGCGGATATTACGATCGATGGAAATATGAAGACCGGAATGGTGTGGCTTTTGGCGGATGCCATTGGCGGCGAGGTTGTGATTGAAGGAATTAAACGCGCCTCTTTGCAGCAGGAGCGGACTTGGCGATTCTTGTTTCAAGAGCTGGAGTTGGAGATTATGAAAGCCGAGTCGAAATATTGGCTTGAGGGACATCAATATACCGGATTGACTTCAATTTGCGAGGATGAGGATTTTGCGATTTTTGCAACCGCTGTTTTGTTGTTCGCGGAAGGGGAAAGTCGCATTGAATTGAAAAGCATGTCGAAAAAAACCTTAAATCGATTGGGCGCCCTGCAAAGCTTGGGTGCAGAGATTGAGATTCAGGATGGATATTGGTTAGTGACGGGAAGAGACGAATTGTTGGGTGGAGAAGTCAATGTGTCAGGCGATCCGTTTTTTGGCATGCTTCTGGCGATTCTTTCGACGCGATCCAGACAGCCGATGATTATTCGTGGGTTTGAATGGATTCATCAACAGGAACCGATGTTTTGGAAACAATTTTCTCAATTAGGCGGGAAGGTCAGCGAGGAGGAAATAGTGTGACAGAAAATCAGACATTAGCAACGCTTCGAAAGGAGATCGACGAGGTCGATCGTCAGATCGTTCAACTATTTGAGGCGCGAATGGAAATAGCGGGGAAAATTGCGGACGCAAAGATTGCCATTGGAAAAGCGGTATTTGATGAAGAACGAGAGCGCGTGGTATTGGAGAAAAATTCCGATCGTTTGCAGCATCAGGAATGGCGGGAAGAACTTCAATCGGTATTTCAAGAGATGATGAAACAAAGTTGCGCCATTCAAAAGAGGAGGATGTCGGAAGAATGAAGTATGGGTTGATCGGCAAGGGAATTTCAAAGAGTTTGTCTCCAGCCATTCACCGACTGATTTTTCAGGAATTGGCGATTGCAGAGGAATATCTGCTTTACGAATTAGAAGAAGAGGAAGTGGAGAATCACCTGAACAGCTTTCGTTCAGGCGGCACGGGCCGCAATGTGACCATGCCCTATAAGCAGGTCGTGATGCCTTTCTTGGATGAAATTGATCCGGCGGCTCAAGCCATTGGCGCAGTTAATACCATCTCAAACGGGGATGGCGGGCTGAAGGGCTGGAATACGGATTATTGGGGTTTTGCATGGATGCTGAAACGGCTCAAGGGAACACCGCAAGGCAAAAGCGTGGCTTTTTTAGGTACCGGGGGCGTGATGAAGGCGGGATTTCGTTATTTTTACGATCATGGCGCCTCGGAAATCTGGATTGTTTCCAGGGATCCCGAAAAGACGAAGCGGCAATTTGAAGGAGCGGATTGGTGGAAGGATCCGAGGGTGAAATGGCTGGATTATCGCGGCCTGGAAGAAATTCAGGGCGACTATTTGGTAAACTGCACCCCGTGCGGCATGGTGGCAGGACTGCCGGCTTGCGCGGTATCGGAGTCCGTGGTGCAAAATTTTCATGCCGTTCTCGAGGTGATCTATCACCCTTGGGAGACGGAATTGGTGCGGATGGCCCGGAAACTTGGAAAGTCCGCTGAAAACGGCTTCAGCCTTCTATTGGGGCAAGCCATGGTAGCGGAGGAGATTTGGCAAAAGCGAACCCTGTCAGACTCTATGTTTGAAGAAATTTACGAGGAATTGTCAAGCCGGGAGGAAAACCGATGAGCAAGGTATTTATGATGGATCTGCGGTCCAGGGGGACCAGTTCCAATAAGCAGGCGAAAATTAAGAAATTATTGGCGGCGGCGGGGAATAATTTGTTTCAAGCAGATTCATTGATTGCTGTGAAGACGCATTTTGGCGAGCAGGGAAACGACGGATTTATTCGGCCCATTTATTTGCGATCAGCCGTTGATTGGCTGCGGGAGCAAAAGACAAAGCCATTCCTAACGGATACCAATACCCTTTATACAGGCAAGCGCGGCCATGCTGTTGATCATCATGAAACAGCGGCAAGCCATGGATTTGTACCCAGCGTGGTCAATGCGCCTGTGGTGATTGCGGATGGTCTTTGCGGAGAGAATGAGATCAGGATTCAGCTGGACGGCAAGCACTTTCAATCGGTTCGGATCGCTGGTGCCATCGCTCAGGCGAATGGCATGGTGGTTTTTAGCCATTTTAAAGGACATCAAATGGCAGGATTTGGCGGTGCCATTAAAAACCTTGCCATGGGATGCGCAACTCCCGCGGGGAAGCGCGATCAGCACGCAACTCGTCAGCAAGTCGATGAAAGCAAGTGCATCGCCTGTGGGACCTGTGTCCCCGTATGTCCGGTGGATGCCATCGATTTGGGCGAGACGGCGAAGATTGATAAAGCGGTTTGCATCGGATGCGGTGAATGCATGGTCGTTTGTCCCACTCGAGCCATTGGCTTGAATTGGGATACGGAGATTCCTGAATTCAATGAGCGCATGGTGGAGTACGCCTATGGCGCGGTGAAGGACAAGCCGACAGTCTATGTGAATTTTGTTTTGCAGATTGCTTCGGATTGCGATTGCGCGCCATGGAGCGATGCACCCATTGTAGGGGATATCGGAATCTTGGCGTCAACGGATCCTGTTGCATTGGATCGGGCTTGTTTGGACTTGGTGAATCAGCAGGAGATCAATCCAGCTTCTTGTCTGGCTCATGAGCATGCGGACAGCGAGTTTTTGATGGCTGATCAGCGCGATTTGTTTAAAGCGGTTCATCCAAACACCCAGGGGGAAATCCAGTTGTCTTATGGCGAGACCATCGGCTTGGGTTCTCAAGACTATGAATTGGTGGTGATGAAATGAGAGCGTTAAGAATTCAAGCAATTGTTGACAATTATTCGAGACCTGCCGAAGATAAGCTCGCAACGGAAGCGGGTCTTTCTTATTGGATTGAGTATGGGGAAGAAAACTTTCTCTTTGATACAGGGGATGGAGAGGCGATTCAAAAGAATATGCCGATTTTGAAAAGAAATCGCGAGTCTATTGATTCCATTATCTTGAGTCACGGACATTACGATCATACCGGGGGATTGGGGTGGGTTCTTTGCGGAAACAAAGAAGCGGAGATCTTTGCGAAAACCACCGTTGCCAATACCCTTTGGTCCGAGCGAATTACAGGATTTGCCCTTGCCGGGATGAATGAGCAAGTGGCCCTTGAGGCTGCCGACCGTTTTCATTATTTTGAGGAGGTTCTTGAGATCGCGCCTGATTTCTTTTTGATTCCCAAGGCAAGCGATCGTTACCCGCGTCCGGAAAGCAGTAAATTTCTCTGGGAAGGGAACGAAGGCGAACTTCAACCGGATTCTTTTGATCACGAGTGTTTTATTGTCGTCAGACGAGAAGCGGGCTTGATTGTGATCACGGGGTGCTCTCATCAAGGGGTAACCAATATGGTCGATCAAGCGATGATTTTATTTCCCGATGAGCCAGTTTTGCATGTGCTCGGCGGATTCCATCTTCAGGGGCGGAAACCGGATTTTCATGAAAAAGAAGAAACCATTGATGCTGTGGGAGAATATTTGAAAGCGCAGGTTGCCCGAACCATCTACACGGGGCATTGTACGGGGCTTCCTGCCTTTGAGCGCTTGCAGGAGAAAGTGGGCGATCAGGTGCAATATTTCTATGCGGGTGATATTTTAGAACTTTAACCCCCAGTTTTTCGATTTCGGCACTCGTATTTATGAGTAGGAGAGACTTCTATGGATAGCAAGAACCATGACCTTCTGGGTAAAATTGAATTGGCGAAGAAAGATCAGCAGGCGTTGAACGCCCTTTTAAAGGAACAGCGGGGAATTGTAATTCGTGTGGTTGATCAATATCCCTTTCCAAATCGAAGAGACGAGCATTTGCAAATCGGGATGATCGCCATGCAAGAAGCGATTATGAAATACGATGCAACACGAGGACGATTTTCTTCCTTTGCCTCACAGGTGGTTCGATCCCGTTTGATCGACTACGAGAGAACGGTATTTCGGCAGACGCGGAACGAATCTCTGGAATTGGTGGCAAGGGAAGAACAAGAATTGAGTTATTCGGAAATTCAGCAGGCGATGCAGCGCTATCAACGGGATCAGGAACGAGAATTGGTTCAATTGGAAATCAGCGCGTATCGACAAGAGCTGGAGGGGTGGGGATTGTCTTTTGCGGAATTGGTGAAAGTGTCTCCGAAGCAGGATCGCCTTCGGCAACGGTATTTTCGTGTGGTTCGATTTGTTCTTGAATCTCCGGAATTGTTGGAATGGACCAATACCCATCATAAATTGCCGATTCAGGCATTGATGGAAGGCATAGATGAAAAGAAACGAAACTTGGAACGAGGCAGAAAATATATTCTGTCGATGATTGTTTTGATGCAAGGCGAGTATCCACGGTTGAAGTCGCGAATCACGGAGGTGTAGAGGATGAAGGGAACTGTTGTGGAGCAAAAAAAGAAATTTTGGATCGTGCTCGATGAAAAGGGGCGATTCCGCAAAGTCTCTATCTCTCATACCTTGGGACTTGAGATTGGCGACCGGATGGAGATTGAGGAGGGTAAGCCACGAGTGAACTGGCGAAGTGCGATGGCAATCGCTACAGCCATGGTTGTTTTGTTCAGTGGCTGGCTGTATCAGGTGCCATACGGATTTATGGTGGTTGACATCAATCCAAGCACGGAATTGGTTTATAATCGATTCCATCGTGTTCTGCAAGTGAATCCGTTGAATGAGGATGCGGAAGGCTTGGTTCGCGTGCAATTGAAACACCGCTCTTTGAAGGAGGCTGTCGAGGAAGTTGTGGCTGCCGCCGAGGAAGCCGGATTTTTGCAAAAAGACGGATATGTTTTATTGACTAACCAAGAGAAGAAAAATAGAGTCGATGAAGAAGCCTTTGTTGAAGAACTGCATCAAGCGATGTTGGACGACGGCTTTGACTTAACCATTGCGGCGCTGGAAGTGACCCGGGCGGAATATCAAAACGCCAAGGGGCTCGGGGTTTCGCCCGGCAAAGAAATTTTGCGAGAGGAAATTCTCTCTCGAAAGGGAGAGATCAAAGAAGCGGGCGGCACTGTTGGCGCTTTGATCCGAGAGGTGAATCGAGTCACCAAGCCGACGAAGGAAGAGAAGGAAGCGGCGCGGATGATTATGCAGGAAGAAAAGCGTGCAAAGATCAACGCGGAAGAATCGAATGCCGGTCAGGGTCAGGCGCAATCAGGCAAGAAAGAGACGCCGCCGGGCCAAGCGAAAAAGGAAGAAAATTTAAATCCAGATGAGACTGGATCCGAGAATGAAGATCAGACGAACGGCAAAGGAAGTCCCAATGGCAATGGGAACTCCAGAGGCAATAGTTCGTCAAGTGGGAATAAATAAGAAAAAGTAGGAAAACGCCCCCAATGCAGCGGATATTTGGAGGCGTTTTTTATTGCGCTTTTCGCAGCCTTCGTTATAATAGTGGGGAGGAGTGATGGGATGAAAAGCAATAAGCGAGTGAATATCATCAATGGAATTTTTTTGGCGCTTGCATTGAATTTAACGAAACCGTATAATGCGAAGTTTGCTTTGCGATTGGGCGGAAGCGATTATCATGTCGCCATGATCTCGTCCCTGCCGGCCATTGTTGCGGCATTGAGCCTGATCCCCATATCCATATGGATTGAACAGGCAAAAGATCAGCAGCAGCGTACAGCGACCCTGATGTTTTTACATAAATTGTTTTATTTGGGGATGGCGTTATTGCCCTTTTTTCACGGAGTCGATCAGGCGGCGATTTTTGTCCTGTGCGTCGGATTGATGAATCTGCCCTTTGCGGCCAGTCAATTGGGCCATCAATCTTATGTGGGCGCACTCTTTTCTCCGTCGGAGCGAGGGCACGCAATGAGTCTTCGCAATCGATTCTCCGATCTGGCGAGGCTCTTGGTCATGATTGCAACGGGGCAATTGATGCTGTGGATCCCGAAGACCAATCAAGACTTTATTCATCTCTATCAGATTTTCTTTTTAGTGGCCTTTGTGATCGGGCTGGGTGAAGTGATCAGTTTTAAGTGGTTTTCGAAGATCGAATCCCCCGCGAAGACGGAGGGTGGCGGATTGAAATTGGTGCAGGAGGTCTTGACTCGTCTGCCAAAAGAAAAGGATTTTCTCCTTTATACGGCATGCGCCTTGGTTTTCTATTTCGGATGGCAAATGGGCTGGCCGCTGTTTAGCCTGTATATGATTCAGGATTTGGGGGCGGATGAATTTTGGTTGAGCGTCATTTCCGTAACCGCGAGCCTGTTCAGCATTTTATCAGTGACTTTCTGGGCGAAGCTGGCGGACGAAAAAGGAAATCGAACCGTAATTGTGATGACAACCTTTTTGATGGCCTTAACGCCTGCTGTGTTTGCCTTAACCAAAAGCCTGCCGATGATGGCCCTGCTTCAAATCATTCCGGGTACGGCAACCTCGGGAACCATCTTGGTTTTGTTCAACAGCCTTTTGGAGGTCACACCAACAAAGAATCGCATGATTTATTTGGCATTTTTTACCACGGCCGTCAATATTTCAGCCAGCATTGCTCCGGTTTTCAGCGTTTGGATTAAGAGTCAAACCGCGATTGTGCCAGCCCTCTTGATTACAGGAGTCGTGCGGATGGCGGGGTGTGTGGCGTTGTATCTCAGAAGAAAAGTAAGTGTGTAAGTCTTCTTTCCCGGGTAATAGGTTAAGGGAGGGATGATCATGAAAGATTTAAAGAAATATGAAGTGAAGAATCGAGAAGAAAAACTGAAGCGCTTATCGGAGAACCAGGTGGAAATTACGCAAAACTCCGGTACGGAACATCCCTTTGATAATGAGTTTTGGGATGAGGAGCGGGAAGGAATCTATGTGGATCTGATATCGGGAGAGCCCCTTTTTTCTTCCCTGGACAAGTATGATGCTGGGTGCGGGTGGCCAAGTTTCAACAAGCCGATTCATCGGGAACTGATTATTGAGAAACGGGATTTTCGTCATTTTATGGTGAGAACCGAGGTGCGTAGCCGATATGGCGACGCTCATCTGGGTCATGTGTTTTCCGACGGACCGCAGCCTGCGGGACTCAGGTATTGCATCAACTCCATGTCCCTTAAGTTTATTCTGAAGGAAGAGATG
>DAOUQF010000021.1 GCA_030625815.1 Eubacteriales bacterium
AAAGTCGACCGCTACATGGATTATTATAATCATTCTAGAGCTCAGTGGAACTTAAAGAAGCTGACTCCTGTAATGTACAGAAATCAGCTTCTTGCTGCATAGTCTCTTTTTATCGTGTCCTTGACACGGGGTCCATTTTATTCGGATCCTGTTTTTTCTTTCTCCAACGGATCCGACAAATGCAAGCGATCCAACATCCGCTTCAATCCCTTTTTCGAAAGAGGCTTTCCAAACAAATAACCCTGAACAATATCACAGCCTCGATCTTCCAGGTAATGCATCTGTTCGTAGGTTTCCACCCCTTCTGCAATCAATTCAAGCCCCAAATTTTGAACAAGATCAATGATCGTGTTCAAAATGGAAGATTCTTTTCCCCCTTCATCGATTTGATCAATAAATGACTTATCGATCTTCAGGGTATCAAATTCCAATTCCTTCAAATAATTCAACGAAGAATACCCCGTACCGAAATCGTCGAGTGCGATCTTAATTCCAATCTTTCGTAAACCCTGCAAAAGATTCAAGACATAGGTTTTCGATTCAATCAAAATATTCTCTGTGATTTCCAACTCCAGCAATTCTGGATTCATTCCGGAAATTCCGAGTGCCCGGTTCACAATCTCCACAAAGTTTTTTTGCTTCAATTGAACCGGAGAAATATTCACGGATACGAACAGGTCCCGACCGAACTGCTCACACCACTTCACATTTTGTTTGCAGGCTTCCACCAAGATCCATTCGCCCATGGCATGAATCATGCCGGTTTCTTCCGCAACTGGAATAAATTCAGACGTTGAAATCATTCCCACATCATCGTTAATCCAACGCAATAGAACCTCGTTCCCTCGGAGGCTTCGATTATCCAAATAATATTGCGGCTGGTAATAAAGCGCCAACTCTTTTTTCACCATGGCTTCCCGCAACCGTTTTTCCAGCTCCATGCGGTGCACCACTTGATCCTTCATGGACTTGTCATAAAATTGATAATTGTTTCTGCCCAGCTCCTTCGCCCGATACATTGCGGTATCTGCGTTACGAAGCAGATCCTCCACGCTGTCCCCGTCATCCGGGAAAAAAGCGATCCCTGAGCTAATGCTTAAGTAAAGAAGACGCTCCTTGATTTTCATCGGTTCCTCAAGGCTATGTTCCAAACGATGAATCACTTCCACCACTTCATTTTTCTGCTGAACATCTCGAATGATAATAATAAATTCATCTCCACCAAGGCGACCAACCACATCATATTTCCGCAAACAATCCGAAAAGCGTCGGCTTGCTTCAATGAGAATTTCATCTCCAAAAAAATGTCCAAAGGTATCATTGTAGTTTTTAAAATTGTCGATATCGATAAAGACGATTGCCGTTCGCAATTCCCGTTGCCGAGAATAATACAGCGCCTGATCCAATTTATTGATTACCGATGCCCGGTTGGGCAGTCCCGTCAAATCATCAAAATAGGCAATCTTTCGAATCGTCCGCTCCTGCTCCCTAAGATCCGTCACATCATTCCACGTGATCGTAACGCCCGAGGGGCTTAACTCCGCATTGAAAAAAGGAACCGCGACAATATTGAAGACCTTTGTCTTGCCGACTCGAATTTGAATCTCTCGCTCTCGAAAGATCGGTTTTTCCTTTTTCAACGCATCCGCGATTATTCTTCGCATTTCCATTTGATCCCGCTCACCGCTAAGCACCTCATAAATCAGAAAATGATCTCGCTCCGATTTGCCGGCTGCAAGGACTTGATAGAATTTTCGATTCGCCATCAACACTTCACCGGAAGCGTTGCAATTGAAGATGATATCTGGTGAATTATCCACCAATACCTGATATCGCTCCACGCTATCGTTTAATTTCTTCTCCACATAATCTCGCGACAATTCATGCTCAAAAAACGAAAAAGCCATCATCGACATCATCGCAATTCCCACACATTCCGACAGAATCAAAATCCAAGCCAAAACTCCACCGACCATCAGACTTTGCGCTATCATAAGCTTGACAAAGTGCAACGCCGCCAATAGAACAGATACACTCACTTGATGAATCACACGGATTCTCGACTTCGCCTTCAGGATCAAAAATGCCTCGATCAAAAGAAATGGAATCGTCAAGGAAGCTATCTCAATCAGTAAATTCGGCGCGTCAAGCAGCACTAAATTCACGCATGCCATCAAGTAGGTAACAAGCCCTGCCGCTCGTCCTCCATATAGGAGTGCGACGGCTACCAAAATCATCTGTGAAGGAATCAGGTTGTCGACTCCCAAATATAATGGCAAGAAATAAATTATGATCCCAAGGGCACCTAGTATTCCACCCAAAAGCAGCGCACGCCAAAAGCGAGAGCGCTTCACTATCTTTGGATAAATATTCCCAAAGAGAAAAGCCCCCGTAATGAATAACGCAATATTCAGGGTAAGCTCAAAAACAAATTCAGAGTACTGTATCATTCCCGCCCTCCCAATTCTCAGAATTTTCAACTATATGCATTAAGTATAACACGTTCATAAACTTCCATCACTGTTTGTTTTTGGAAATAAAAAAAACGGTGAATTTCACCGTTTTTTCCAACTTCCCTTAAAATTCTCCGATTTCCTCGATCAGATCATGATGATCATCATCCGCATCTGGATCAAAGCCTTCCAATTCCGGGTATTCTTTACCGAATTTTTTCGCATAATCAAAGATTGCTGCTTTTAAGGCTTGCTCCGCCAATACCGAACAATGCACCTTTACAGCCGGCAACCCGCCCAAAGCATCCACTACCTGCTTGTTTGTCAGCTGCAAGGCTTCCTTAACCGCTTTCCCCTTGACGATCACTGTCGCAATTGATGAGGCTGCGATCGCAGATCCACAACCGAATGTCTTGAATTTAATGTCTTCAATAATTTCATCCGCATTGATGCGAAGATAAATACGCATGATATCGCCGCATTTCACATTACCAACTTCGCCCATGCCGTCAGCGTTCTCGATTTCCCCTACATTGCGTGGATTCGTAAAATGATCCATTACAATTTCTGTATACATCTTATTTTGCCCCTTTCGCTTCCTCATATAATGGCGACATTCTTCGCAATCGATCAATAATCGGCGGAAGCTGTTCCAAGATATAATCAATATCATCTTCAGTCGTAAAATCCCCAATGGTCAACCGCAAGGATCCATGTGCAATATCGTGTCCCAAGCCTATGGCCATCAAAACATGGGATGGATCCAAGGAGCCGGAGGTACATGCGGAGCCGCTCGAACCGGCAATCCCTACCATGTCCAAACTCAATAAAATGGACTCCCCCTCGATATATTTAAAACATACATGCACATTCCCGGGATGTCGCTGATCCCGATCTCCACTCACACGGGTATCCGGAATTGCAGCAATCAATCCTTCGATCAACTTCTCTCGCAGGGAAACCAAGCGTTCCACATGCTCGTCAAACTGATCATACGCAATTTCCACCGCCTTGGCGAATCCAACAATCCCTGCAACATTTTCCGTGCCTGCGCGTCTTCGTCGTTCTTGCGCTCCGCCTTCTATCAAATTCGGAATTCGAATCCCTTTTCTCACATAGAGAGCGCCAACCCCTTTGGGTCCATAAACTTTATGGGCTGAGAACGTCATCAAATCGACAGGCAATTCACTCAAATCAATCCGTAAATTCCCCAGTGCCTGTACGGCATCCGTGTGGAAAATAATTTGATGTTTTTTTGCAATCTCTCCAATTTCAACGATGGGCTCAATCGTTCCGATCTCATTGTTGATATACATAATGGTAATTAAAATGGTTTGATCGGTAATCGCCGCTTCCACAGCCTTTGGATCCACAAGCCCTTTTTCATCAACATCTAAATACGTAACGTCAAATCCCTCTTTTTCCAAGGTTTCGCAAACATGCAAAACTGCATGATGTTCAATTTTGCTTGTAATGATATGATTTCCTTTGCTCTTTCTTGCCTTTGCAATTCCCTTAATCGCCCAATTATCGGCCTCGGATCCCCCCGAAGTAAAATACAATTCCTCCGGCACGCAATGAAGATGATCCGCAATCCGCTTTCTTGCGGCGTCCATATCATGTTTTGCCTGTCTGCCAGTTGAATAAATACTTGAGGCATTCCCAAATTTTTCTGTGAAATATGGGAGCATTTCCTGCAGGACCTCTTCCTTAACAGGAGTTGTTGCCGAATAATCCATATATACTAGACGCATGCCATTCCCTCCTAGTTGTTCTTCATATCGGGTATGGAATCTTGAAGATTCCGATATTGTTCATCCAACATATCTTGAAGGCTGATATTATCCACAACCTCATTAATGCTTTCATAAATTCGATCATAGATCATTCTGGAAACGCAGAAATCCGAATGATCGCAAGAATTCTCGCCATCTGTCACGCAAGAAGCCGGTGCCAAAGACCCTTCCAACAATTCAAGAATTTCCCGCACACTAATCTCCGACGGCTGCTTGGCCAGTAAATAACCGCCTTGCGCACCGCGTACACTTTTCAACAATCC
This sequence comes from Eubacteriales bacterium, assembly GCA_030625815.1. GTDB lineage: Bacteria > Bacillota > Clostridia > Tissierellales > GPF-1 > GPF-1. Next base: position 4,513 of record DAOUQF010000021.1, read on the forward strand.
CGCTTTTCGCAAAGGACTCACCAATTGTTCCAGATAATGGATCGAAATTCCTTGCCTCTCCGCAATTGTCCCTAGACTGATAGGCCCAGAGCCATCATTTAAAGCCAAATCAAACATTGCTTTTAAACCGTAACGGCCCTTTGTTGATAATCTCATAAGCCCTCCTTCTAATTCCTAGTTATTTACTTGGAATTCGTGCATTTCTAGAATAATATATCCGAGTAAATCTGTCAAGATTAAATTCGAAAAAAAATCACTCCCTCGAGTGATTAAAAAATTGCTAGGAAAAGAATCGGCAAAAAGACCGCCGGCAGCATGTTTCCAACCGGAATTCTTTCCTTCCCGATCTCCAAGATATTCAGCCCCAGTCCAAGAATCAAGATCCCTCCCACGGCAGACATTTCCGTCACAACCTGCTCCGTCAGAATTGGCGTCAAACTGGATGCCAACAAGGTAATCGCTCCTTGATACAAAAAAACAACAACGGCGGAGAACAGAACTCCGATCCCCAATGTAGATGAAAGGATCAAAGATGTGATTCCATCCAACAAGGATTTTGCGAACAAAGTTTCATGATTCCCTTGCAGCCCGGACTCAATGGCGCCAACAACCGCCATTGCACCGACGCAAAAAATCAAGGATGCCGTAACAAATCCCTCGACAAAAGGACTGTCCCCCCGCCCAAATCTTTGATTCAGCCGCTCACCCAGTTTATCCAAGCGCGCTTCAATCTTCAAGGCAGTCCCCAGCAATGTCCCCACAGCCATGGAAAGGATCACCAATAAGAAATTTTCCGTTTTCAACGCGCCGCTAATTCCGATAATCAGCACCGCAAGTGAAATCGCTTTGATCACGGCCTTCGAATAGTTTTCTTTAATTCCTTGCTTCACAAGAAGCCCTAAAAAAGTGCCGATCAAGATCGCACCCGTATTTACGATTGTACCCGTTAACATCCGTCCTTCACTCCCAATCAATAAATTTAATTATACCACGAATTCGTATTTGCACAATTCTCAACAATTGACTACACTCAAAGAAGAGAAACCCTTAAGGAGGACAAAAATGACTGTTGTTGAACGCTTTATCCGCTACGTAAAAATCAATACCCAATCAGAAGAGGGAACCGCTCGATTTCCCAGCACCGATGTGCAATGGGATCTTGCTCGCCTATTGGTAGAAGAATGCAAAAGCCTCGGCCTGACTCAAGTATTTGTTTCCGAACACGGCATTGTAACAGCTACCCTGCCAAGCAATACCGAGGGCGCCCCCACCATGGGATGGATTGCCCATATGGATACCTCGCCGGATCTGTCCGGGAACCATGTACAGCCTCGTTTTGTCGAAAATTATGATGGCGGATCCATTCAGCTGAATGAAAATTACGAATTGAATCCCACTGATTTTCCAGAATTGAAAAACTATCTTGGGCAAACCATCATCACAACCGATGGAAACACCCTCTTAGGCGCCGACGACAAGGCAGGAATTGCCGAGATTCTGGCAGCGCTCGAAATCCTGATTCAAAACCCAGATCTTCCCCATGGCACCATCCGTCTGGCCTTTACCCCGGATGAAGAGGTTGGCCACGGCACTTCCAACTTCGATATCACGGCTTTTGGCGCGGATTTTGCCTATACCATCGATGGCGGCGCCCTTGGCTCCATTGAATTCGAGAACTTTAATGCGGCTACTGGAATCGTAACGATCCAGGGCAGAAATGTTCACCCAGGCGGCGCGAAACACAAAATGATCAATGCAAATCATCTTGCCATGGAGTTCGACGCCCTGCTTCCCCACTTCGATCGACCGGAATACACCGATGATTATGAAGGGTTTTTCCATCTGATGAAAACCGACGCTTCCGTCGAGGAAGCAAAACTCGTCTATATCATTCGCGATCACGATGCATCTGCTTTCGAATGGAGAAAGGATTTTTTTATTAAGTGCGCAGACCAACTCAATCAAAAATATAACCAGAAACTGGTTTCCGTTCACGTAAAAGACAGCTATCAAAATATGAGGGAAATGATCATGCCTCACTACCATGTCGTGCAAACTGCCCTCGATGCCATGGAGACAATTGGCATCACCCCGAGAGTTGATCCCATCCGCGGCGGAACCGATGGCGCACGCTTGTCCTATTTGGGACTCCCGTGCCCAAACCTATTCACCGGTGGCCACAACTACCATGGACGATATGAATTCATTCCAGTTGAATCGATGGAAAAAGCCGTTGCTGTATTGGTTGAAATTGCTAAACGAACCAGTAAATAGGTATGGGCAAAAGCTCAAATTGACAGAGAACAAGACCTCCCCATATAATGAAGAAAAACTGGGGAGGTTTTTTGTGCTTATAATTCGTAGTGATCGCACCGACGCACCTTTTTTTCATGCCGCTGAAGATTTCTTGATGGATAATACCCTTGAACCGGTCTTTATGCTTTGGCGCGCAAAGAAGTGCATTCTGTTGGGAAAAAACCAAAACGCTTGGAAACAGGTGAATCTTGACTATATCAAAGAACGAGAGATCCTTCTGGTTCGGCGCTCATCCGGTGGAGGCACTGTCTTTTGCGATCTGGGAAATATCAATTTTTCCTTTATTGAAAATCACGGAACTGAAAAGGTCAATAATTATCGGCTCTTTACAAAACCGATTGTAGACGTACTCAACAAGATGGGCATTCCCGCTATTTTCAGCGGACGAAACGACTTGACGATCGAAGGACAAAAATTCTCTGGTAACGCGCAGTATCGAAAAAAGAATCGCCTCCTTCACCATGGAACCCTTCTATTTTCAGCCGACCTCAAGGATCTTGCCGGCGCCCTCAAGACCGATCCGCTAAAGTACAAGGACCGGGGCATCGAATCCGCTGCAAAGCGAGTGACCAATATCACCTCTCATCTATTGGAGCCGATGGATGTGCTTGATTTCCGCGAATTGATCTACACCCACATGCTGTCAAAAGACGCGGATGCAATGGTCCGCGATTTCACGGAAGCAGAGGTTTTGGAAATCGAAAAAATCGCCGATCAAAAGTATCGAGACTGGAACTGGACCATTGGCCAGTCACCCAAATACGACTTTCATCGCGAACATCGATTTGCCGGCGGAATTGTCGAAATCGATCTTTCTGTACAAAAGGGACTCGTGACCGACATCATTTTTCACGGCGATTTCTTGAGCCGTCTCGACTTGACGGATATTCAGCTCGCCATGGTCGGACAGCGCCATGATCCCGAAACACTTTTTGCGATTCTCAAGCAATTCCCGCTAGAAGAGTATTTCTACGGAATTACCAAAGAAGAATTGCTCTCCCTATTGTTTTAAAGGAGGATCCTATGATCAAACGAAAACCAGAATGGCTTCGCATCGACATGCAGGCCTACCATCCAAAAGAATTAAAACGAGTTAAAGCTCTGATTGAGAAAACCGGTCTGCATACCGTTTGTCAGGAGGCCAATTGCCCCAATCAATACGAGTGCTTCAGCAAACGCACCGCAACCTTTATGATCTTGGGCAGTCAATGCACCCGCAATTGCAAGTTCTGCAATATCACCCACGGTGTCGCCGGCGCGCCCGATCCAAATGAACCGGAAAAGGTTGCGAAAGCGGTTGAATCTTTGGGTCTGAAATACGCGGTCATCACCTCGGTCACCCGAGACGACTTGCCCGACGGCGGCGCCGAGCACTTCGCCAAAACCATTCGCGCCCTCAAAAAAAGAACCCCCGATGTGAACGTCGAGGTTCTGATTCCCGACTTTCAAGGGAATGAGGCTGCGCTTCAGATTGTCATCGATGCGGCTCCCGAGGTCATCAATCACAATATCGAGACGATTGCTCGCCTCTATGACACCATCCGCCCTGAGGCGAACTATCAACAAACCCTCACACTGATTCAACGGGTAAAGAAAACCGCGCCGAATATCAAAACCAAATCCGGCATTATGGTGGGCTTGGGAGAAACGCCAGAAGAGGTGAAAAAGGTCTTGCGCGACCTCCATGCCCACGGATGCGAAATGTTAACGGTCGGCCAATACCTGGCGCCCAGCCGCGAACACGCGGAGGTTGTAGAATATGTAACCCCCGAACAATTCAAGGCCTATGAAGCCTATGCCAAATCCCTTGGATTTGTTCATGTTTCCAGCGGTCCTTTTGTTCGTAGCAGCTATCACGCCGCAGATCCATTTGAAAATCAATAGCTGCCAAAAAGGAATCGCTTAGCGATTCCTTTTTAATGCCAATTCAAAATCTTCAATTGAAATCACCTTTCGAATGGTGCTGCCCTGGATCACAATCGAGAAGATTACAACCATGTAGCTTAGGGCTTGAATCCGATTACTTAGAACACATTCCGGCAATTGCAGCGCTAGTGCAATTGTAAGGCCTCCCTTCAATCCGCCCCAGGTCAGAAGACGCATCAAATTCCAGCGGTTGCAACTCAATTGCATGCGCTTTCGATAGATCATCACCGGAAGATATACAGCCAAAAACCGACCCAGAATCCCGATTCCAATAACAAAAAAACTTTCCAGCCACAATTGCTCAAAGAAGGTCAAAAATACAACCTGAAACCCAATCATCATAAAGAGAAATCCATTTAAGATCTGATCCCCCATCTCCCAAAAGATATTTAAGAGTGAATGGGGATTGCAGACAATGTCAATATCATGAACCCGTGTCGCGATGGTGATCCCAACAATCACCACAGCCAGCGGACCATTCACCTGTAAAGTAGTTGCCGCAGATATCGTAAAAAACACCGATGCCGTCGTCACAAAAATCGCGGTAATATCTTCGCGAATCCGAGCGAGCAAGAATACAATCAAAATACCGACAACAAGACCCAGCAAGACCCCGCCAAGAATTTCCTCCCCCAAAATTCGTACAACTTCTCCTGCCCGCACCACCTCTGGATGCAATTTCACGCCCAAAAGAATTAAAAAGAGTGTATAACTCACTCCGTCATTGAACAAAGATTCCCCAGAAATCAAGACCTCCAACCGCTTTGGCAGCTTCATCTCCCTTAAAATACTTAAGACTGCAATCGGATCCGTTGGGGCGAGAATCGCTCCGAAAAGAAAGACATCAATCCAACCAAACCCAATATGAAAGATTCCCTCCAGTACAAGATACAAAAGAACGCCATAGATCAGCGTTGAAAAAACAACCCCCAGGCTCGCAAGGACTAAAATCAATCCTCGATCCGGCTTGAGATCTCGGCTGGACAAGTGAATCGATCCGGCAAACAAAAGAAAGCCCAAGGCATATTCCAATAAAAAGGTTTTAAAATCAATCAGGGTTAAGTATTTCAAAAAAATGGTATGCCCAAAGGGAATACCCACCAACTCGCATAAAATTAAAAAAACTGAAAACCCCAAGGATAAGACCGTCAAACCGATTGTAAAAGGGAAATGAAGGAACCGCTCATTGATAAAAACAAAGATTGCGGCAACCATCATCAAAACGGCAAAAACTTGTGAAAAAGTCATAATATCCCTCCTTCATTTTTCCTTTACCCGTAATAGCAAAAATGACGCCTTTCGGCGTCATTTCCCTATGCTTCTCGATTGATTTGTTCAATTCGTTCCATAATCTGATCAAGCTCTTCCAATCGCAAGAATCGGCCCGCTTCATACACCCGCTGCCCATCAAAATACACATGGATCGTTGGGGCGGCAAAAACTTGATAATGGCCTCTTGCTTCAGGCACATCCTCGATCATCACTAATCCCAAGTCCATCTCCGCGCGCTCTTGATACCGCGCCTCTACCTCTTGACGCATGGATTTGCATACCGAACAAGCCTCTGAAGCAAAATAAACCAAGCGAAAACCTGATTCCGCTATAAATTTCTGAATTTCTTCTATCCTAAGTAGTGGTTTCATATCATCCCCCCGAAACCATTATACCTAACGGGGGTATGATGTCAACCTCGAATCTGACCGTTTCCATAGATAATATACTTGGTTGTGGTCAATGCCTCGACACCCATTGGTCCGCGGGCATGCAATTTTTGCGTCGATATACCGATCTCCGCACCGAACCCAAACTCCGATCCATCCGTAAACCGGGTGGATGCGTTCACATAGACAGCCGCCGCGTCCACTTCATTTAAGAACTTTTGTGAGGCGGAGTAGCTTTCTGTTAAAATCGCTTCCGAATGTTTGGTGCTGTAGGTCGCAATATGCTCAATCGCTGCTTCCAAACTAGGCACAACGCGAATCGCCAGCTTCAGATCCAAATATTCATTCGCCCAGTCCCATTCGGTGGCTGGAATAATTGTATCGGCAAATCCGCAAACACGCTCGTCTCCGTGACATTCCACGCCTTTGGCCTCCAGCTCCTGAAGCATGTCCGGAAGAAATTCATCCGCTACCGCTTCATGCACCAGCAGGGTTTCCAATGCGTTGCAAACCCCTGGTCGCTGTACCTTCGCATTGATCACGATTAATTTTGCCTTTTCAAGATTTGCGCTTTCATCAACAAAAGTATGGCAATTCCCAACGCCGGTCTCGATGACGGGCACACTTGCATTCTCGATGACGGATTGAATCAATCCGGCGCCGCCTCTTGGAATCAACACATCCAGATATTCATTCAATCGCATCAATTCCCGCGCAGTTTCACGAGACGGATCTTCCAGCATCTGCACCGCATCCGGAATCGACCCAACTGCTGTCAAGGCCTCTTTGATGATCTTGACAAACACTTGATTGGTTTCGAAGGCTTCCTTCCCGCCTCGCAGAATCACCGCATTGCCCGATTTGAAGCTCAAAGCAAAAGCATCAACGGTTACATTGGGCCGCGCTTCATAGATCATTCCTAGCACGCCAATCGGCACCCGTTTTTGCCCGTAGATCATGCCATTGGGATGAGTCCTCATCCACAAGACCTCTCCAACAGGATCCTTCAAAGCAGCCGTCTGGCGCACGCCTTCCGCAATCCCTTCGATTCGGTCCGCTGTCAATAGCAGCCGATCCAAGAGGGAACCCCGTACGCCGTTCTCTTCCGCTTTGCCCATATCCTTTGCATTGGCAGCCAAGATCTCTGCCTGATTTGCCAATAATGCTTCCGCTACTGCCTGAAGGGCTTGGTTTTTCTCTTCACTGCCCAAGATTGCCATTTTTATCGACGCGCCTTTTGCCAGTTTTCCCAAATCTTTTACGCTCATTATTTTCCTCCTCCATGAAACCATGTACCAATGGGTTTTCCATCCAGAATCTCAAACAATTGATCGATATTCTCGCCAGACGAAATAATCGTCTCAATGCCATTTTTCTTTGCAATCCGTGCGGCAATCACCTTCGTCGCCATCCCGCCGGTTCCCTGACTGCTTCCCGGTCCGCCTGCAATCTCCTGAATTTCCGGTGTGATTTCCTTCACTTCCTCGATCAGCTTTGCATCCGAATTTTTCCTCGGATCCTGATCATACAGCCCTGCGATATCCGATAAAATGACGAGCACATCCGCCGATAACAAGCCGGCTACTATCGCCGACAGGGTGTCATTGTCACCAAACCGACTCTCCTCGATTTCTTCCGTGGAGATTGTATCATTTTCATTGACAATGGGAATCGCACCCATGGACATCAAGGTTTGAAATGTCCTTTTTGCATTATTGCTCTTAATGGGATGATCCATTACATCCTTGGTAAGAAGAATTTGTGCAATGGGCTGATTATAGGTTGAAAAAAAGTTTTCATAGACCTGCATCAATCGACCCTGCCCTACGGCGGCAACCGCTTGGGTTTCCGCCAAGGTTTTGGGCCGCTCGTTCAGACCCAGACGCCCCATGCCAAACCCGATAGCGCCCGATGATACAAGAATGACCTCCTTGCCCGATCGCTGCAGATCCGATAAAACAAAGGCCAAACGCTCAATTTTTCGTAGATTCATCCCCCCCTGAGGGTGGGTAAGTGAAGAGGTTCCGATCTTCACGACAATCCGTTTACATGCCTGAATTCGCTTACGCATAACGACTCCTTAAATTGCGAATATTTTGCCTATCACTATATCACACTAAAGTGCTTTAAACAAGAAAACTCCTTTGACATCTCCCGCCTCTTTGTCTACACTAAAGGAGATGATGAATAAGGAGAGAATAGAATGACTACACACGCCCTAACGATTTGTGTCGATATTGACGGTACCTTAACGAAACCCTATGCCTGGCTTGAATACACCGCCGAGGTCTTCAACAAGACGATCACCTTGAATATGTACCAGACCTGCTATACGGCGAAAGCCTTGGGAATCGAATCTGAAGAATATGCGAATTTCTATCTCGCAAACGGTAAAACCTTTTACTACGACTTATGTGAAATTCGTCCCTATGCCGACCGTGTCATGACTTTGCTCGATCAAAAGCATCGCGTTCATATCGTCACCTCACGGGAAAAACAATTTGCTGGCATTACCCAGCAGCTTTTAAGCGATCATGAAATCCCCGGCACCCTTCATGTGCTTGAGAGCTTCGACAAGGTTACCCCCGCAAAAGAATTGGGCTGTCAATTGTTTATTGAGGACAATCTCGAGATTGCCAGTTCATTGGCGGAAGCCGGATTTCCAGTCCTTCTGATGGATTGCGCATACAATCGAAAACCCCTGCATCAATTGATTCGCCGCGTATCCGATTGGGAAGAGATTGAATCAATCATACATTCCATGTCTCATGAATAGAACAAGAACCGATCCTAGGATCGGTTCCTTTTTTTGCACACTTTCATTTTGCCAATACTATTATGCCCTTGCGATTGCCGATTGAACCAACTCCATGATTCGATCTCGCTCCACACTCTCGTAAATCAATACATTTCGCTCTTCTTCCGGCGCGCAAAAATCCGCAATCGTCTGTCCGCGGCCAGGGCCCCAGCCTGTATCCAGCGTAACCTTCGCCATACGGCCTGTAAAGGCTTCCGGCTCCATCAGGGACGCAACGGCACAGGTATCGTGCATCTGATCAACAGCAAGCCCCATACGCTTCGCAAAGGCGGCGTGATGCCAAAGAAATTTGGCCGCCGTTTTCGCAAGCTCGGTGCCCACGGCTTCGATACTCTCAATCTCTTGATCTCGAATAAACATCTGATACGTCAAATTCAACCCACTCATGCGAATCGGCACACCCGAAGAAAACACAATCTGCGCCGCCTCTGGATCATGCCCGACATTGGCCTCGGCGACCGGCGAAATATTGCCAAAACTCGTCGATCCGCCCATGATGGAAATCTCCTCGATCCGCCCCTTGACTTCCGGATACATGCGCAACAACAAACCGATATTCGTCAAGGGACCAATTGCGATCAGCGTAATTTTTTCCCGACTCGCCATCAGGGTGTTTTTCATCCATTCCACTGCATGAACCATTTCCGGCTTTCTATCTGCCTCCGGCAGGATTACCTCTCCCAATCCATTGGGCCCATGAACAAACTCCGCGATCGTCAGTGGTTGAATCAACGGACGATCCGCCCCCTTGGCCACCGGAATATCCGGTCGCCCATAAAAAGAAAGCAGATCTAACGCATTCTTCGTCGTTACTTCAATGCGATGATTTCCCGCCACCGTCGTTACCCCTAAAATCTCATGCTCCGACTGACAGAGCAGCAAGAGCGCAATTGCATCATCCAGTCCCGGATCGCAATCAAAAATAACTTTCCTCATTTTTTCCTCCTAATACACCGTGGTATGATTCTTCCCTTTTGCCTTTGCTTCATATAAATAGCCATCTACGCGTTTCATAATGGCTTCGAAATTATCATTGCGAGAAATTTCCGTTACCCCAAAGCTGCAGGTAACCACCCTTCCTTCAACTGAAAATTCCTTCTCGATCTCGATTCGAATACGCTCCGCTACAGAATAAGCCTCAAGTTTTCCCGCATAGGGCATCAGAATAATAAACTCTTCTCCCCCCCAGCGCGCAAGAACATCTCGATCCCGTACCATTCTACGAGCGATTTTAGAGACCTTCTTTAAAACACGATCGCCCTCCAAATGTCCAAATTCATCGTTGACCTTTTTAAAATCATCGATATCAAACATAATCGTCGCAACACGTTCATCCTCGATACTTGCAAGATATTTCATCAACTCGTCATCAAATTTTTGCCGATTATAGATCTCCGTCAATGGATCCATATCCAGCATTTCCTTAAGATTCATACTATTGATATACTGCTTGCGCTGATAAATATTTCCTCGCACTGCATTGACATAACTAATCCCAATAATAATACATACGTACAAAATCCAGGCAACCGATTGAAACTGCTCCGGCTGATAGGTATAGACCGCATGATAAATAAACGCAGATCCGGAAATCCCAGTAGAAATCAAATGATAAACCGCGCGATTGGGAATCAGAAAGATGCCTAAAATAACGCAAATCATACCAAGAAACTGAATCATAAGATCGCCGCTCTTCTGATAGACGACAAACATTTGAACAAATAGCAAACTGACAGCAATCTCTGTCAGAAGCATAATCACGGGATACAAGGTAAATCCCGTTCCAAACCGCAGCCAGATATACAAGATCATCATCAACCCCAAGAAAAGAGACCGATTAAAAAAAGCCCAAACAAAATCAGCATGGGGACGGAGAAAGAACCAGTCTGGAATTAAAAACAGCGCATACAAGATTCCCAGCATCAAAAGACTCCTTTTCAAGAAGCCCATCGAGCTTTCGAAGAATTGATCAAAATATGCTTTTTCCAATACTTTATTCTGAAAGATGCCCAGCAATCGATTGATCTTCATAATATTCCTCCTGCGTCTCATTATATCAAATGCATCGACGCCTTTCATTACTCCTTCACAAATCCATGATAAAATAAATTTGGAGGGAAAAATGGATAAAATATTGTTGGTTGATGATGAAAAAAAACTAATGGAAGTTTTGGTTGCTTATGTGAAGCAATCAGGGTTTATACCCATTTCTGCCTATACCGGAACGGAAGCGCTGAAACTCTTCCACGATAAAAAACCCGCCCTTGTTGTTTTGGATCTTATGTTGCCGGATTTGAACGGTGAAGAAGTCTGTAGACAGATCCGTCGAGTCTCTTCGGTTCCAATCATTATGTTGACTGCCAAAGGACAGCTGGAAAACCGCCTGAACGGACTTCAATTGGGTGCCGACGATTACTTGATTAAACCCGTCAGTCCCAAAGAATTGATCCTGCGCATTCAAAATCTCCTCAGACGCAGTCACTTTGGCACGCCCTTGGGGAAAATTTTTCTATCGAAGAGCTTCTGGATTGATCTGGAAGCTGAGCAAGTTTTCCGAAATAATCATGAGATCCACCTGACGCCCATCGAGTATCGACTCTTATCATTTTTTGTTCGAAATCCGAATCGGCCTCTCAGCCGCAGCTTGATCATTGAAAGAGCCTTGGGTTATGACTACGAAGGAGACGAAAGAACCATCGATGTTCATATCAAAAACCTTCGCAAGAAACTTGAAGAGGATCCAAAGTCACCAAAGCTGCTTGTTACTGTATTTGGAAAAGGGTACCGATTCGAGGTGATTCCATGATGAAAAAAGCCTTTTCTTTCTCCCATATCCTATTCGCCTCATTTTTACTGATTGCACTCGTTATTTTATCGAGCACTTTGATCCTTGAGCACTTTGTTTTTGATAATACCTTCGGAAACTACCTGCAAGACCAAACGATTTCTGAGGATCTTGACTGGGTTTCATTCATTGAAGAAACCCTGACTGCGGGCAGCGACCCAACCTTTGATCTTCAACGAGCCGCCATGATGGATGATCTTCAATTCACTTTTCTTGATGAATCAGGAAATATCATTGGATTGATCGACTCAAATTCCATGGGCATGGGACATATGCAACGCGACCATCTAACTCTAATTGAAAGAGATTACCCCCTGGAAAACACGCCTTTTGCGATGGTTCGTATCGGACGTCCAGAAAATACGATTCTATCCTTGCCGGAAGCGAACTTCCGAAAAAACTTGAATCAAGGATATGTATTGATCGGATTGTTCAGCTTGATCTTTGCAGGCTTCATAGCCTTATGGCTTAGCCGGCGTGTTTCAAAACCCATTCAATCTTTGGAGCATTATGCGGATTCAATCACGAACCAAAATTGGAATGAACAACCGCCTTCCGCAAGTTCATTAAAAGAGGTTGCTTCTCTCCGCGATTCCTTGATTCATTTATCCACTCGATTGCAGGTTCAAAATCAGTTGAGACGACAATTAACCACCAACATGTCCCATGAGTTGCGAACCCCCTTAAATGTCCTCTTGAATCAAATAGAAGCCATCCATGACGGTGTTCTTCCCTTAACGCCAGAACGAAGCAACTCGTTGATTCAGGAAATCCATCGGCTGTCACGACTGGTTGCGCAAATCGAAGATCTAAACGATCTTGAACAAAAACCCGAAACGATTTCGAAACCCTTCAATTTGTCGAAAACCCTGCGGGAAGTATCGAACGCCTATCTGTCATTATTTAAAGAACGCAGAATTTCGTTTGCTGCCGAGGTCTCTGATTCCCTTGAAATCAATAGTCAAGAAGACACGATCCGACAAATCCTCTTCAATCTCTTGGAAAACGCCTTGCGCTATACCCCGGAATCCGGGCAGGTGAAATTGGAAGCAAGAAAAGAAAATCAAGAAATCTTGATTACGATTCAAGATAACGGCACCGGAATTCCCGAAGGTGCTTTGCCGCATATCTTTGATCGATTCTATCGCGTCGATCCGGCAAGAGCCAAGGAAACAGGTGGTTCTGGTCTAGGTCTATCCATTGTAAAAGAGTTGTTGAATACGATACAGGGGACAATCACATGTGAAAGCCGGGTAGGCAAAGGAACCGTCTTTCACATTCGACTCCCGCTTGAGCTTCTTCATTAAATTTTCATATCTCTCCTTTACACTGTAACTGAAGGAGGGGTTTCCATGATGTTTATATGGATCTTGGCAATCGGCGGGATCATCTGGTATTTGGGAATAACAGATTCCTCATCCAAAAGGAATAACGGGTATCGATCATCTCACGCCAAAGAGATCCTCGATCAGCGATTCGCACAGGGTGAACTCAATGAATCCACCTATCTTAAAATGAAGCGTCAACTTGAGGAGGAAACATGATGAAAAAATGGATAATTATCGCATTGATTATTGCTTTAGCCGCTATTCCGTTTGTCACAGCATTTGCGGATGAGGCCGAAGCAAACGAGCAGGAACAGAGGTTTCTCATTCGCCTGGAAAGCAACCGAGACTATATTCAAAAATTGCTTGATGCCGAATTGATTACGGAAACAGAAGCGGAAGAACGATTCGCCTTTTTCGATGAGCGGATTGCTGACGTCATGGAAAATGGCTTTGACTCCTACGGTTCAGGCTTCCACCATGGTTTCGATTACGCAGAAAGTATGCATCCGCGCGGCGGCCGAGGTTTCGGCGGCTATGGCGGAGGTTTTTGTCACTAGAATAAAATGACGGCACCCAATTTTGGGCGCCGTCATTTTATTCCTTTTCATAATAGAACCGTGCGCGATTCATGCTTATGCCGTCCTTGCCGGATCGGACTTGAATCCGATAGATTCCCGGCTGCTGGGGTGCCCAACACCACTCAAAACCCTCTACAACATCCATGCTTTCATCATAATGCGGGACAAAATGCTCCTCCTGCAATTCTTCTATGGCAAATGAAACCCAATCGTCTTCCGTTGTTCCTTTGATTACTAAAACTTCTTGCTTCATGGTATAAAATCGCGTCTGTGAATCCAAAGTGAAATCTATCCACGGGCCAGTGAAGATTTGTATCTTATCCAACTCCTTGTCAAAGACCAAGTCAAGGGGATATGTCGCCAAAGGCTTTCCCAGGTAATAGACCCATGCAATGCCTGACCATTCAACCCCGGGCGTCAAGACCCCGCTCCGCGTTTCAATGACATAGATATCCTCCTCGCTATGTCCCGAAGCGCCCTGGCTAAAACGCTCTCCATCATTGCTTCGGATGCGTATGCCGGGCAATCCATCCAGTACATCGACGCCTTCCCGATTGATCTCCAATTTCAAGATCACATATGCTTCATCGCCTTCGACCCGGGTTGCAACCTGTTCAGGCAGCTCCCATTCCCATTCGATCAGAGACAGCATTCTGGTTTCCGGATCCCAGGAACTCTGCAGACCAAACAGGATTTCAAAATCCGTTTGAGCCAGCATAATCCTCTCCCCTTCAAACACTAAGGGAAATTGCAACCCGTAAGGCGAGCCGCGCTTATCCAAAAAGATTCGCTGCACCCGATTGTTCTCAAACTGGAATTGAAGCTCGTCTTTTTGTATCTCCGACTTGCCGCTATCCGTCCAGCTCCAGCCGAAACGCTCCATCATCGCAGGCAAATATAAATACGGAACCCCCTCCATATATTGCCCAACAACTTCCTCGCCGTCTACTATTCCCTCGTCTTTAAACGCAAAAGCAACTCTGTTTTCTACACAATACGTCCCCTGAACCACTTGCATTTCCGGCCCCTCGTTTTTCGTTAGAACCGGCAACGGAGCATCCTGAATCTGTTTTTCCTCTTCAATGGGTGTAGGCGCCTGATCCAACTTTCCATCAGATTTTTCCGCGCATCCAGAAAAAAGAAGAATCACTAAACAAATCCAAGGTAAAACCTTAACCTTGTTCATCAAATCCCCTCCTTTCTTATATTTTAACATAAAAAAATCAAAGGGCAATAGCCCTTCGATCCTATTTCTTCATTTCTCTCGATCCCGGTTTTACCAGCTCAATCTCGCCTGCCTCGCAGAGCGGACACGACTCTGGCTCATAGGACTCAATCGCCAACTGAATCGCCGCATAGACTGGAAAATCCAGATCAAACCCCGCCGGTCTTCTGTCTGCAATACACGCCAGACCGACCACAACTCCCCCAAGCTTTTCGAGGGCTTTTTTTGTCTCTACCGTTGATTTCCCGGTCGTTACAACATCCTCGGCAATGATGATCTTCGCTCCCGATTTAATATGGAAACCGCGCCTGAGTTGCATCTCGCCGTCTTTTCTTTCCGTAAACAAGGCTTCTTTCCCGCATTGACGGCCCAACTCGTAGGCGACAATCACGCCTCCCATGGCTGGTCCCACAATCACATCAACCTCAATCTCGTTAAGCATCTTCGCCACTGGCGCCAATACCTTTGCCGCCTGATCCGGAAAACGCAGCACCTTTGCACATTGTACATATTCTCCAGAATGTCGTCCCGAAGACAATAGAAAATGTCCCTCTAGAAAAGCTTCCGTTTCTTTTAAGATTCCTTTAATTTCACTCATGTTTTTCCTCCTTATACAATTCCAATAATTTCTTCCAAGGCTTTTACCCCTTCGCGCTCCATCCATCGCTCCAATTCCGCAGGAATCTGAAAAATCTGATCCGGATTCGTGAAGAATGCAGTTCCGATCTGTACCGCACTCGCGCCAGCCATCAGAAACTGAATGACTTCATCGGCATTGGTAATTCCGCCCATTCCGACAATCGGCAGCTTGGTTGCCTTTGCGGTTTGATGAACCATCCTGAGGGCGATCGGTCGAATCGCAGGACCGGAAAGTCCCGCATAGGTATTGTTGAATACGATATGACGCGACTTTGTGTCTATCGCCATGGCTTGCACCGTATTAATCAAGCTGATGGCATCGGCGCCTCCCGATTCGCAAGCCTTCGCGATCTCGCCGATATTTCCTACGTTCGGCGACAGCTTCACCATCAACCTTTTTCTTGTATTGGCTCGTACCGCTTTAGTGATAAGCTCGGCGCTTTTTGCTTCCGTGCCAAAAGCCATGCCGCCCGCCTTGACATTCGGACAGGAGATATTCAATTCCAGGATATCGTAATCGCAGCCTTCCAGCCTTCGAATGGCTTCCAAGTAAGTTTCCAGGGTACTTCCCCCCACATTCACAACTGAAATCAGGTTCCGATCTTGAATTCTGGGCCAGATCTCAGACGCAAAGGCATCCACACCAGGATTCTCGAGCCCGACTGAGTTCATCATCCCCGCGGGCGTCTCCCACACACGAATGCCTTCATTGCCGTCTCTCGGCTCCAGGGTCAGTCCCTTATAACTGATGCCGCCCAGTTTTTCTATATCGTAGTATTCCGCATATTCCTCGCCAAAGCCAAAGGTGCCCGATGCGGCAATGATGGGATTCTTTAGTTCAAGATCAAGAAATTTGATGCTTGTCTTCATAGAATACTTCCTCCCCTTCAAATACCGGACCATCCTTGCAGGTCTTCTTGTTTCCACTCTTGGTTTTGCAGGTGCAGACCAGGCAAGCGCCAACTCCGCATGCCATCCGTTTTTCAATGGATACGTAGCTTGGAATGCCCGCGTCACGCGCCATCTTGACCACCGCTTCCATCATGGGATGAGGCCCACAGGTAAAGACCGCATCATATTTCGTCATATCCAGCCCGTCCGTCACAAGACCGCCGACAACAAATTGCGTATCCGTGGCAGCCTGAACAAACTCTTCTTCCAAAAAGATCTGTTCTGCAAATCCCAATCGCAAATCAACCGCTTGTCCCTGTGCTTTCAGGTTTTTTGCTGTTGCATGCAGGGGCGCATTGCCCAGACCACCGCCAACCAGCAAGATCTTCCCTTCTATCGCCGGGAATCCGTTCCCGTAGGGACCTTGAAGTTGGATCTCGTCATTCACTTTCAATTGCGCCAAAATTTCCGTGCCCTTTCCGACAACCTTAAAGACAAATTCGACTTTGCCTTCATTATAGTCGAATACGCTAATGGGTCTGCCCAAAAGCGGCGCTTCCTGCCATGCCCGCAGCATATAGAATTGCCCGGGTTTCGGTGTTGTCTCTGTCGAAACAATCAAATGGACAATCTCCTCGCCCACTTCTCGAATAGAGAGAACTCTTCCTTCGCTTCCCTCTACACCCATTGCAAAATCTCCTCGCGCATCATTTCTGTCTTGGCTTGAATCACCTTGGCAAAATCAATGCCTTCCTCCACGCCCTGATGCGCGGTAATCAATCCACGGGATGAGTTCACCACCATGCAGCGTGATTTCGTCAATACGCGAGCCAGGTCTTTTCCGGTGCCTCCCTGCGCGCCGTATCCCGGCACAAGGAAGAAGGTGTGCGGCATAGCCGCTTGGATCTCTTCAAATGCTTCCGGCGCCGTCAATCCGACTACCGCGCCGATGGCATTGAAATTTCCTTCTCGCGGC
This sequence comes from Eubacteriales bacterium, assembly GCA_030625815.1. GTDB lineage: Bacteria > Bacillota > Clostridia > Tissierellales > GPF-1 > GPF-1. The sequence goes on from DAOUQF010000021.1 coordinate 21,716, forward strand.
AACCTCGAGCCCCATTCTTCAATCTTGCGCGCCACTTCCAAGTAGAGCGCGCCCTTTTCTGTTTGAAGCTCCTGAAAATCCACCGCTGACGGATTCGAAGTGCGAAGCAGAACAAAAAGTCCTTTTCCCTCTTTTTCCATAAATGGAAAGTATGGTGTAATCGCATCTTCCCCCATATACGCATTGACGGTCATAATATCCGACTCAAAGTCTCCGCCGAAATGTCCCTGCGCGTACATCCCCGCTGTCGAAGCGATATCGCCCCGCTTCACATCGGCAATCACGATATTTCCCCGCTCCCGTGCAAACTGCAAGGTTCTCGCATAGGCTCTGAGACCTTCCAGCCCTAAGGCTTCATAGCAAGCGATCTGCACCTTGAAGCAGGCAACCGCCTCTTCCGTATGCAGAATTATTTCTTTGTTGAATCGAAAGATTTTTTCCTCTCGTGATAATCCAGCGTCATTTTTCAATATTTCCGGCAAATACGCCTCTCGCACATCCAGACCCAAACAAACCGGTCCCTTGCTTTCACTTCTTTTCGCTAATTCATGCATTTTCATCTATTCTTGCTCCCTTCCGGATTGTTTGTTCGATCTTCCCGATGACATGATCCCCAAGGAATGGGGTGTTTTCCGATTTTGAGTAGAAAACATCCAATACTCGTTTTTCATCCGGCTTAAGAATCACGAGGTTTGCCTCCATCCCAACTTCCAGCTTGCCCTCTTTCGCCATCCGTTCAACCCCTAGGATCTTGGCGGGGTTCGCGCTCATCCATCGGCTGATTTCTCGAAGAGAAGCTGTTGGCATCGCGGTGCGAACCAGGGAAAAAGCCGCGTCGTACCCGGTAATTCCCGGCGATCCCGCCTCCTTGTCCGCTTCCGTATGCGGTGCGTGATCCGTTGCGACACAGTCGATGGTGCCATCCAGCAACCCTGCCAGCAGGGCTTGTCGATCCAACTCTTCTCCGAAGGGAGGATTGACGCGATAGGCATCATTGGCTCGGTATAAATGGTGTGGCGTTACCTCGCAGCTAACCTGTACACCTCGACCCTTCGCCTCGCGAATCAGCGCTACCGAACGTTCCGTGCTCACATGGCAGATATGCAGATTGCCGCCAACCGCCTCCGCCAACAAAAGATCTCGGCGAATCATTTCCTCTTCCGGTTCTTGATGAACCATCACCAGAAAATCGTATCTCTGCGAATCCAACAAGGCTTGCACCATGATTTTCGCATCCTCAATGGGTTTTCCATCATTGGAAAAGTATCGGGTATGGGGACGCATGGTTTCATAATCAACCGGTTCTTCCCCGAATCCTTTGGTTACGGCAGACACTTGCAAAAGCTCCGCTTGCTTAAACTTTGCTGCCTTTTCTTGATTCATGATAATCCATTTCGGCTGATCACAGATGGGGGCTGTGTTTGCCATGGCGACAACCAAGCCGTATCCGCCCTTGACAGCCGCTTGAATTCCCGACTGAATGGTTTCTTTCTGCTCCTGCCCCGGCTCGCGAAAATGACCGTGAAGATCGATAAAGGATGGCATGCAAGTCAATCCCCATCCATCAAAATCCGCTGTTCCGACCACACTTCTCGTTTCCGGTCTCAGCACAATTCTCTCGATTTTTCCTTCCCCATTGACCCACAGGTCGCCAAAGGAATCCAGTTCCGCATCCACCAGATGCAAATTCATATATCGTTTCATCCCTATTCTCCCCCCTCAAATTGCGTTGGAGAATCGCAGTAGCTGCAGCGGTATGTCTTCTCTTCTTCATTCGCCAGATAAAACACCGGCGCTTCTACCTTTTCATATTGCGTGATGCATCGCGGATTCTTGCATTTTAAGATACCCTCAACGCGTTTTGGCAAGACAAGGGCAATCTTCTTTGCACGATTTCCATTTTCAATGACATTGATCGTTGCGTGGGGATCAATCAGTCCCAACACTTCCAAATCCAAATTAATGTGATTCTCAATCTTGATCACATCTTTTTTACCCATCTTCCGGCTGGGTACATTCCGCATCAAAATCACGACATCGTTCAGTTCATCGAGTTTCAGCTGGCGGAAAATCCGATATCCGCTGCCAGCTGCAATATGATCAATGACCAATCCTTTTTTCAGCTTCGATACATTAATCATTTTCTTTCACCCCCAAAACTTTCATCAATAAAGCCATGCGCACAATCATTCCATAGTGGGCTTGTTCAAAATACTTGGCTCTCGGATCTTGATCAACCTCCACCGAAATTTCATTGACTCGAGGGAGTGGATGAAGAATCATCGCGTCCGGTTTCGCTTTTTTCATTTTTTCCGCGTCCAAAACATAGATATCCTTCAATCGCAGATATTCTTCTTCTGATACAAAGCGTTCTCGCTGCACCCGAGACATATACAAGATATCCAGCTCACCCATTACGGCTTCCAGATTCTTTGTTTCTTCATAGCTTGCGTATGTGATTTCATCCTTCACATAGCTCGGCAATTGCAGTTCGTCCGGAGAGATAAAGACAAACCGGATTCCCGCATATCGATCCATGGCTCGTATTAAGGAGTGGATCGTCCTGCCGAATTTCAGATCGCCGCATACTCCGATGGTCAAATTCTCGAGTCTGCCCTTTTCCTGTCGAATGGTCAAAAGATCCGTCAGGGTTTGGGTGGGATGCTGATGTCCGCCGTCCCCGGCATTGATCAACGGCTTGTCCGAAGACTCCGCTGCCAGTTTTGCCGAACCCTCCCGCGGGTGCCGCATAACGATCGCGTCCGCATAGGCGCAAATGGTTCGAATCGTGTCGGACAGGGTTTCCCCCTTCGCCGCTGAAGATGCATTGGGATCATCAAAGCCGATAATGGATCCGCCTAAACGCAACATGGCAGCTTCAAAAGAAAATCGCGTTCGTGTGGACGGTTCGTAAAAAAGAGTGGCCAGCAATTTGCCTTTGCATGCCTCCGCGTAGGTTTCCGGCGCTTCAATAATCTTTTCTGCCAGTTGAAAGATTCCCTCCAATTCCTCTACCGAACAATCTCTAGGCTCAATAAGATGTCTACCAATCATAAAATCCTCCTTCTTTGCCTCTCTGGGCAAAATTAAAAATGGATAAAAAAAGACCTTTCTTGAAAATCAAGAAAGGTCGCAAATAGCTGTATCTAAACAGTATTTTCCTAATGCGTGACCCTTTCCAGTCTCTCGTACTGATTTAAAGATTCACTTACTGCGGTAATCATATCTCAATTGGATCATTTCTGTCAACTGAAATTTCCATGTTTTGCGGAATTTCTTGCCGCATCAAATACTCCCGGTTTTCTTCTCTTGGATTCTCGATTTGATGAGAAAAACGAAAGCCCGCTTTTTCATAGGCGCGTATCGCCCGTTTATTCTCCGGTTCCGGTCCAATCACAGCAATCCGCTCATGAAAATAATGAGGGAGCACACCTTCAACAAAAACTCTCAGCATCTGGCTCCCGAGTCCTTGATTCACCCGAGATGCTTCTCCGATAAACAGATCGATCCCCACACTATCCGGGATTCCCACCTGTTTCGCATACTCTGAATAATGATGGAGTGCATAGGCTTGCACAAACCCAATGGGTTCTTCCTCCATAAATGCGAGCATCGTCAGCTTTGGCGAGGTTCCATTCACGCAGGGCAAGTATTTCTCCTCGATTCGCGCCCGGGTTATGTCACCTTTTGTATACCACTCTTTTACTTCTCCGGTGTTCATCCATTGATAAAGAAGTGAAAAATCCTCTCGTTTCAGTCTCCGAAATTTCCAATCCATAGCAACTCCTAGATATGTCGAACGCGTCCTATATACTTATCATAGAGTGCGTCATTATCGAAACCATCGACATTTTGGCTTGCGAATACGGGCAGCGGATGTCCCTCTTTTGCTAGAGCCATCATCGCTTCATTTACGATCACATTAATGGTTGCAACCCCAGACAAGGTTGAACCCGGCGCTGTTGGCAACCCGCCGACCTCCATCATTGCGTCTCCAAACGGCACACATGAATCAATCACCAGGTCTGCACATTCAAACAATCGCTTCCCGCTGGGATGACGGCTTGTAATCTGCTCTGACTGCTTCAAGTTTGTCAGGGCGATTACCTTCACGCCCTCTTTTTGCGCGCGCATGGCCATTTCAATCGGCATGGCGTTTCTGCCGGAATTTGAAATTACAATCATAATATCTCCAGTGCAGATATCGTATTGATCATACAGAATATCTGCCAAGCCAGGCAGTTTTTCAAGGGCGCCGCTTCGTCTTGCGCCATTTGATGTCAACACATCCGGATCCAGCATCGCATTGACGTTGGCCAATCCTCCCGCCCGAACAAACATTTCAATCCCGATCATATGAGAATGTCCGGTTCCAAACACATGAATCATTCGATCTTCTCGAATATTGTCGGCTACCCACTCCGCCGCCAATTTCATTTGTTCGCCTTGTTCTTGATCAATTTTTTCCAATAATGCAATTGCATGTTTCATATAAGTAAACGTCGCCATTTTTCATTCCTCCAAATCACTCTTCGTCTGTTAGGTTCATTTCCATTCCGCCCGGAGAACACGGAAAACTCCTTTCCCGCACTCTGGACAGCCCTTTTCGAATTAAGACATTGCCTGCATGGGTCCACGATATGAGTGTGTCCATGACATGCATGAATCCATGCCTCGCATGAATTCATGCACGAACGCGCCTATCGCTCCAGGGTAATTTCATATCGATACCGATCGCTGCGGTACACGGTCTTCGTATACTCAATAATCTTTCCGCTCTTCACAAAGGTTGTCCGTCTGAATAACAATCCCAAAGCCTTCTCTTTCTGGTTCAAGAGTTCAGAATCATAATCGTTGATAATCAACGGTTCAATCGTTTGCTTCGCATAAGCCAATATATATCCATATTGCTTCTCAACAAGAGAATAGAAGGATTTGTTATCGATCATATCTCCTGTTAAATCCGGAAAAAGAGACTTGGGCAAATAGATATTCTCAATGCCCCTGGGCTCGCCATCCACCGTTCGCAATCGGCGCGCCTTAATAATCAGGCTCCCCTCCGGGATCTGAAGGCGCTGCGCATATATCTTGGTAGCCGGTCTGATTTCGAAATCCAGCAGTCTTGTTTCTATTCGTTTCCCTCGACTGCGCTGATCTTCCGTAAAACCCACAAGTCTCGAAATTGGCTGATTGATTTTGGGTTCCGCGACAAAAGAACCCCTTCCCTGCTCTCGATAGACAACGCCTTCATTTACCAACACATCAATGGCTTTTCTCGCTGTCATCCGACTAATTCCATGGATCTCACACAATTCTCGTTCCGGTGGAATCGGATCTCCCGCCTGGAGTTCCATGTTGTCAATCATTTCCAAGATTATATCTTTCAACTGATAATATAAAGGGATCGGGTTTTCTTTTTGTACCTTCCGCATCGGTTCCTCTCTTCCCGCTTACGAATTCCAACGACCTTCATAAGCCTCTAGTATTTTTTTGTTATGCTCATCTGCACCAGCTACATTATAGCTGATCAAAACTGGTGGAGTTTGTCCATAATCTGCCAATCGTTGATAAATCTCGGCAGTCAATGCTTGCGCAATATACGCGCCCGTAATGGATGAAATCGAACAAACCTTCATTGGCAAGTCCTCAACCTCCAAAAGTGCGTCTCCCGTCGGACCACAATTATCAATGACAAGATCGCCCAATTCAAACAATCTCTTGCCACAGGAATGTCGGCTTTCGACAGCTTGCGTATGCTCCATGCTTGTTACAGCGATAACCGGAAGCCCCATTTCTTTTGCCTTCAAAGTCATATCCAAGATCAAGCCATTCCGCCCTGAATTCGATACAATAATGAAAGCATCTTCCTTTTGTATATTATACAGTCCCCAGAAAGTATCCGCCACACCTTCTCTTCGTTCAAACTTCCCATCTGTAAATTCCTCATAGGTATACGCGCCTTTTAGAACCAAATCCTGATTGACGATCCGATGCATCGGCACCAACCCGCCAGCCCGGCAACTCAATTCCATCGCAAAGCAAGCCGAGTGTCCGCTTCCGTATATATGTACCACACCACCGTTGTTGATTCGTTCCGCCAGCAATTTCGCTGCTTCTTGTATCACACCCATTTGTGTTTCTTCAATTCGATTCACGCGCTCTTTTGCCGCCTCTAAAAAAGTCTTTGCATTCACCATTTTCTCCACCCCCTATGCGTTCCAGCGACCGTCATATCGGGCGCAAACTTTGTCATTGTGTTCATCCGCTCCATTGACATTGGCGCTGATTAGTATCGGAGGCGTGCCACCTGTCTGCTTCAAGTTTTGAAAGATCTCCGCCGTCAGCATCTGTGCTATATACGCACCCGTAATCGAGGAAATGGAACAAACTTTCATTCCATCGCCAACTTCAATCAATGCATCTCCTTCAGGTCCACAATTGTCGATGACCCAAGGAGTCATTTCATAAAGCTTCTTGCCGCTTTCATGGCGAGATTCCTGCGCCTGACTGTGTTCCATGCTGGTAACCACAATCAAGCGATGTCCTTTATTCTTAATAATGGTTGCCAGTTCCATAATCGTCGGATTGATGCCAGAATTCGAAACCAGGATAAATGCATCCTTCGGTTCCACACGATACAGGTCCCACAATTGATGCGCAATCTCCGGTGTCCGTTCAATCATCGGATCCTTCAGTCTTTCCGGATCCAATTTCCCCCGCAATGCGAGGTCTTGAATACTCATGCGATGCATCGGAACCAGTCCCCCGGCACGAAATACCAACTCCATGGCAAAACACTCGGAATGTCCGGTGCCAAAAATATGAATGACGCCATCCTCTTCAATCACCCGAGCAAGTTCTTTCCCTGTTTTGATGATTGTATCCCATTGTGATGCTACCAGCTGATCTATCCGTTCTTCCGATGCACGAAAAAATACTTCTCCTGAAAGTTTCATAGCTCTCCCCCATTTCTTTTCACTTGTTATGTTGATAGTACAACTACTCCGATAAAGCGTTGCACGCTTCCAACAAACTCCGTCCTTCTTCTTCTACCGCTTCCGCAATCCCTGGAGCAAATCGACACGATAATGCTTCATATCCGCCCTCTTCAAAGGCGAGCCGATCCGGAAAATATCCCACAATTCCATTGGTGTACCCAACAATTCCCGTAATCGTATAGGGTGATCCCTCCATGACTCTCGCGGCTGGACCAGAAAACCATTCGCCGTTGACAAAAACCAAGACTCCCTCGCCAATACTCACGGCTGTCATTCTAACCACTTGATCCAACTCATCCAATACCTCACTGAGCATCTTCTGAACATAAGCGCCTTGCACTTGCGTGTGCACCAAACGCAATTTCGCCGCGTCGGCGCCGGCTTGCTTCAACCGCTCTTCTTTTTCGGAAACTTCACGAATCATTTGATTCAAGGCGTCCGAAGGCGGAAGCACCTTTGCTTTCGGAGTTTTTTCCCGGGAAAGAATTGAAAACTGATCGACTTCCCGATATTCCAGTTTCTCTAAGGCTCTGCTCACCTCATTCGCCAGCAATTCCCCCAATCTCTCCATCTCTTCAAAGCTTTGCTCTTTTCTGACAAATCGCGTACTGACATCTCCGGCCGCTCCATTGACAAAGAGAAATTCTCCAGAATGCGATTCTTCCAAGGCGCGAATAACGGCGCCGGGATATTCGGCGGAAACCTCTCGATTTGCCGCAGAGAGCACAGTCGGATGACAATTGTAATTGATAATCGTTGCCACAGGCTTCTCTTTGAGATCTACAAAAGACAAGAGAGTCAAAACAACGTCGCCTTCGCGGTCTCCGCTTCGTCGGCTTCTGCCAACTCCCGAAAACTTCTTCTGGCTCCACCCGGTCTTAACGGGTTGTTTCTGCCCGCGAGCCTTGGCTGCAACCAAAACAGCCGCCTCTTTCACCCGCAGAAAATAACTCTCGCTTACCTTGCCAAATGTATTTTGTCGAATAAAGAGCGGCGCAGAATGCGTATGGGTTGTTGCGATCAAAACATTCTCGATCGGAATTTTTAGCGCCTCCGCGATCTCCTTTTGAATGGGTTGATAATAGGCATCATCCATCATTAGCAAGTCAAAGGCAAGCAATATACATTGCTTGCCTTCAGCTTTCAGATAAGATGCCCGCACATATAGATCATCATGCACTCCGATTGCCTCCCCTTCACGGTCGGCATATCCACCCAAAGCAATGGGCAGCTGCGGAGTTATGCATTCCTTCGAAAATCCAAACTCGAGCATTCCCCCTACCCCTCCTATAATCCTTTTGCATTCATCAATTTCACAAAGTCTTGTTTCGGATTCGAAGGCATCATTTGAGTTGTCAATGTTCCGCCGTTTAATTCAGCAATCTTTCGATATACAGCAGCATCCTCTTTTGTTACAGCAATCGATTTTGTTACCATTTCGTATTTCGTTCCTGGCAATGGCGCTTGATTCCCCATGTTGACTTCCACTGGTCGAATTCCCGCTTCCATCAAAGCCAAGGCATCTGTGCCAAATTTGGCAACAATCATAATCTTTTGCTTTTCATTTTCTTGGATATGCTTGATGGCATCCTCAATGCTCAACACCAAGGTTTTCACCCCGCGTGCCGCCATTGGAAGCATCACTGTTTGGATCGGGTCTTTCGACACCTTGTCGTTCACAACCATAATCAAGTCTGCATTGATTTGTCCAACCCATGTTGTCGTTACTTGACCATGAATCAATCGATTGTCAATTCTCATATGCTTTACCATTATTTCACCCCCAAAATTGTTCTTATATCCATAATACCACTTTTCCCTGCTTCCATAACATGCTCAATCAAAGATTCAGAAAATTCAAATCGCATGCCCAATAATTCCAAAAGCATCGGTAGGCTCATTCCCGTAATCACTGGAATCCCCTCTTTTGCCAAATACGCGGACGCATTGGAAGGAGATCCCCCCATTAAATCAACCAGTAAAATTACCCCGTCTCCAGTATCAACCACCTTTGCGGTTTCTTTCATCTTTTCTGCCAACGATAGCGGATCATCTTGCGGATTCAATGCAAGGGCTTGAATCTGTTCCAGTTCCCCCATAATCATCTGAGCGGACTCCAACATCCCCTTTGCCATGCTACCATGGCTTGCTAAAATAATTCCTACCATTTCTACCTCCAAAAAATCTTTATACAAGAAACTCCCTTTACGTCTTGCGTAAAGGGAGCTCCCCACTACCTTCTTACAGCAATCCGGCTACCGCACTCGCAAATGCGACAACGATTAAAGCAAGCAATGTTTTCAAAGGAGAAAACTTTTTGCTTGTGAGTAACCAATAGCTGAAACCGACGAGTAGCAACGGAATCATATATGGCAAAATTCCATCCAATACGTCTTGAAGCGCAACTACTTTTTCGCCGCCTTCATATGCTTTGGTGTAAGCCAAAGGCGTCTTCACTCTTGCCATAATGGATGGAACGAATCCACCAATAACAACAAGACCCAAGATTGTTGCAATTTCAGTTATCTTGTTGATAATGCCTTCGCCAACCATTTCATGGATCAAGCCAATTGATTTTTTGTATCCCCAGTTAAATAGTGGGAATCGAATCGCAAACCAGAAGAATTGTGCCAAGAACATCAAGATTGGACCAAAAACACTGCCCTCTGCTGCCAGACCAGCGGCAATTACACCGATGATTGGTCGCATTAATACGGATTGAAGCGTATCGCCGATGCCGGCAAGAGGTCCCATCAAACCAATTTTAATGCTTTCAGCCGCGTCTGATCCATAGCTCTCTTCCAAGGCTGTTGCCGCACCAAAAATGATTGCAGACATTGACGGATGCGTATTGTAGAATTGCATATGACGTTGAACCGCTGCAACACGCTCTTCGTTTGTGTCATACAATTTTTCAAATGCCGGAATCAAAGAATATGCGAATCCCAAGGCTTGCATACGTTCATAGTTCCATGACCATTGAAGCGTAATGTTATGGCGCAAAGCCATCTTTCTTAGGGTCGCTTGATCTAGTTTTCTCTCATTAGACATTCGCAACACCCCCTCGATTTTTTGTAATAATGAAGGCTAATGCCAAACCAATAAATGCCAAGCCCAATGTTGGAACTCCAAGATACGCAAACAATGCGTAGCCGATAAGCGCATATGGCCAGTTTTTGTTCAAGTTCATCATAGAAAGCAGAAGCGCAAAACCTAAGGCTGGAAGAACACTACCAGTTACTCTCATTCCATGCATAAACCATGCCGGAATCGCATTGACAACATTGTCAATAACCGCTTGACCGGCCAATACACCCAAGAAAACTGGAATGCCGCGAGACAAGCCCCAAGGAATCGTACCCATTAGATGCCATCGTTCAAGCGACTTCAAATGACCTTTTTCCAATGCACTTTCAGCACCATGCATGAAGAAAGTAGTCGTTGCACGACCCAATACGTCCAATTGCGTCATAAATAAGGCCACCGGGATCGCAATCCCTAAACCGAGCTCTGCCGCGTTTGGACCGCCAGCAGCCGCACCGATTGCAGTACCAATAATTGCAGCTGTGTTGAAATCTGGAATTGTCGAGCCACCGTAAGTCGCCATGCCCAAAGACATCAACGTTAGTGTCGCACCAATTTCAAGACCCAACTTCACATCGCCAACAACAAGACCCGTGATAAAACCAGAGACTAACGCTTCCGCCGTTCCCCAGCCTGCCAAGGCTCCGATGATGGAGAAGTACGCCCAAATCCCTAAGATCAGAGCTGTTAAAAATCCATAATCACCCATCCAAATAATTCCTCCTTATAATTTTTATTTCACTTGGAATTTCCCAAGTAAAAGACAACGTTTTCATGCGCCTCTAAAAAAAAGGAAGCTTATTTCAGCGCTTCCCGTATATATCCATCATTGGATTCAAGTCGTTTTTTCGCCGCTTGAACATCACACTCGCAAAGAACCATGACGATCGCTGTTTTCACGTGATATTCGCATTGCTTCAAAACGATTTTGGCCGTCGCCTCATCGGTATCGGTCGCCTGCATCAAGATGCGCTCCGCTCGGGTATACAACTTTTTATTGGCGGTTTTGACATCCACCATCAAGTTCCCATATACCTTTCCCAGCCGAACCATCGCTGCTGTTGACAGCATATTCAACACCATTTTTTGAGCGGTGCCCGATTTCATCCGAGTCGAACCCGTAATCACCTCAGGGCCAACTTCAACGGCGATCTCAATATCTGCCGCTGCGCCAATCGGCGTATTTTTATTGGTGACCAAGGCAATCGTCTTGGCGCCCAATTTCTTCGCAACTTGTAAACCCGCTAAAACATATGGCGTTCGCCCGCTGGCGGCAATCCCTACCAGGATATCCTTCCCTGTAAACAAGATCTCCTCCAAGTCGTTCACCACTTGCTCTGTGGAATCTTCCACATTCTCAACTGCATTTGTAAGGGCGTATGTTCCGCCTGCAATCAATCCCTGCACCAAAGACGGGTCTGTTCCGTAGGTCGGTGGGCATTCAGATGCATCCAGCACACCCAGTCGTCCACTCGTTCCCGCACCCAAATAAATCAAGCGGCCTCCATTTTGAAGCGCTTCAACGATTCCGTCCACCGCTTCTGCAATAAATGGCAATTCCGCCTTCACCGCTAGGGATACCCCTTGATCTTCCTCATTAATAATGGTTGCAATTTCCAAACTATTGCAGAGATCAATATCCATTGATCGTTGATTTTGCTTTTCTGTTGACCAGACCATTCCGCCACCTCATATTGATATGTTGTATATACCAATATTAGCAAAGAGGAGAACGCTTGTCAATCCTCTTTGTGAATTTTAAGATAACTTCACAATTGCCTGTTGCAAGGCTTTTTCCTCTTCCGGTGTCAATCGCTCGATAGGCTTCCCCGCCTCAATCGGTTTCAAATACACCGACGAGCCTTCGGCGCCTGCATAGAGGCTAGACAACACCCAGCCATTTTGTTTCGCGTCCAATACCGCCAGGGAAAAGCTCAACTCCCGCCCCCCGACATCAAATGCACGATAGGTTACGATCCCGCGGTATTGAAATGCGCCATCCACCAATTCCTGCAAGGCACGATCTTTTTTATGCAACTTGATAATTGACTGATTGGTTTCTTGGTTCCAGACTCGCTGTTGGTCAAGAATTTCGAGAAAACTCGCTTCCGACTCCGGCAAAATTTGCTGAATCATTCGTTGCGTTCGCCGCAACTTGATCCAAAGGAGTGAAACAACCATCATCAACCCAACTAAAACAGCGCCCGTTCCTATCATCCATAGATTTCCATACATTCGAAAAAAAGTTTCCATACACACTCCTACCTCATTTTTTGAATCGCTCGTATCGCTTCTAAAAAGCTTTCTATTTCTTGCATTGTGGAAAACGCACCCAAACTAACACGTACGGCGCCTTGTTCCATCGTACCCAATCGCCGGTGAATCAGCGGCGCGCAATGAAGCCCGCCCCGCGTGATGATATCAAACTGATCATCCAGCAAGAAGCTCATCTCCGCGGAATCCAAGTCCCCCAGATTAAAGGAAACAACCGGAACCCGAGGGTCTCCAATTGGCGGGCCATAAAGTTGTATCCCTGGAATTTTATTGAGTTCTTTCATCAGAACTTGCGTCAAGGCAAATTCTTGAGCAAACAATTTTTCCCTGCCCCGCGACCTGACAAAATCCAGCCCCATTTGCAGGCCTAGAATCCCCGGCGTATTCACTGTGCCTGATTCAAATCGATCGGGCATCGCATCCGGCTGCTTCAAATCGGATGACCGGCTTCCGGTCCCCCCCGTCTTAACTACAGGCAAACTCATCGGATCGCGAATGTATAAAGAACCAATCCCTTGAGGACCGTATAAACTTTTATGTCCGGTAATCGCTAAAAAATCAATTTTTGTTTTTGATAAATCGATGGGAAGAACACCGGCAGATTGTGCGGCATCCACCAAAAAATAGACGCCCTTTTCTTTGGTGATCTCGGCAATTCTCTCAATCGGTTGAATGGCTCCCGTTACATTGGACGCATGGGTACAAACAACCAGCTTCGTGCGGGCGCAAATTTCTTCTTCGATTTCTTTTGGGTTGACCCATCCATGATCATCCACCGTCACCAGTGAAACGGAAACCCCGCGGCTTTTTGCCAACTCAAGAGGCCGCAAAACGGAATTATGTTCGGTTTCGGTAGCAATTACATGGTCCCCCTTCTTCAGAAGTCCCAAGATCACAAGATTGATGCTATCCGTTGCGTTTGCCGTAAAGACAAAATGCAAGGGATTCTCCCCGTGAAAAATCTGATTCAACGCTTCTCTCGTTTCGTAGATGGCACGATTGGTTTCAAGTCCAAATTCATGCCCCGAACGGCCAGGATTCGCACCATATGTTTTCATTCGATTTCCGATCTCCTGATACAAAGCCTCCGGTTTCGGATAGGACGTCGCTGCATTATCAAAATAAATCATTTTTTCACCCTCTCTACCGATTTATTATAGCATAATGACTTTCACACAAAACAAAAAACCTAGGATTTCTCCTAGGTTTTTTGCTGTTATTCAAGGATCTACTCACGTAGGACTTAAACAACATCAATGCATGTTTATATTAAGGGATTGTAAACGTTTTTAATGGGGAAACAAATTCCCCTCCAGTATATATACTACATCATTAAGAGCAATCCTGCAACAGCAAAAATGCCGAAAATCATGCCCCAAACCTTTTTATCCATGACCATGATCCCTCCTTTTAATCAAAATACTGGTCCTTTTCCATCAAAATCCGAAATTTGATCTAATCATATCACATCATATTTCCTTTGTAAACGTTTTCTCGCGCCTTTTCCCATGTTTATTGTTAAGTCTTCGCAACATTTATCATTTTGCCTTTTTCCCCGATTTTCGCCAAAAAAAAGAGTTGGTTTCCCAACTCGATTTTTCTCTATTTCTCGTTTTTTTCCATCCATTCAATCAAATGTTGAAGATCTTCTCCATTGTAAAATTCCAAACTGATCGTTCCCTTCCCCGAAGAGGCTGCTTGAATTCGAACCTTGCGGCCAAGAGCGTTTTCCAAATTCTCTTCCACTGCTCGTATATGAATGTCTTTTTCCTTTATTTTCCTTTTTTTAGGCTCTGTTTGTGCACTTCGCACCCATTTTTCTATTTGTCGAACGGAAAACCCTTTGGCAATGGATAATTTTGCGCCCAGAATCTGCTCATCTTCCGTTTCCAAGCCCAATAAGGCGCGTCCGTGTCCGGCACTCAAGTCCCCGGCACTCACCCAATCCAATACTGGTTTCGGCAATTGCAGCAAACGCAAGGTATTGGTTACGTGCACTCGACTTTTTGTTATCTGAGAGGCAATGGTTTTTTGCGTAAATCCGAATCGATCGATCAGCTCCCGATAGGCTCGAGCCTCTTCGATTTGATTCAAATCTTCTCTCTGCAAGTTTTCGATCAAGGCGATCGCAGCGGAATCTTCATCTGAAAAAACGCGTACAATGGCTGGAATCACCTCGATTCCCGCCATCATGCATGCGCGCCAACGCCGTTCCCCGGCAATCAATTCGTAGCCATTAGGCCGCTCTCGAACCAATATCGGCTGCAAAACGCCGTGAACTAAAATTGATTCCTTTAATTCCGACAAGGCTTCTTCTGCAAAAATACGTCGAGGTTGAGATTGATTGGGTTCAATAGACGAACAGGAAATCTCTACAATTCGCTGTTCCTTTTTTTCATCAAGTTGAAAATCATCTGCAATCAATGCAGACAGTCCTCTTCCTAATCCCCGTTCTTTTTTCATATCTTCCTCCTTTCCCGACGCAAAAATTCTTTGCCAAGGTTGCGATACGCGCGAGCTCCCTTTGAGCTTGGATCATACGCAATCACCGATTTCCCGAAGCTTGGTGCTTCAGCCAAACGAATATTTCTTGGCACCACCACTTGAAATACCCGATCCTTAAAGTAGCGAACCACTTCATCCTTCACCTGAATGGATAAATTGTTCCTTCGATCGTACATATTGAGAATAACGCCCTCAATCTCCAAATTTGGATTCATGGATTTCTTGATTAATTTATAGGTTTTCATTAAATGTCCCACACCCTCCAGGGCGTAATACTCGCACTGGATCGGAATGATAAAGCTCTCGACTGCCACCAATGCATTGATGGTCAGCACCCCAAGAGATGGGGGACAATCGATAAAGATATAATCATACTCTTCCTTTAATGGTTCAATTGCCTTCTTGAGCCGATGCTCCCACTGTTCTTGAAAAACCAGCTCGATCTCAGCACCCGCCAAATCCATGCTGGACGGCAGCAAATCCAAGTTTTTTGTCTCTGTATGAAGTATTGCGTCTCTTGCCAACGCTTCATGAATTAACACATCATAGATCGAATCTGCCACTATGTTCTGATCGATCCCCAAACCACTCGTCGAATTCGCCTGTGGATCCATGTCGATGATCAAGACTTTCTTTTTCGCCTCTGCCAACGCGGCTGTAAGATTAATTATCGTCGTTGTTTTGCCAACGCCACCTTTTTGATTAAAGATCGCTATCGCTCTTCCCATTTTTTGCCCTCCAATTGATCATTCTTCTTTATTATACTTGATTCCTCCTTCGATAAACAGAAAAAATCCCGGTTATTTCCCGGGAAATATTTTCAAATTCATCAAAATCAGGTACACTATTTATAAAAGGAGGCTCCTATGAAAATTATTCACGCATCCGTACCGCCGCCTGATCTTAGAAACGTCTTTCAAACCCCTGGGAACTCATCATCAATTATGATTTCCGGAGAATCCGTTGATTTGATGGCAGCGCCCATTCTAATCGCCCTTGATCCCGAGCTCATTGGATGGCTCAGTTATCGCATCCATTCACAATACATCGAAATTCTTTCCATGGTTTCCTACCAGCCAGGCCCGGACATTGACGCGTGCCTACTCCAAGAACTGGAAGACTTAGGGAAATCAAAGAAATTGACCGAAGTTCGGGTTACAACAACCAATGCCAATCTGGCAGCGCTTCAATTTTACCAGCGCCATGGATACTCCATGATTCAGTTGCATCCTCACTCCATCTCGATGTCTCGCAATAAAAATAGAGAATTTCCGCAAAGCATTGATGGAATCAAGGTTCAAGACGAGATCGTTCTAAAAAAAAATCTCACTGAAGCAATGGATCAGCTATTCCTGCATGAAGTGTTTCACGTGAAACATCAATTGGCCCTGAAACCCTTGGCTGCATTTGATCCCAAAGAACTGATCCCACTTTTTTCTGATCCAAAGGTTCTACGATATCAAGCTATGAAGCCCCTTGAAACCATCGAAGAAATCAGAGCCTATTACTATCGTCTGCTTTGCCAATCTGCGCAGCACAAACGACTGGTACGCGGGATCTTTGTTAATGATCAATTTGCCGGTATTATTTCTCTCCATCATATCCATCATGACCATTGCGCTCTGGGTTATTCGCTGATCCCGAGCTATTGGAAACAAGGGATCGCAACAGAAGCCGCTGAAATGATGATTCACATCGCCTTTCATGTCCTGAAACTGCGAAGAATTCAAGCGATTACCCATCCAGACAATATTGCCTCCATACGGGTGCTGGAACGTCTTCGATTTCATCCGGAAGGAACCTTGATTGAATATCTTCAAAATCCAAGCACCGGCTGCTATGAAAATCGAGAGTCCCATGCCTTGTTACGTAAAAATCATCAGTAAAAAAGCATGTTTCACGTGAAACATGCTTTACTTTTTAATTCGAATCACGACTTCTACATACTCTTCATGATCGATTTCTTTATATTCAGTTGCCACACCCGTGTCTTCAATCGCTTTCCACGCATTTTTCAAGGTATTTAAGTAGATTTTCGGATTAATTCTCATTTTTATTTTTTGATTCTTCGTTTGCTTTTCCAATTTCTCATTCAAGCGAATCCGCTCAACTAAATTCTCCGTCGCTTTTACCGTAAGCTGTCTTTTATAAACCAGCTCGATCACTTGCAACTGCAAAGCCTTCTTTGGCAACATCAATAACGCTCTGGCATGTCTTTCCGTCAGCCCTTTTCCCTTAACTTCCGCAAGCACCTCATCCGAAAGTTTTAAAAGTCTGCATTTGTTGGCAACCGCCGACTGGCTTTTGCCCATCATTTGCGCCACTTGGGTTTGTGTCGCACCATATTTTTTAATCAATGCTTGATATCCCAAGGCTTCTTCTAAAAAATTCAACTCTTGACGCTGTAAGTTTTCAATCATCGCCAGGGCAGCCGATGTTTGATCCGCTACATCCACAATAATCGCTGGAATTTGCGTTTTCCCAGCAAGTTTGGAGGCTCTCAATCGCCTTTCTCCTGCGATCAGAACAAATTGATCCCCTTGACGTCGCACATGCACAGGTTGAAAAACTCCATGGTTTTGAATTGAATTTGCCAGTTCTTTCAATTGAGAAGTATCAAAATGCACCCGCGGTTGATCAGGATTCGGTGAAATTTGGCTAATTGGCAACAGATGAATCATCAATTGTTCCTTCATGTCTCTGACCTCCTTAGATGATGGGTTCTTTTCTTGGTTTTCCCGCCTGTCTTGGATAAATCTTGGGTGTGGACTTGATTTTCTTGATCACAAGGATTCTATGGGAAAAATCCGTATAAGGAATTTCCACCTCAACCATTTTCTCAATCCGTCCGCCCAAGACCGTTAATGCGCGTTTCGCTTCATCGATTTCCTCATCCAGCATCGGTCCTTTCATTGCCAAAAAAACGCCGCCTATCTTTACATAGGGGAGACAATACTCCAGAAGAATCGCAAGTCGTGCCACGGCACGGGATACTACCAGATCATATTGCTCGCGATACTGCCGATTTTGAGCAAAATCCTCCGCTCGACCATGCAGGGTTTGAATCCCTGTCCACTGATTTTCCTCAATCACTTCATCCAAAAAGGTCAATCGCTTCTTCAAGCTGTCCAGCAAATCGATTCTCAAGCTCGGATCCGCAATCTTCATGGGAATTCCTGGAAATCCTCCGCCAGTTCCAACGTCAAGCACTCGCGCCTTCGGTTTAACCATACCGGTCGCAAAAACACATAAACTGTCTAAAAAGTGCTTGGTAATCACTTCTTCCGGCTCTCGAATCGCCGTTAAATTCACTGCCTTGTTCCGTTCCAGCAATTGATCCCGAAAATTCATGAAAAGTTCCACCTGTATCGGCGACAACTCCACATTCATCGTCTTCGCTCCTGCAAGTAAGCGCTCTCGATCCATCATGCTTGTCCCTTCTTTCTTCTCTCTTGCTCAAGATAGACCAATAAGACATTAATATCCGCCGGAGAAACTCCCGAAATTCTGGAGGCTTGTCCAACCGATCTTGGTTTCATTGCCGCAAGCTTTTGTTGCGCTTCGATTCGCAATCCCTGAATCTCTTGATAGGGAATGCTTTCTGAAAGAAATTTTCTTTCCAATCGCTTAAATTGCTCAATCTGCCGCTGCTGTTTTTGAATATAACCCTCGTATTTCACCTGAATCTCTACCTGCTCGGTAATATCCGCAGATAATTCCGGTCTCTCCGGATCAAACACCTGTAAGCTGCTATAGTTGCATTCCGGTCGTTTCAAGACTTGAGAGAGGGACAGCCCAGTTTTTAATGCAGAACTTCCAATTTCTACCATTTTTATATTGTTGTCTTCCGTCGGAGTGACCATAATAGTCTGCAGCCGATCCAACTCGCGCTCAATCGCTTCTTCTTTCCGCGCAAATCGTTCGAACCGCATAGCGGAAACAGAACCGATGTCATATCCCTTTCGGGTGAGACGCAAATCGGCATTATCCTGGCGCAATGTCAAACGATACTCACATCGAGATGTCATCATTCGATAGGGCTCATTGGTTCCCTTGGTCACCAAATCATCAATCAATACCCCAATATACGCCTCCGACCGATCCAGCACAAAGGCCTCTTTGTTTTGAATCTGCAGTACCGAATTAATTCCGGCAATCAAACCCTGCGCAGCTGCCTCTTCGTATCCGGAGGATCCATTGACCTGACCGGCAAAATACAATCCAGAGACATCCTTGCGTTCCAAACTCGGTTTCAAATCCGTGGGATCGATACAGTCGTATTCAATCGCATACGCCTCCCGCATCACCTCAGCCTTTTCCATCCCCGGTATGGATCGCAAAAACTGCATATACACTTCCGAAGGCATGGAAGAACTCAATCCCTGAACGTACATCTCTTTGGTTTCAAGACTTTCAGGCTCAATAAAAATCTGATGCCGATCCTTGTCAGCAAATCGAACCACCTTGTCTTCAATGGAAGGACAGTAACGCGGCCCCGTACTTTGAATCGCACCCGTGTAAAGGGGAGAGCGTTCAATATTCTCCTTGATAATTCCATGAGTCTCTAAGTTGGTATATGCCAAATAGCAAGGAATCTGATCCCGCTCGATCGATTCCGTTAAAAACGAGAAGGGAATGATCGGTACATCGCCATCCTGAATTTCCATTTTCGAATAATCGATGGTATCACTATGAACCCGAGCCGGTGTCCCTGTCTTAAAGCGTCGAAATTGAATCCCGTTCGCTTCCAAGCGTTCCGTCAAATACATCGCTGCACGCATTTCATTGGGGCCGCCATCATAATGCATATCGCCAATAAAAATCTTGCCGCCCAGATAGGTGCCCGTTGCCATAATCACTGTCTCGGCATGATAATAAGCCCCCGTTTTGCATAAAACGCCTTGCGCAACTCCCTTATCAATCTCTATATGGATCGCTTCATTTTGCTTTAAGTCTAAATTCTTCTGCGCCTCGATCACCTGTTTCATACGGATTTGATACTTCTGCTTGTCTGCTTGCGCCCGAAGGGAAAAAACCGCCGGTCCCTTCGAGGTGTTCAACATACGGCTTTGTATCAGGGTTTCATCTGTGTTGATTCCCATTTCTCCACCCAAAGCATCGATTTCTCGTACCAAATGACCCTTGCCTGTCCCGCCAATTGACGGATTGCAAGGCATAAAGGCCACTGAATCCAAGCTGATTGTCAATAGTAGGGTTTTCATCCCCATTCTCGCTCCAATCAATGCAGCCTCACAACCCGCGTGGCCCGCACCGATTACAACGATATCATATTTTCCTGCATCATATTGTTTCCCAAATTGCATAGAAACCTCCTCTACTTCCCAATACAAAACTCTTGAAAGACCTGATCCAGCACATCTTCCGTTACAGAATCCCCGCTAATCTCTCCAAGGCTTTGCCACGCATCCTTCACATCCACTTCGAAGCAATCCACCGGCATCCCGGCCTCAATCGCTTGCAGGGCTTCTTGAATGCTTGCCGATGTCTTTTCCAGCAAATTCTTGTGCCGGACATTCGAAATCACGGTTTCATGCTGCAAATCAATGCCTCCATGGAAGAATAGATCTTTGATTGCATTCTCAAAGGTTTCCAACCCCTGCTGCGTAGCCATTGAGGTTTCGATGATCAGCGCGTTGGGAACCTCCTTCGCCATTATTTCCCGGGAAATAACTTCCTTCAAATCGCTCTTGTTCAACAAAATAATGGCTTTTCGTTCACTTAACAAGGAGAGTACGCGATGGTCTTCTTCCTCCAATTGACAGGATTTGTCGAAGACTGCAACCAACAGGTCGGCACGTCCCACCCAGTCAACCGCTCGATCAACTCCAATTTTCTCAACCTGATCATCAGTGTCCCGAATCCCCGCTGTATCAATCAAGCGCAGGGGAACACCGTGAAGATTTACATATTCTTCCAATGCATCGCGAGTCGTTCCCGGCACTTCCGTAACAATCGCACGATTCTCCCTAAGCAGCGCATTCATCAAGGAGGATTTCCCCACATTGGGTTTCCCCAAAATCACGGTTTTCACACCATCCCGCAGGATCCTTCCCGTTTCCGCCGTGCTTAATAATCGATCAACCTCTTTTAGCGCCGATTCCAAGAACCCCTTCATCCGCTGAACGGTGATTGCCTCCGCTTCATTCTCCGGAAAATCAATTGCCACCGTTATGTTGGCCAGCACCTCCAAGAGATCCCTTCGGATTCCAGACACCTGTTCAGATAAATTGCCGGATAATTGTTTCAATGAGTTTTGATAGCTCGCATTGGTCTTTGCGGAAATCAATTCCATCACAGCTTCCGCTTGAGTCAGGTCAAATCGGCCATTCAAAAAAGCTCGTTTGGTGAATTCTCCAGGACCCGCCAGCTCCGCGCCGGATTGAAGACAAAGATGCAAGATTTTTTTCACGGCAACCATGCCGCCATGACATTGAATCTCAACGACATCTTCTCTCGTATAGGTTTGTGGGGCAGCCATATAAACCGCCAAAGCTTCATCGATCAATTCCGAAGATTTTGGATCTTCAACTCGACCGAAAACCATCCTCCGGTTGTCTTTACTCCCGATTTTTCTTCCCCGTTGCGGTGAAAAGATCTTGGTTAGAATCCGCAACGATTCTTCTCCTGAAATGCGCACAATTCCGACCCCCGCCTCACCAGGCGCAGTTGCAATTGCAGCAATGGTTGCTTCTTTCATTGTTCTCCTCGTTTCCTTCCAATTTACGAAAAAAGAAACCCAGCAATCTGGGTTTCTTATTTGATGTCAATTACAACGCGTCGATAAGGTTCGTCCCCAACGCTGTATGTCGAAATACCCTCAAAGGATTGCAAAGCAGAATGAATTATTCGCCTTTCGTATGGATTCATAGGATCCAGCTTTACGCTTCTTCCTCTCCGCACGGCTTTATTCGCCATTTTATTGGCCAAATCAATTAAGGTTCTTTCCCGTTTTTCACGATAATTTTCCGTGTCCAGCAATACACGAATATATTGATCCCTTTTCTTGTTCACGATCAAACTCAATAGATATTGAATCGCATCCAAGGTATCGCCACGCTTGCCAATAATCACACCCATATCATCATGATTCTCACCAATGATTTCAACGTAGAGTTGCCCAGCTTCCCGTTCCACTTCCACTTCAGCTTGAATTTGCATCTGTGCCAATAATTCCGTTAAGAAGCGCTCTGCCATAAAAACAGGATCCTTATCGGCGATCACCCGCACCTTTGCTTCTTTTCCGCCTATTCCTAAAAAGCCTTTGCCAGGTTCTTCCAACACTTCCACACTAACGTCTTCCGACAATAGATCCAATTCCTCTAAAGCCATTTCAATTGCTTCTTCTACGGTACTACCAGTTTTGATAATTTCTCTCATCGCAGTCCTCCGCCTTTCGTCGCTTTCGCAACGTTTATTCAGCCTTAGGCTTTCGATATTTTGCGTAGAAGTACTTGTATTGGAATACAGAGAAGACATTGCTGATCGTCCAGTAAATTGTCAAACCAACTGAATAGTTCAACGCAAACCAGAAAATCATCAAAGGCATCATAATCATCATGGATCGATTCATGGACTGTGCCATGTCCGCGCCGCCTGATGATGGTTGTTGTTGCGCTGCCGTCGTCTTACTCATCAAATAAGTTGTAAATGCAGCAACCAACGCCATTACTGGAATTGCAGCTCCGACCAACGGCAGGGAAAGCCCTCCCATTGAAATACCATTCACAACGCCATCCGCAAATACAAAATTCTCAGCTACACTAATATCTTTCACCCATAAAAACGCATGATTTAATGAATCATAGAACGCTTGATTTCCATCAAAAACGTATCGAATGGGATCTCTCATGACCCCAAAATAGGCAATAATAATCGGAAATTGAATCAATAATGGCAAACATCCGCCAAGGGGGTTTACCCCATGCTCTTTATAAATTTCCGCAGTTTTCACTTGTAATGTTTTTGGATCATCTTTATACTTCTTTTGCAGCTCCTGTAAGTGTGGTTGAATCTGCTGCATTTCCACCATTGATTTCTGTTGCTTTCCCATCAATGGCACCATCAAGAATTTAAATATAACTGTTGTTATAATAATCGCAATCGAAAAGGCTGATAAAAAACCAAAATCAAGTCCGATTGCATTGACCGCTGTATAAATAAAATGTAATAGCTTGCCTAAGTAAGTCGCCAGAAAGTTTGTCATATCGGGTCCCCATTTCTCCTAATTCTCTTATTTTAGTGGATCATATCCACCTGATGATACGGGTGACATTTCAATACCCGTCGTATCGCAAGATATGTGCCTTTAAAAAAACCATATTTCTCATATGCTTGAATCGCATACTGTGAACAAGTCGGGTAGAACCGGCAGTTTTTTCCCAGCATAGGCGATATGAATTTTTGATACCCGCGTATCAAAAGAATCGCAATCCATTTCATTATCTCACCGTTTCTTCACCTTTGAAATCCGCATAATATGTTCCATGGCGCTTTCAAGTTCCTTATACGATGCGCCATTAGCGTTAGCTCTCACAATAAAAACCAGATCACTGCCTGTCAATTGATCATACTCATTCTGTCTGTAAATCTCTTTCAATACCCGTTTTAATCGATTTCGCTCAGGTGCATTGCCTACTTTTTTTGAAATAGAAAATCCAACCCGCGCAACATTTTCTCCATTTGGCTTTTGATACAAAACCAAAAGGCGATTTGCTCGAGACTTTCCTTTTCTATATACCTTCGCAAACTCACGGCTTTTTTTGATCATCAAGATCGTACCCATTGGACATATACTCCATAATCGAATAAAAAGGCCACTAAAAAGTGACCTTTGTTATGCTGTTAATTTTTTTCTGCCTCTTGTTCGTCTTCTTTTAAGAATGTTTCTGCCGCTTTTCGCTGCCATTCTTTTACGAAATCCATGCTCTTTAGATCTTTGTCGTTTTTTTGGCTGATAAGTTCTTTTCATTATTGCACCTCCTGTCCTAATGCGTATATCATTCACGATTAAACGCAAGGCTATCGTCAATTTCGTACCATTACCTGTCTATTATAGAGAATGCTCCATTCGATGTCAAGAAATTTCGCTAAATTTAGCGGTTCTTTCCTATATATATAAATCAGGGAAATTTTTGAAAATAAATAAACGTCCACATTCCCTAGTGGGTGGAGATATAAATAAAAAAGAGAAATACAAAATCATGGGGATAGTTATCAACAGCACCCCTATCCACAATTTAATTTTCTGTGGATAATCAATTGCGATTCTTCTTAGTTTTTGGTATCATAAGAATACGTTGTGGATATGTTATCAAGATCTTCCCCATTGTGGTTGATTTGTGGATAAGAGTGTGTATAACTCGATGTTTATCCACATTTTCTATCGTGCGTCCCCGTTTTCAGGGGTTTTTCTTGTGTACAAATCTATCGCATTGCTTGTTGATATGCAAGATTTTTTTACTAGTACTCGACTCTTATTCACAACCAACAAAGGTTCTTGTGGATAGTTTCCGACACGCGCTGTCGGGATTTTTTTTCCGATTTTTTGTGAATAAGAGTGTGGATAAATTGATCAGGAGGATCTCCAATGACTCAACAACTTGAAGAATTATGGGGCAAAACCCTTAAACTCATCCAAACAGAAGTAACGGATGTTAGTTATAGTACTTGGTTTGAGCCACTATTGCCCTTGCGTGTCGAAAATAATCAATTAAAACTCGGCACCAACAATGATTTTGCTAAGAAAATCTTAGAAGATCGTTACCGCCATCTCATTGAAAATGCCTTTAACAAGATCTCTGATCAAGCATGTGAAGTCGTAATTTCTCTGGCCTCTGAAGACAAGGGTCCTGACTCGCGGCGGCTAAGCGAAGAAAAACCCATTTCCAATAGTACCTTGAATCCCAAGTATACCTTTGATAAATTTGTCATTGGCAATTCCAATCGATTTGCCCATGCAGCGAGTTTGGCCGTTGCCGAGGCACCCGCTCAAGCCTATAATCCACTCTTTATCTATGGCGGTGTCGGTTTGGGGAAAACTCACTTGATGCATGCAATCGGACATTTTATCTTAAAGCAAAATCCCAAGATGACGGTCTATTATGTATCCAGCGAAGAATTTACCAATGAACTGATCAATGCCATTCAGCATGATAAAAATGAGGAATTTCGAAATAAATTTCGAAACGTTGATGTTCTATTGGTCGATGATATTCAATTTATTGCCGGAAAAGAACGAACCCAGGAAGAATTTTTCCATACCTTTAACGCGCTTCACCACGCGGATAAACAAATTATCTTATCCAGTGATCGCCCGCCAAAAGAAATTCCGAAACTGGAAGAACGGATTCGATCTCGCTTCGAATGGGGCTTAATTGCTGATATTCAGGCACCCGATTTGGAGACAAGAATTGCGATCCTGAGAAAACGTTCAGAACAAGATCATTTAAAAGTACCATCCAGCGTGTTGAATTTTATCGCAAATCATATTCATTCGAATATTCGAGAATTGGAAGGCGCCTTGACTCGTGTGGTTGCCTATTCATCCCTTACCAACCGTGAAATGACGGATGAGTTGGCCGAAGAAGCCCTTCGGGATATGATTTCCAAGAAAACAGCAAAAAAAATAGATACCAATGAGATTAAATCTGTGGTATCAGCTTACTATCATATCCGCATGGAAGATTATAATTCTAAAAAACGATCTCGAGCGATCGCATTTCCACGACAAATTGCCATGTATCTGGTTCGCGACCTAACCGATCTCTCTTTACCAAAGATTGGGGAAGAATTCGGCGGCCGTGATCATACCACAGTGATTCATGCATGCGATAAGATTTCTCAACTCATAAAAAACGATCAATCCTTCTCCGCGGAGATTGAAACCTTGATCGAAAAGATAAAAACACCATAACTTGTGGATAACATGGAATAGCTTTTACACAGTATGAACATCTTATCCACACCTGTGTTATTGTTTTTTTCTATCGTTCATCCACTTATCCACATACTCACAGGCCTTACTACTGTTATTACTCTTTATTTATAATACTTATAAGGGGGCGATTCTCCGATGAAATTCATCATTGAACGCAGTCAATTAATCAAATCTATTGCTATTGTCCAAAAAGCCATCGCATCTAGAACAACCTTGCCTGTACTGACTGGAATTCTGATTGAAACTGATAAAGAATCCTTGATCTTAACAGGAACAGACCTTGAATTAGGCATTAGAACCAAGATCCCTGCAACCATTTATCAAGAAGGTCGAGTGGTTATCAACGCTCGAATTTTTGGGGATATCATTCGTAAGCTGCCTGGGGACGAAGTTGAAATTACCATTGAAGACAATTATCATGTGAATATCGTCAGTGATTTTTCAAACTTTACCATTGTCGGGTCACCCGCAGATGATTATCCACAATTGCCAACATTGGAAAGCTTTCAATCATTTTCGATTCAAACGGATTTGTTGAAAAACATGGTCCGTCAAACGATCTTTGCAACTGCCAATGATGAAACACGCCCGATCTTAACAGGAGAATTATTGGAAGTTGAAGGCGGCGAGCTTTCAATGGTTGCCTTAGACGCCTATCGTCTTGCATATAAACATGCTGTTGTCGATACCCAAGATCAAGTAAAAGTAGTCATTCCATCCAAAACCCTGCAAGAAGTCGTGAAAATTCTAGGGGATGATGGGGAACCTGTTTTAATTCAAGCGTCTTCTCATCATGTACGTTTTGAACTGGAAGAGACGGAAGTGATTTCTCGTGTATTGGATGGTCAATTCTTGAATTATAAGGATATCATTCAAAGTGATCACCGCCTTCGAGTTAAAGTGAATACACGGTTGTTTCGGGATTCCATTGAACGAGCGTCTTTATTGGCCAGGGAATCGCGTAATAATTTGGTGAAATTAGATATTTCTGATAAAGGAATGTGGGTTCGTTCCACTTCGGAATTGGGCCATGTCGAAGAGTGTTTGCCCATTGAATTAGAAGGCGACGACTTGTTGATTGCATTCAGTACGAAGTATTTACTGGATGGTTTGAAAGTCATCGATCAGGATGAGATTTATATGCATTTTGTTTCCAATGTCAATCCAGGAATTATTCGTCCTGTGAATGATGACTGGTATACCTACCTGGTTTTGCCAGTTCGAATTGCAGATTAATCGATTCACCGGAATTCATTTGAATTTCGGTGTTTTTTTTGGAGGAGCGTATGGGGAAGGATAAGGAAAGCGCATTTGTATTCTGGGGAAATCGAATCTTTGATTGGATGATTTTAAATTTTCTTTGGATCCTTACATCAATTATCAGTTTCGGAATCGGTACGGGAGCAGCAACCATGGCTTTATTTTATAGTATTCGCTATGGGATGAAAAAAGATCAGAGATCCCTCTTAAGGATCTATTGGCAAGGGATAAAAACCTTCTGGAAGCAAGGAACGCTAATCTGGGGGATTCAGATCTTGTTTGTCTTCAGTCTTTTCTTAGCAACTTATTATGGTCATATTCTCTTTGGCAACTTTGCAAACTGGATTATTCCTCTGTATGGCGTATTGGCGTTGGAAGTGATTCTTATAGGAATTTATTTCTTTCCCTTGTGTATTCGACAAAAGGCAAGTGTCAAAGATATTCTGATTCAGAGTTTTCGAGTTGCTCATTCAAATCTGGTTCCTTCACTTCTGTTATTGGGCAGCATGGGGATTGCTTTGTTTCTTGTGATTCGAG
This sequence comes from Eubacteriales bacterium, assembly GCA_030625815.1. Taxonomy (GTDB): domain Bacteria; phylum Bacillota; class Clostridia; order Tissierellales; family GPF-1; genus GPF-1. The sequence goes on from DAOUQF010000021.1 coordinate 49,331, forward strand.
TGAACCTTTCTTTTCTCTATTTCATACCGAGTATCCTTGCTTGGTGGATTGATTTTTGGGTCAATGAAAGACTTGTACCCAAAAATGAACGGGTGGAATAAGTCTTGACTGAAGAAAGAGAGTGTTGTGTATAATAAGGGAAAATAGAAATGAGAGGGGACTTGAAAGCATGATTCAATGTGTAGTTTTTGATTTAGATGGTACCTTGATTAATACCTTGGAGGATTTGAGGGATGCCACCAATGATGTCCTCAAGGAATATGGATATCCAATCCATGATGTTGCGGCCATAAAAAAAATGGTTGGACATGGCGGATTTAAATTACTGGAACGAGCGCTTCCTGTTGGGAAAAACGGACAAGTTGAAACCGCGGAAGCGTTTGAAAAATTTAAAGACTATTATGAAAAAAGAATGACGAATAAAACAAAACCTTATGAGGGAATTGAAAACCTGTTTTTAGAATTGGAGAATCGTGGAATTTCTATTGCCGTTCATACCAATAAACCGCAAGCAGCGGCAACTGGAATTGTTCGAGCTCTTTTTCCAGATCATTCTTTTGTCGATGTCATAGGATACCGTTCAGAAGAAACCAAGAAGCCAGATCCGCACTTCACCCTGGAGATTGCAAAACAGGCAGGGGTTGAACCGGAAAATTGCCTATTTGTCGGAGATTCCTTAACGGATTATAGGACTGGGAAAAATGCAGGCATGCAGATTGTTTTGGTGACGTGGGGCTATCGGGATCGCGATCACCTCTCACAAAAGAAAGACGCAAAGCTGATCGAGCATCCCATGGAATTGATTGATTGTTTATAGAAAATCGGAGGGCTGGAAATCAAGGAAAATGATTTCCAGTCTTTTTTTGTAGTCTGGTTTACAGAATCCATTACAAAAGTGTCATAAAATAAAGCTGATCTTAAAATAAGAGGAGGAGAAAACTTTGATCAAATTAATTGGAGTACTTATTATTGTTATTGGTTTTATTATGAAATTTGACACGATTGCCGTGGTTTTGGTCGCGGGCGTTATTACAGGTCTTGTCGGTGGATTGGGATTTGTAGAGATTCTTACAGTAATTGGTGAGGCATTTATCAAAACTCGTTATATGTCATTATTCTTATTGACACTTCCTGTAATCGGAATTCTGGAACGCAGCGGTTTGCGGGAGCGGGCGGCAGATTTGATACGAAACATGAAATCCGTTACAACGGGCAAGGTTTTAACAACCTATCATGTAATTCGTGAATTGGCAGCGGCGTTTTCTCTTCGTTTAGGCGGACATGTTCAGTTTATTCGTCCCTTGGTGAATCCCATGGCCTATGGCGCGGCTGAAAAGAATTTTACTGAAGTAGATGAGGAGACGGAAGATATCATCAAGGGTTATTCAGCTGGATCCGAAAACTTGGGCAACTTTTTTGGACAAAATGTATTTGTTGCGGCTGGTGGCGTCTTATTGATTGTTGGTACTTTGGGAGAATTGGGTGTTGAAGTGACACCGTTTGCGGTATCGAAAGCCTCCATTCCAATTGCAATTATCGCTTTAGTCTATAGCGCGATTCAAAACTATTTATTGGATCGTCGAATTGCAAAGAAATTAAATTCAAAAAAATCAGGGAAACCTGCAGCGGAGGTAAAATAAATGAAATCATTATTATTAGAAATCTTTTATGTTCTTGCTGGTTTGGTTTCGATCATAACAGCGGTTTACGCGTTGAAAGACGATAAGCATCCTCACGGAAAAGAAACAGCCTTGTTTTGGTTCTTGTTCGGAGCAATTTTCATCGTAGGAAAATACATTCCTGCACCGATCGTTGGCGTAATGCTTTTATTGATGGGTGTATTGACAGCAATCAAACGAGTGACTTTCGGTTCTTTGGCAAATGCGGCGGATGATGTGCGTCAAAAGAGTGCGGATCGAATGAAAAACAAGATTTTTATTCCCGCTTTGACCATTGGTGTGGTTGCCTTCTTTGTCGCACAAGTGTTTAAATCATTAGGCGGACTTGTCGGTTTGGGAGTTGGTGCTCTTGGAGCAACAATTATTGCAATGATTATGACCAAAGAAAAACCCAAGCAATTTGGTTATGACGGGTCTCGTCTTTTGCTTCAAGTTGGATCTGCAAGTATCTTGCCGCAATTGCTGGCTGCTTTGGGATCATTATTTGCAGCGGCAGGCGTTGGTGAAGTCATCTCTAGCGGCATTGCCGGCGTCTTAAGCGAAGGCAATATTCTTGGCGGAGTAATCGCGTATTGTGTTGGTATGGCAGTGTTTACGATGATTATGGGAAATGCTTTTGCTGCATTTGCCGTGATTACAGCGGGAATCGGTATGCCTTTTGTATATGCAATGGGAGCCAATCCGGCGATTGCAGGCGCTTTGGCGTTGACTGCAGGCTATTGCGGAACGCTGATGACGCCAATGGCGGCAAACTTCAATATTGTGCCGGCAGCCTTGTTGGAGACTAAGAACAAGTATCGCGTAATTATTTCACAGGTGCCGATTGCCTTGTTATTATTGGCAACTCATATTGTTTTGATGTATGTGTGGGCATTCTAAAAATTCAGGGGGAAGACAAATGAAAGTTTTGGTAACAGGATTTGATCCATTTGGAGGAGAATCTATTAATCCGGCTTATGAAGCAGTCAAGCGATTGCCCGATGAAATTGCCGGCGCAAGAATCGTCAAGGTGGAAGTGCCGACGGTTTTTAAAAAATCGATTGAAGAGTTGAAACGGAATATCGAAGCGGAGAAACCTGAAATTGTTTTATGTATTGGACAAGCAGGGGGAAGATTCGATTTAACGGTAGAAAGAGTTGCGATCAATTTGGACGATGCGCGGATTCCCGACAATGAAGGAAACCAACCCATTGATGAGCCGATCTTTGTGGATGGCGAGCCTGCGTATTTTGCCAATATTCCCATCAAGGCGATGGTTCAAAATGTTCGAAAACAAAATCTGACTGCAAGTGTTTCCAACACGGCCGGAACCTTTGTTTGCAATCATCTGATGTATGGATTGATGTATTTGATTCATCAAGAGTTTCCAACGATTCGAGGCGGATTTATCCATGTGCCTTATATTGTTGAACAAGTGGTGGAGAAGCGAAATATGCCATCCATGAGCGTTGAGAATATTGCCAAGGGATTAGAGGCAATGATTGAGGCTGCTGTTGAAAATCGAGAAGACATTAAAATTGCGGAAGGCAAAATTTGTTAGGTGAAGTGATGGAAAAACCATTTTTTGTGTATGGATCCTTGATGCAGGGATTTTGGAATGAAGAAAAATACCTAAAGGGAAAAGTGATTCGCCGAGAACCGGGAAAGACAAATGGACGGCTGTATCATATTGAAAATAAGGGATTTCCCGCTTTGATCGAAGGAACGGAGTCTGTTTACGGAGAAGTGATTTGGGTCAAGAATTTTCAAAAGATTGTTTGTGAATTGGATCAAATGGAAAGTTTTTCTGAATCCAAGAAGCAGAAGAGTCAGTATATACGCGTTGTGAAATCCATACTGTTGGAAAATCAAGAGATTGAAGCCTATGTTTATCGATATAATTCAGAGGCAGAGTTGAATCAGGATGATCAATTACATCCAATTCCCAACGGAGCATGGCGAGAATTTATGAAGAAGTGAAAAAGACCCTCCTTTTTGATATACTGTCAAGAGGGAGGGTTCTTTATGGAAAAAAACAATATGAGAAATGTATTATTTGACGAGAAATTGCAGCAAGAGATGAGTCGGTTTTATCTCAAACATTTAGCTCCATTGGGAAACCGACGTCATTTTAAAAAAGGTGAAATTATTCATCCGGCAAGCGCAGATGAAATTTATATTGTTTTAAATGGATATTTCAAGCAAGTGCTAATCAATCGCAACGGAAAAGAGTGCTCCCTGTTTCGTCTCCGGAGGGGAACCATCTTCGGAGAGATGGATTATTTTGATGGATCACCGACCATTATGATCACAAAGGTGTTGGAAGACAGCGAAGCCTCGGTTGTTTCAAGAGCGCTTGTAGAGATGGTCTTGAAAGAAAGGCCTATCTTGTATCGCCATTTTATTCATTCCATTACAAGAAAATATCGCATTTTGATGCTAAAATCAGCAAGAACTATTTTGTTGGATGTAAAGGCGCGCATCAGTGATACGCTTTTGGAAATTACAGCGCAGCATGGCAATGATACCCGTGAACCCTCAACGATTGAATATGTTTATACCCATCAGGAACTGGCAGATACCGTGGGATGTTCGCGGGTGACTATCACCAATGTGTTGAAGGAATTGAAAGCAGAGGGATATATTACCTACGACGGCCGTTGTTTTCGATTGTTGGAGCCTATTGGATTACGAAAATTGACAGATATGTATTGGTAAAAAGAAAGCCGAATGGCTTTCTTTTTTTCACGGGGAAAGGGGTGTATTATGCAGCATGGTTTAACAAAGGGAAGGGTCTCAACAACCCTTTTGAAGCTGGCTTTACCGATTATGGCAACCAGTTTTTTACAGATGGCATATAATTTGATAGATATGTTTTGGATTGGACACTTGGGGTCGTCGTCAGTCGCTGCCGTGGGAACAGCTGGTTTCTTTATTTGGTTCTCCTTTGCGATCATTATTTTGTCAAAAATTGGAGCAGAGGTATTGGTGGCGCAATATCTTGGGGCAGGAAATCATGAAAAGGCAGAACAAGTGGCGGGAAATGCCGTGAAGATCGCCGTGATCAATGGCGCGATCTTTGGCGTGCTATTGATCATATTCCGCTCTTCCTTGGTTCGTTTTTTCCAATTGGGAGATCTGCAAGTCGAGACGAACGCCATTGTGTACCTAAAAGTGATGGCTGTCTGTATGCCTTTTACATTTTTGCCGCCGATTTTTACAGGGATCATGAATGGAAGCGGAAACAGTCGAACCCCATTTTTGATCAATACCTTGGGATTGGTTGCAAATATGATTTTGGATCCTTTAATGATCTTTGGAGTTGGAAATTTTGCCGGCATGGGAGTTCTTGGCGCTGCGATTGCGACGGTCACTGCGCAAGCCTTGGTTGTTATTTGCTTTTTGATTGTCTTTGCAAGACGAGGAAGTTTCTTGAGTCCGTTTTTTTATTTCGGTCGATTCGATCGAAAGATTGCTGAGGATATTCTTCGCTTGGGATTTCCAGTTTCCGTGCAAAGTGGGGTATTCACATTGATTGCGATGATTCTTGCCCGCGTTATCGCGCAATGGGGGCCAACAGCTATTGCTGTGCAAAAGGTTGGTTCTCAAATTGAATCAATCTCTTGGATGACTGCATCGGGGTTTCAGGTCGCGGTCAGTGCATTTACCGGTCAAAATGCAGGTGCGATGGAGATTGGTCGCGTAAAAGAAGGGGTTCGTTCCGCTTTGTCGATGATGTTTGGCCTTGGAATTTTGGCAACGGTTCTTTTGTTCTTTTTTGCAGAACCGATCTTTTCTGTTTTTTTATCCGAATCGGAAGCTCTGTCTCTTGGGATTGATTACTTGAAAATCCTTGCCTTTTCTCAGGTATTTATGAGTCTCGAGATTACCACGGCGGGGGCATTTAACGGATTGGGAAAAACCATGCCGCCAGCGATTATTGGGATCGGAGGAAATGCCCTTCGAATTCCATTGGCCTTGCTGTTAATCCCATCCTTGGGATTGAATGGAATCTGGTGGGCGATCTGCATTTCTAGCATTATGAAAGGATTGATTATGGTGGGGTGGTACGGGAAAAATGAATCGACCATGACTCAGTCAATTTTGGAAAGATTCTCCCCGAAAATTGCGGAATAAATGATATAATAAAAGAGGAAAAACAAGTGAAGGAGCAAAGGATGAAAATAATAAAAATTAAGACGCCTTATATTAAATTGGATCAGTTTTTAAAGTTCGCGGAATTGGTTCAAGGAGGCGGGGAAGCAAAAATCTTGATTCAAGACGGTCTTGTGGAAGTCAATGGAGAAGTCTGTACCCAAAGAGGAAAAAAACTATATAGCGGCGATCGCATTCAATTTGAAAACGAAACCTACGAAGTTCAGTAGGTCGTTTTCTATTTAATGCAGAAAATGATATAATGAATCAGATATGCGTCTAGGAGGAAAATGTGAGAATTCGGAAGATTCATTTGATTCATTATCGGAATTACCGGCTGCTCCGATGTGAATTGGGAAAAACAATTAATATTTTTTACGGGGAAAATGCCCAAGGTAAAACGAATCTTCTGGAAGCCATTCATTATCTCTCGTATGGAAAATCATTTCGCAAAGCCAAGGATCGTGACTTAATCGCTTTTGATCAGCCGGAGAGTTATATCGGTTTGGAGCTGGAACGGGGAAACGGTCATCATTTGCTGGAAGCGAAATTGGTGAAAGAAGGCACTAAAAAGGTGAGAATCGATCGCTTGGCGGTTGATCGAATCAAAGAACTGAATGAACTGTTATATGTCATCGCCTTTATTCCTGAGGACTTGCGATTGGTGAAGGGATCTCCGAAGGATCGCCGAGATTTTATAGATCGAGAGCTGTCCAAACTGAAGCCGGTTTATGCGAATAAACTGCAGCAGTATGAACGGGTTTTGAAGCAAAGAAATTTACTGCTCAAGATGGTGGCGTACGATCCTGAAAAGGAAAAGATTCTTACGGTATATACAGCGCAATTGATTGACTTAGGGAGTCGAATCATAAAAACTCGGCAAGAGTTTTTGGCGCAATGGGAAGGATACGCGAAAGATCTGCATGGAAAGATATCAGATCATAAAGAAGAATTGGTCATGGTATACGAATCAGGTGTGCAGGGAAAATCACTGGAAGCGATCCATCAAGATTTCGAGAAACAATTGGGAGTCATGAAGAATGAAGAACGAACAAAGGGCACGAGTTTAATCGGTCCTCATCGTGACGATATCATATTTTTAATCAATGGAAAGGATGCCCGTGTTTACGCGTCTCAAGGACAACAGCGTACGATTGCCTTGTCGGTGAAATTGGCGGAAATACATTTAGTGGAGGAAATATTCCATGAAAAGCCGGTTTTGCTTCTCGATGATGTATTGTCCGAGCTGGATGCGAAAAGGAGGCGATTTCTTATTGAAACGTTTCGGTCCTTTCAAACCATCATAACCACTGCTGACAATACAGTGATGAAGAGTATTCAACACTTGAACCCAACCATTTTTTATATTCAAAACGGGAAGGTGAACAGAGAGGATTTCTTATGATTGTAGCATTGGAGAATCAGATTTATTTGCCCTATGATTCAATCATTGGAATTTTTGACTATCAAGGTTTTTGCGAAAAGCAGCAGAATTTGAATCTCTATGAGGCTGTTCGGAAAAAGGGCGGCGTGGTACATGGATCAAAGGGCGATATTAAAACACTCGTAATTGTGCAAAGGGAAAAAACCTCAGGTCTGTCTGAGATTTATATTTACGAATCCTCGATTGCATCGATGACTTTATTTCATCGGATCAATCGGGTGTGAAAGGGGAGTTACAATGGCAGAGCAACAATATGGTGCCGCACAAATTCAGGTATTGGAAGGGCTAGATCCGGTACGAAAACGACCAGGGATGTATATTGGAAGCACAGGTCCTCGCGGCCTTCATCATTTGGTTTACGAGATTGTAGACAATTCCATTGATGAAGCCTTGGCGGGCAGATGTGACCGCATTGTTCTATTAATTAACGCGGATAATTCCATTACAGTTCTTGATAATGGGATTGGAATCCCAACGGAATTGCATCCAAAGACGGGGATTTCGACGGTGGAAACCGTATTGACGGTGCTTCACGCCGGCGGAAAATTCGACAATGACGCCTATAAGGTTTCAGGGGGCTTGCATGGTGTTGGTCTTTCTGTTGTCAACGCTCTTTCAAAAACATTGGAAGTGACGGTAAAACGAGACGGGAATATCTATTTTCAGCGATACCACCGCGGAATTCCGGAAGAAAAACTAAAGGTGATCGGACAAACCGAGGAAACCGGCACGGCCATCAGTTTTTGGCCCGACGAAGAAATCTTTGAATCAACGGTGTATGAGTATGACACCCTGGAACATCGACTTCGAGAAATGGCGTTTTTGAATCGCGGGCTTTTTATCAGCATTACCGATCTTCGCGATGAAGAACCGAAGGTACAGGAATTTCATTATGAGGGCGGCATTAAATCCTTTGTCGATTATATCAATGAAGACAAGACGCCTCTTCATGAATTGAAGATTTATACAGAGGGAATTGAGTCGGGGGTTTCAATTGAAATTGCCATGCAATTTACAACGGAGTATAAAGAGAATGTATACACCTTCGTAAACAATATCAACACCCATGAAGGCGGAAGCCATTTGGTGGGATTTCGAACAGCCATCACGCGGGCTATCAATGACTATGCGCGTACAAAGAACTTCTTGAAAGAATCCGACAAGAATCTGGCGGGTGATGATATTCGAGAAGGATTAACTGCAGTGCTGTCGGTGAAGCATCCCGATCCGCAATTTGAGGGGCAGACAAAAACCAAGCTGGGCAACAGCGAGGTTCGTGGAATTACCGATTCTGTTGTCTCTCAAGGAATCAGCAATTTCTTGGAAGAAAACCCACGGGAAGCCAAGGTGATTATCGAGAAATCTTTGCAGGCCTTGCGCGCCCGTGAAGCGGCAAGAAAAGCAAGGGATTTGACGCGAAGAAAGAGTGTGTTGGAAAACACCAGCCTTCCCGGCAAATTGGCGGATTGTTCCGAACGGGATATGACCAAGACAGAAGTATACCTGGTGGAAGGGGACTCTGCGGGGGGCTCGGCAAAACAAGGGCGCGATCGCAGAACTCAAGCCATTCTTCCCTTAAAAGGGAAGATTATGAATGTCGAGAAGGCACGATTGGACAAGATTCTCGCTTCTGAGGAGATCAGAGCCATGATTACCGCTTTTGGATGCGGGATTGGCTCAGAATTCAATCTTGAGCGTTTGCGATACGGCAAGGTTGTTATCATGACCGATGCCGACGTGGATGGCGCCCACATTCGCACATTGATATTAACTTTCATGTATCGATATATGAGGCCCTTGATTGAAGAGGGGCATGTATTTATTGCGCAGCCGCCGCTTTATAAAGTGAAAAAGGGGAAGATGGAGCGATACGCCTATTCCGATAAGGAATTGGCAACCATTATTCGAGAAGAAATGGGTGGAGTCGGTTATTCGATTCAGCGATACAAAGGTTTGGGTGAGATGAATCCTGAACAATTGTGGTCGACGACGATGAATCCGGAAAACCGAATTCTGTTGAAAGTCGAATTGGAAAATGCGGCACTTGCAGATCAAGTCTTCTCTCGTTTGATGGGAGACAAGGTCGAACCAAGACGAGAATTTATCAATAAAAACGCAAAATACGTACAGAACTTGGATATCTAGGCAAGGGGGAATCGGCTGAGATGGAAGAAAATCGTATTATACCGATTAATATAGAAAGCGAAATGAAAAAGTCCTATCTTGAATATGCCATGAGTGTCATTGTATCCCGTGCACTTCCGGATGTTCGAGACGGGTTGAAACCCGTGCATCGACGAATCTTGTATGCGATGCATGAACTGAATCTACCAAGCGACAAGCCGCATCGAAAGTCCGCCAGGATTGTCGGCGACGTTTTGGGTAAGTATCATCCCCATGGCGATACAGCCGTGTACGACGCCATGGTGCGATTGGCGCAAGATTTTTCCAGCCGATACATGATGGTTGACGGTCACGGAAACTTTGGATCCGTGGATGGCGACAGAGCGGCAGCCATGCGTTATACAGAAGCACGAATGGCGAAGATTACAGCTGAGATGCTTCGGGATATTGAAAAAGAGACAGTGGACTATCGATTGAATTTCGATGAAACCTTGAAAGAACCTACGGTTTTGCCGAGTCGTTTCCCGAATCTACTGGTTAATGGAACCAATGGTATTGCTGTCGGCATGGCAACGAGCATACCGCCTCATAATCTGCGAGAAGTCATCAATGGCTGCATTACCTTGATCGATGACCCGGAAGCAACCATTGACATGCTGATGGAAGATATTCAAGGACCTGATTTTCCAACGGGCGCCATCGTCAATGGGATGGAGCCGATACGGGAGGCATATCGCACAGGCCGAGGCAAGGTTCGTGTGCGTGCCAAGTCTGAAATCGAGGAAATGAATAACGGGAAACATCGCATCGTTGTTACCGAGATCCCGTATCAAGTGAATAAAGCGCGTTTGATCGAGAAGATCGCGGATCTTGTTCGTGACAAGAAAATTGATGGAATCACAGATTTACGAGATGAGTCAGACCGAGAAGGCATGCGCATGGTTATTGAATTGCGTCGGGATGCAAATGCGAATATTGTATTGAATAATTTGTATAAGCATACGCAGATGGAAGACACCTTCAGCATTATCATGCTGGCCTTGGTTCACAACGAACCCAAGGTCTTGACTCTGAAACAGATGCTGCAGCATTATCTGCGTCATCAACAAGATATTGTGGTTCGTCGCACAAAATTCGATCTTCGAAAAGCAAATGAGCGGGCGCACATTTTGGAAGGCTTGCGCATTGCGATGGATCATATTGATGAGATCGTGAAATTGATTCGCGCGTCAAATGATCGAAGCGAAGCAAGGGAACGATTGATGGAGCGATTCGGCTTGACTGAGGTGCAATCAAAAGCCATTGTTGATATGCGATTGGGTCAATTGACAGGATTGGAACGAGATAAAATTGAAACTGAGTTTGCGGAATTGCAAGTGAAGATCAAGTATTATAAAGAAATTCTGGCAAGCGAAGAGATGGTGTATGACATCATAAAAGAAGAGTTGATCCAAATCCGAGATAAATTTGGCGATGATCGACGAACAAAATTACAACCGTCTGCCAATGATATTTTGCTGGCGGATATGATCGAAGAAAAAGAAGTCGTGATTACCTTGACGCATTTTGGCTATATCAAGCGGATTGCGGAAGACACCTATCGCACGCAGCGGCGAGGTGGAAAGGGAATGAAAGCCTTGACCACAAGGGACGAGGATTTTGTTGAAAATATCTTGATTACATCGAGCCATGCTGAATTGCTATTCTTTACCAACACGGGTCGGGTTTATTCCAAACAAGCCTTCTATATTCCAGAGGCGACTCGAACTGCGAAGGGTACAGCTGTCGTTAATGTGTTGGAATTGGATCCAGGTGAACGCGTAACGAATCTCTTGGCGGTTTATAAGCCAGAAGAAACGGCTGGATTGATCTTTTCTACCAAGAAAGGGATCGTCAAGAAAACACCGCTGACAAATTTTACCAATATTCGCAGAAATGGTTTGAGAGCCGTCAATCTTCGAGAAGATGATGAGTTGATTGATGTGAAAATGACGTCGGGAAATTCCGAAGTGATGTTGACCACGTCAAAGGGAAAAGCCATTCGATTCCAGGAAAAGCAGGTGCGCGAAATGGGTCGTACAGCTACTGGTGTTAAGGGGATCCAATTGGATGATGATGATTTCTTGGTTTCAATGAATATTGTCGACGATCCAGAACAAACCCTATTGGTTTTAAGTGAGTTTGGATATGGAAAGCGAACAAAACTCAATCAGTATAAACCGCAAAATCGTGGTGGCAAGGGATTGATTACCTATAAGGTGACCGATAAAACGGGTCGATTGATCGGAGCCAAGCTGGTAACGGATGAGGAAGACCTGATGGTAATCAGCCAGGAAGGCATTGTGATTCGCCTTTCTTGTGAAGAGGTTTCTGTGATTGGACGAAGCACCCAAGGGGTTCGCATCATGCATGTCAATGAATCGGATCAAGTGGTTTCCATTGCGAAGGTTGCCTTTGAGGAATCAGAGGATGAAGAAGATTTGCAAGAAATTATCGCAGAAGAGTTGACGGAAGCAGAAGATTCTGATAATGAATAAGTGAGGGGTGGTTGCCAATGAATTTACAAATCGAAGTTAAAACTGCAGAAGAGTTTGTTCAGGTTGTTCCAATTGGAGAAATTGATGTATATTCTGCACCAGCATTCAAGGAAGAATTGTTCTCTGTGATCCAGAACACGAAGAAAAATCTCGTGATCAATGGAGAAAAACTGGATTATATTGATTCGACAGGACTCGGTGTTTTAATTGGCGGACTGAAGAGGATGAGAGAAAAAGGCCTGAGCATTACCATTACAGGTTTAAATCCAAATATCCATAAGTTATTCACCATTACTGCTTTAGATAAGCCGTTTAATATCAAGGGGGCATAATATGGATCGAATTGACTTGCGCGTTCCTGTGAAAGCTGAGTATGTGAGCATGAATCGATTGGTGTCTTCTTCTTTGGCATCTCTAATGGGTTTTGATATCGAGGCAATTGACGATATCAAGGTTTGTTTGGGAGAGGTTTGCAACCAATGTATTCAGCTTGCAGCGGTACAGGCGGAATTTTTAGCAATTGGATTTCTGCGAGATGGAGATTTGTTGCGCATGGAGGTATCTGTAGAGGTTGAAAATGAATTAGATGAATTGACTACCAGTGGATTAGAGATGAGTCGATTAATCGTTGAGACTTTAATGGATGATTTTATCGTAGCACAAGAAAATGGTCGGGTGCGGATCGAAATGTCTCGGAGATTGGAGGCCTAACCATGGTCAGAGCAAAGGATCGTCCGAATTATCGCAAAAACAAAGAAATTATTCAGAACTTGTTTCGAGAATATGCAGAATCTAGAGATCCGGCGATTCGCGATGAATTGATTCGCCGCAATCTTTATATTGCGGAAATTCTCGCGAAGAAATATGCAAATAAAGGGATCGAGTATGAAGATATCTATCAGGTCGCTTCCTTGGGATTGATCTATGCGATCGATCGTTATGATCTGACAAAGGGCTTTGAGTTTTCGAGTTTCGCGACCCCGACGATTATTGGAGAGATCAAGAAGTATTTCCGAGACAAGGGATGGTCAATTCGGGTTCCAAGACGGATTCAAGAATTATCGAAGAAGATCAATAATGCGAAACTTGATCTGGGGCAAAAACTGCATCGCCCGCCAACGGTTCAAGATATTTCCGAGTATCTTGGCGTATCGGAAGAGAGCATATTGGAAGCCATGGAAGCGAGCAATGTCTATAACCTTCATTCCTTGGAATCAAGCTTTGATTCCGATAGCGAAGACAAGGATCTGAATTTATCTTTATTTTTGGGAGAAGACGATCGGAACTTCCAACGCTTTGAAAACCAAGACTTCTTATTGAGGGCTATGGAGAAATTGACGGAGATTGAGAAAACGATTCTGAAAGAGAGATATATTCAACAAAAAACCCAGGTGCGCATTGCGGAAGATTTGGGGATGTCTCAAATGACAGTTTCTCGATTGGAAAAAAGAATAATCGCTAAATTCCGAAAGGAATTGATGCGAACAGAAAATTAGAATTTCAAAATATCATGCGCTTTCAATGCTAGACTTTTGTCTGCAAGGGAAGGTGCATTTTATTTTGTGATTCTTTCTACTATATATAGATGAAAAATGAACAAAAGCACCACTAGTGGTAGGCTGAGAAGTGACATTGAATTTAGAAAAAACTGACAGTGTAAAGGCGTTGAAAAAGGGTAAAAAAATTGTTGACACGGTAGTTGTCGAATGCTATACTTAACAAGTTGCCAAAGCAAGAGCAACACTGGAAACATTGAAATTCCAACGTTTTTCAGGTTTTAGATTATTTGTCTGATTTGGGCTTTTGATCCTGATTCAAAGAAATTTGAAAAAGAGTTAAAAATAACCATTGACAAATCGCTTAATTCTTGATAAACTGGTTAAGTCGCTAAAGAGCGGCAATGATCTTTGAAAACTGAACATGACAGCCTCGAATTTGACCTTTTGGTCAATGAAGAAGTATGAAACAAATGAAACGCCAGAAATGGTAAGAAACATTTTTACTGAGAGTTTGATCCTGGCTCAGGATGA